>CAZFXY010000028.1:0-14364 GCA_964523185.1 uncultured Methanoculleus sp.
GAGCTTGTGGGATATCGACGGGATGAGATTGAGGGGTGCATGGAATGGACGCAGTTTGTACATCCCGATGACCTGGTCCGGTTAACCGGATATCACCGATCACGCAGACGTGACCCGAAGAGTGCCCCGGAACACTATGAGTTCCGGTTGGTAAACCGCCTGGGAAATGTGCGTGAAATCTATATGACGATAGGTCTCATTCCGGGAACCAGCCGGTCAGTGGCCTCCCAAATGGATATCACAGAACTCAAAGAGGCCCGGGATCGTCTTTCGTTATTGGGGAATATCCTGGACGATTCCCTTAATGAGCTCTATATCTTTGATGCGGCCACCCTCCGGTTTGTGCAGGTGAACCGGGGTGGCCGGGAGAACCTTGGCTACTCGATGGAGGAGCTCTCGACCCTTACCCCGGTTGATCTCAAGCCGGAATGTGCGTACGAGTCCTTTTGGGCACTTGTTTCACCCCTGCTTCATGGAACAAAGGATCGTGTCTGCTTCACCACCATACACCGCCGCAAGGACGGTTCTGAGTATCCGGTTGAGGTCCATGTCCACCTCTCGCGGGTGATCACCCCTCCGGTCTTTGTCGCCGTGATAATTGATATCACCAACCGAAGAGAAGTGGAGGAGGAGACCAGGATTCTCGGGCATATGGTAGATCATGCCTCGTCTGCAATCACGATGCATGATTATAACGGACGGTTCATTTATGCAAATGAGCGCACGCTTGCGATGCATGGCTACACCCGGGATGAGTTCATGACCCTCCGGCTAAAAGATCTTGATGTGCCTGCCTCTGCCGTTCTGATTGAAAAATACCTGCAGGAAGTCAATCGAGAGGGTGAAACGGTATTTGAGGCAGAACACTACCGCAAAGACGGGAGTATTTTCCCTCTGCGCGTGCGTATCTCCTTGGCGCATTGGGAAGGACGGGATGTTATCCTCAGCATTGCAGAGGATATCACCGAATGGAAAGAGATCGAACGTGCTCTGCAGGATAGCAGAAAACAGCTATCATTTGCCCTTGAAGCCACACAAGACGGGCTGTGGGACTGGAGCATTCCCGAAGGGCAGGCCTACTTCAGCCCGCAGTACCTGCAGATGCTTGGTTATGAATCCGACGAATTTGCCCAAACGTACGATGCCTGGTGGGAATACGTACATCCGGATGACCGTGCTGATGCCCAGTCGGCGATTGTTGAGAGTATTGCGACACAGGGTGATTTTTTCCGTGAACTCCGGATGCGAAAAAAGGACGGTTCGTACCTCTGGGTCCTTACCCGCGGGCGGGTGATGGAAACCGATAGTGAGGGGCAACCGCTCCGGATGGTGGGCACACATACGGATATTAGCCAGCGAAAGCAGGTTGAAAATGCGCTGCGTTTCGCAAACCGGAAGCTGCAGCTTTTATCAGGCATCGCCCGTCACGATATTCTCAATCAGGCGGTGGCATTGATTGGATATCTCTCCCTCGCAGAAGAGATGAATGCTGACCCGACAATCAAGGGGTACCTGGAAAAGATGCATCAGGCAACACTCATGATTGAAAAAACAGTTGAATTCACCCGGAAATATGAGCAGCTGGGACAGAATGAACCGAATTGGTTCTCGGTTCAGAAGGTGGCTGCCAATAGTGCTATGGTGACTGACCTTCCGGTCACCATTTTCTGTGAGCGAGTTGAGATTTTCGCAGATCCTTTGATCACCACGGTCTTTTCGAACCTGATGGACAATACTATCCGGCATGCTGAGGCTGCCACTGCGGTCAGTGTCTCCTGCGTCCATGAAGAATCTGGAGGACTCACCATCGCATGGGAGGATGATGGAGTGGGTGTACCGGGTGCACTGAAAGAAAAAATATTTGGTCGGGGACGTGGAAGCGATACCGGTTTGGGCCTTTTTCTAATCCGTGAGATTCTTGCCATCACCGGTATCTCGATTCGTGAATGTGGAATAGAAGGCACGGGTGCCTGCTTTGAACTAAAGGTGCCTCCTGGCGGGTGGAGGTTAGAGAAAGGTGCCTGACCAGATTCACTCCGCAAATAACCGCATTTTCCTTTTCCGAAAAAATTAATGTTTATGGGCAGATGCCGCGCTTGATCCATTCAAACGGGATTTTCCCGTGGTGCACTGCGGTCGCGACCAGTGCCCCTTCATAGCCCAGTTCAGCAACGGAGATACAATCAGCTTCAGATGCCAGACCGCCGCCATAGAACAGGGTGCCTTCATAGGCTGAACGCATCTCCGTAAGATAGGCAGGGAGGCCCTGTTCTGTTCCTACAGAACCGAGATTAATAATGATGCAGACATCATAATCCCAGCCGTTTGCCGTTTTCAGGAATGAAACAGGCGATTCACCGGTTGGATAAACCCGGTCGGCTTTCAGGTCGACGGTGAGGGCGCCACCCTGATAGGCGGCGAGGTGTTGTCCGCCGGTCTCTGTTGATATGACGGGAAAGATGCCCGCCCGCTGGTCTTCCTCACTCACGGTATACTCCCGGTGGCCGCGGTTGACATAACTCTTTTTCAGAAGGCGGCAGCAGGCCCGGACATCCTCTGCATTGTTTTGGCCTGTTCCTTCAATGCCGTTTAGATCAGCCACATAGCCATAGACCGGTTTCATTGCCGCTGTGTATGCGGCGGGTGTGGCATCCGGGACCAGTCCCCAGTCAAGAGGGCGGTAACCCGCCCGGTTGCCGGACTGCCCCTGGACAACATATCCGTCCATGATGTCGATTGCAAGTAGAATGTCCATAGGATCCCTGATAAAAAAGGGTGCCCGAAAGACAAAAAACTGCCCATAAAAAATGCGCTTCACGCCTGTAATTTAGAAAAAAGCATCCGAATAGGTGGCGACAATAGTGGTGTCAGGAAGCGTTCCGTTAGTAAGAAAAAGATATGCCTCTTTCCCTACGGTGAGAGTGGTGGTATCAACATGCGTTGTCAGTTCCCCTTTGGCAAGACGCCCGACCGGGAATAAAATCTCATTCTGCTGCCATTCAGGCGCACCCGGAGGTGTCTTCAGGTAGACTGTTACGATCGTATTGTCTGCGGCGGCGGTTCCGGTGTTTTTCACGGTCATGGCGACGGTGTAGGTGAGCGTGAGGTTTGTGGAATCATCCCCTGCATGGGTGACTGATGTCCCGTAACTGAGTGCTGGAGTGCCCGGTTCGCCGAAGAAGGCAAAGAGCAGCAGAAAACTGCCGACAATGATAAGGGGGGTATACCACTTCATCTTTCGATAGATTAGGGGTGTGGCAGCATATGCCTGTTGCAACGGAATAACTGGGCAAACCCATGATTATTTATCTGTCGGAGTGCAAAAAGACTGAGAATGCAGGTGCGATAGTACCTGTACACGAAAGGAGCAATCCCGATGCCTACCAGAGTAAAACTAGAAACCACAAAAGGCGACATCATCATCGAACTCTATGATGATATGCCAATCACTGCAGGAAACTTCAAAAAACTCGTTGAGGGTGAATTTTATGACGGTATCGTCTTCCACCGGGTGATCCGTAATTTCATGATTCAGGGCGGTTGTCCAAAGGGCACCGGCACTGGCGGACCGGGTTACACCATCAAAGACGAATTTGTCAAGGGCCATTCAAACGTCCGCGGCACTATTTCAATGGCGAACACCGGTCAGCCAAATAGCGGTGGTTCACAGTTCTTTATCAATCTCGTGAACAACAAATTCCTTGACTTTGATGACCGGCAGACCCCGTCCAAGCACCCCGTCTTTGGCGAAGTGGTGGAGGGCATGGACGTTGTCGATGCCATTGCGTTATCCCGCATCGACAAAAACGACCGCCCGGTAGAGAAGATTGTCATCACCAAGGCAACCATTCTCTGAAATATTCTTTTTTATTTGTTTCTCCGTCTGAGTGAATATGCGCATCCGAGAGCAGTGATGCCTGCCGCAACAAACACGGTCTCTATGCCTGCGGGTGATGTGGTTGGCATCGGCACGGTGGAGGGTGCGGTCTCCACTGGTGAAACGGTTGATGCCGGTGTCGTAGTGGATAGTGTGTCAGTGACAGGCACCGGTGTTTCCGGAGGGGTGGTGACCACAAAGGTCTGCATCAGCACCGCAGAGGAGCCATACGGGTACTCTGCAGATTTCGAGAGCTGAATCTGATAGGTCGCGGGAAGAAATCCGGTGGTGTCGATGGGAAATCCCCAGTTTCCTCCGTCGGTGATCGTGAACGGGTACCTGCCTGAGTCTCTCGGTGGGTAGTTTGGCACTATTCGGTAAAGGTTTGCTTCGTCTTCATATCCTGCCGGGATCGAACTTGTGCCGATGACCGTTACCTGCTCCCCTGGCATGACCTCGGGAGGGTTCACCGTAAATGCGATGGTATACCCTGCAACTGTGCCTGTCAGAAGGGCACAGCAGACAATGAATATGCTCAGGTGGCATAGCATCTTCACTGGTCGACTTTCTCTTGCGGCAGTGAGGGCGGACAACCTCTCCGGGTTCCGATTCATGCGTTCCGCCCCCGTATGCAGCAGTATCCGGCAGCTTTTTCAGAGAGGGCAGCAGTCCCCGGATTTTTTTGAAACACGGTGGTTACTCTCATCGTATCACGTCTTATATACCTGAACAGAGGGGGTGACGTGACATAATCCTTTCTTCCGGAAAACCTCAGCAGAGCATGGCGTTCGATAGGTCTGAAATATTCTATCATACCCGGTTCACCAGCAAACGAAGGTTTCAGCTTCCCTTACACCATGGCAGAAGCTCCTCACACCAGTACTGATATCGCTATATATCTCTCAGGGGCGATCGCATAGAGGAGGCGCGGCAGAATGGGAACGTTCGGATGTGCCCATGACAACCGTGAGGCTACATCCGGGGAAAGAAGCGGTTATCTCTTCTTTCATTCCAGACAATATGAATATCTATGGATGTGCTGTACGATGAACTGGAGGACATACTGGGCTATCGGTTTCTGAATCGTGCCTTGCTGGTTCGTGCCACCACCCGGCTTGCCGCGGCAAAGGAAGAAGGATTCGACGATGGCAGTACGATGGATGCCCTTGCAACACTTGGTGACGCTGCCCTTGATGTGGTGGTGCTGGAGCATCTCATCGGAGGGGGGATAAAGACAAAGGGAGAGCTTTCTTTGGCCAAGGTGAATTTAGTTAATATGACGGTTCTCCGGCGTCTGGCCGAGTCTTTTGACCTGTACCGGTATGTAAAGTGGGGCAAGGGGGAATGCGGGCAGGAGATCTGGCGGTCAGGGCGGGTGCTTGCGGAGTGCATGGAGGCGGTCTGCGGAGCGGCGTATCTTGACGGGGGAACGGCAGCCGTTCTAACCATTCTCGTGCATCTCAGATTCTTCCCATAGTCACGGTGTCAGATCTCCAAAGGTGTCCACTTTTTTTCTTGTGCAGGATTTCTCTGTATCCTGTTCGTTTATCCCAGCAGTATCCTTGGGAAAGGAGTTTTGAAAAAAGGAGAGAAATTTTCTCTTGTGCTTATTGAATCCGGCGGGAGTATATGAAGAGCAGTGCCATTATCCCTGCTGCCGAAGCGAAGAAGGGTACCGGGGTTGTGGTGGGCACCGGTGTCGCCCAATCGCCTGGAGCGAGCGGCAGAGAGAGCGAGGTGGTCTGTCCAACGGTGACGGTCACCGTTGCCTCTGCAGGTGCATACCCGGCAAGCTGCAGGCGAATGGTGTGGGTACCCGCGGGAATGGCTGATATGGTGGCAGGGGTCATCCGGCCGGAAAAACTGCCATCAATAAAGATCTTAGCACCTGGTGGACTGGTGCTCAACGCAAGTTTTCCGGTTTCCGCGGAAGGGATGGTGGTGGACGTGGCGCTGCCTGACCCCACCTCCATGTCGGCAGTGATAGTGATGCTCTGTCCTTCCGGGAGAGAGATGGTTTCCTGGTAGTCATTGTATCCGCTGAGTCTGAGCAGAATGGTATGCTGTCCGGTTCTGATATCCGTAATGGGAAAATATCCGTTTTCCATCGTTTCTCCCTGATACAGGCCGTTGAGATATATTGCAGCACCTGACGGGACTGAGCTGACCCGGATGGCATTCTCTGGTGAGATAGAGCTGAGGACGGCATAGATATGCTGGGTGTTGCCGGTCATATCAATCGTTTTACGCCAGTTATAATAACCATTTTTTGTGATGGTAATCTGGTGCTCCCCAGGTTTGATATCGGTCTTTGTATGGGGCGTTGTGCCGATGATGGTACCGTCGAGTGAGATATATGCACCGGAGGGTTCAGAGGTGAAGGTGATGCTGCCGCTGCCGCCCAATTTTAGGGTAATGGTCCGGTATTCACTGCCGGTCAGGGTGACCGTCTGTGTTGCACTCTCCACACCCGCCATCTCGGCGATGATGGTGTACGTGCCGGGACGGAGACGATCGACAGTCAGGGGGGCAGTCCCCTGATAAATGCCGTTGATGTAGACTGAGGCACCGGAGGGAGTGGTCTGCACCGCAAGCCTGCCGGTGGCCGTGCCGCTGTCTGCATTGAGGGTGAAATAGAGATCTGTGGATGACCCGTCCGGGACATAGGGCAGGTTTTGTGAAACGCTGTTATACCCGGCCTTCTGGATTTTAACCGTGGTATAATGGGTACCGCTACTGGATACGCTGACGGTGAGAATCCCTCCCGAGGTCTGGCCCTGGTATACGTTGTCAAAATATACCTGTGCGTAATCGATGTTGGTGTGGATACGGTACTGTGCCAGCCCTGCTGCGGCGGGGCAGAGAAGGAGGGCACCTGCGATGAGGATCAAAATGCCGGCACAGAGACGCCGGTATGCACGATCTGTCATACCTGAATATAATGTGAATGCAAATGATATACCTGACTGATGGGAAACAAAGGTGTTCGGGACATGAGGAAATTGGTATGGAGGCGGGCAATACTATATTTTAATCTAAGGAAAAAGTACTTCAGGTGATTATACGATATATCCTGACCTCGGCGATGATGAAAAACTGATAACAACCTCACCTTTAGTCAGGGTCAAATCTCACTTTTTTGATCTCTTTCTCACGCCAAAACGCCTCATTCTGAACCAACCGGATTATCCCGATGCACCTCAGGTTGATGTTGTGTTCAACGCGGTGTCGACTTTCTTTCGCGGTGAGACTACCGATGGTGATCCGTCTCTCTCCCTTACGGTCATGTCCGAAAGAGGCGAAAAGACGATGGTTCTTGTATTTGAAGGAGGAAGCGGGTTTAAACCGGTTGATGAACGGGATCGGCTGGCAGAACTGGTGGGTGGTATGCTTACCGAGACGGTGCCCCCGCCGGACTTTGTTTCTGCTGTTGTCGCCCCACCGCCCATGTCAGATCAGGAAGAAACCGAAATTCTGCCTTCCACCGGGCCGGCAGGGATTGGGGTGTCCGAACCGGCCGAAACTGTGGTATCCGAACCGGCCCCCCCTGGCTCTGTACCACCTGTTTCTCCGCCAAAACGTGAGCCCGCGCCGGAAAATATGCCTGTGCAGACTCCTGCACCCGCTGTTTCCAGGCTGAAAGCAGCGCATATCATTGTGAAAGGGCGTGAATTCACGGCCTCTCTGACACCGGACACCATCTTTCTCGCCCGGCACGAGGATCCGAAGGCACCTCCGCTTACCGTGCAACGAAGAGAGATTACGGGCGCGGTGCCGAAGGAGTCTGCGGGGGGTGACCCCTCGCTGCATCTCCGTGTCCGGTCGGCAGACGGGAATGAACGAACGATGATACTGGTATTCTCGGAGTGGTACTCCGGCGGCCGGGCACCGGAACGTGATGAATGGGCTACAGCGCTCACAGAGTCTGCCGTTGCACCCACGGCTCCTGCCGCCCGCCCGATTCGGTCCGTCGTCCGTGGGGAACAGGAGATGCCCTTCTCCCAGCCCCCGGCCCGGTCAACGGCGGGGGTTTCTGTGTCCCGTGGCGTAGCATTCTGCACCGATTGTGGGGCACCGCTCACGGGTAGCCCCCGGTTCTGCCCGAACTGCGGTATGGTGGTCAGGTCCGGAAGTGGATCGGCACCGGCCGCCACCAGCATCCGTGACCTGCCCTTTGACGCGGCCACAGAAGATGAACGTCCGGCAGGAAAACACGTTCCCCGTAAGAAACGGGAAAAAGCGGAAAAACGCCCAAGAGGAGCACGAAAAAAAACCCCGTTCCGGTTCCGGAGCCAGGAAATGGGTTTCTCTGATGTCCCGTTCATTGAGAAATTCATCGGTTTTCTTGCCGCGCCGGATGATGCATTCCGGTATACCCGAAACGACAGTTTTGAGCAGGTCATGATCTATCTTGCAGCTGTTCTTGCCATATTTGCATCAGTCACCTCTATTGTGCTGCACCTCTTCGCCGGTTCCCTTGATCCAGTGGTGTATCCCCAGATGACGGCTTTGGGCGCCGATATTGTGGGTTCGCTCCTTCTTATCCCAAGACTTGTCATCCTCGGTGTCGCGGGCATCCTCATCTGGTCTTTGGTCATGCACATCCTGCTGCGCATTCTCGGCCAGAGTGATGAGGTAACAGAGACCATCCGGACGTGTGCCTATGCGGCAACACCCTTTGGCACTGTGGGGCTCATCCCCTTCTTCGGCCCGTTTCTTGCAGCACTCTGGATGCTCTTTTTGCAGTACAAAGGGCTTGTTGTGGCAGACGATGTCGAGAATCGGTTTGCGATGCTTGCGGTGACAGTCCCGGTCATCCTCTTTTTCGCGATATTCTATCTCTTATTCTCAGCAGGAGGTTCACAGTGATGAAAAAACCAATACTTTCCCTTCCCCCGTGGATGAAAAATCTTCCGGAGGGCACGATATCGGGCCTTCTTGGTACACTGGTGGCTGTGCTTGTCATTATTGCCTGCGCAGCTCCTCCGGTATGTGCGGATAATACAACGCCGACGGCCACTGCTACTGCTACGGCCTCTCCAACAGCGACGGCGACTGCAACCGCTACTGCTACGGCCTCTCCAACAGCGACGGCGACTGCAACCGCTACGGCCACTGCCACTCAAACGGCAACCCCCATCCAGGCCCCGGTCGCTTCATTCTCGTATTATCCTTTAAATCCAAAAACGGCAGATACAGTCACCTTTACGGACACATCAAGTGGTAGTCCTACCGGCTATTCCTGGATTTTTGGAAACGGAAACACCGATAACACGAAAAAGCCTCCGGCGCAGACTTATTCTACTGCTGGCTCGTATAGTGTCAGCCTGATGGTTTCAAGCAGTGGGGGTCAGTCTTCTGTTGAAAAGACGATTATCGTTGGGGGGGAAAATCTGGAAGCAGACTTCGATTTCACCCCGAATAATCCTAAAGCAGATGAAAAAGTCACCTTCACTGATGAATCTAAGGGGGATCCCGATGGATGGACATGGGACTTTGGTGATAAAACAGCATCTTCAGATGCCCAGCATCCATCTCACAAATACGCCAAAGATGGTATTTACACGGTGAAACTCACGGTCCAAAAGAGCGGGGTTTCAGCTAAACCTGTCAGCAAAACAATCACCGTTGGGGATGCGTCATTGACACCAACCGCTTCCTTTACCTGGGAGCCCTCAACCCCCGTGGTGGGGAGTCCGGTCTCTTTCAAAGACACCTCCACCGGAGGGGGCATCACTGAGTGGAAGTGGGATTTTGATGATAAGATGGACTTCACTGGCAACAGGAAGAGCATACTCCAAAATCCTCAGCACACCTACGAGAATCCCGGTGTTTACCAGGTGGAACTGTTTGTCAGGAACAGTGTCGGCACGGGTGATATCATTGTAAAGCAGGTCACCGTCCGCTCAGTGCCGCTCAATGCCCGGTTCAGTGCCTCCCCGACAAGCGGCACTGTGCCACTCTCAGTGAGGTTCGTGGACAGTTCAACCGGAACGGGAATCAAATCCTATGAATGGGACTTCGACAACGGCCAGACTGATACCGGAAAATTGCCATCCAATCCTGTTGTCTACTCATCACCCGGGACGTACAGACCTTCACTTAAGATCGTGGATGAGAGGGGCAGTTACAATGAGTACACGACGACTATCATTGTCAATCCACCGGCAACTGCTACGATTGCACCACTGGCTGCCACACCGATAGCAACCCCGACGTCTGATGGAGGCGGGGATGGATTTATTGGCGGGGAATACCGAAAGATGACGGGCCTCTATAATGAGTATATCCGCCTCATCTTCGGGTTCCTCGGAATGGCTGATGAACCCGATTTCCTGATATTTGCGGTGGAAAAAAATTAATTATTTTCGATTTCATTTTTTTAGTACATTTATTGAGGCTAAACGCGACATGACAAACCAAGTGATTATTAGGTGAAACGAACTCATACTGGTTTACGTCCGGATGTCCTTCATATTCCTATGCCGAAAGAGTTTGATCTGTTTTCAGGCATGGTTTGGATGCGTCCAATGCGTTGTTTGCGCTACTGGAATCCGGATTGGGAGTATCTATATGAATCACACCTGGTCTCTCTCTGTTCAGGCGGCGCTGGATGCATTACCTGCACAGGTCTTCTCTCTTGCACCTGATCTACGCTACATCGCTGCCAATATTGCCCATACCACTTTTATTGATCGGGAACTGGACACCATCATCGGTAAACCGGTGGACACTATCATCCCCGGCGGAGTGGCTACCGGCATCCCGGATCTCTGCCGCCGTGCCCTGACAGACGGGCGCAGAATCAGCGGCATGGTGCACATGCCTGACCGGATGGCCCGCCATGGCACCTTTGTGTTAACGGCATCTCCCCTGCAGGAAAAGAATTGCCCTATCAGCGGTATCATCTGCCATGCAGTTGAGGTCGGACCGGGAGGTATGCCCGCGTCTGCGTCACTGGCTCCTGTTGCCCCCAATGCACCGTCTCTTTCAAAGGCCGATCTATTGGCCCGTGATGATCGGGTTGACCTCCCCGACATCTTTACCGACTTCCCTACATCTGCCATCAGGTATATCCTGAATGCCATCCCGTATGGCATCGTGATCATCGATATGAACAAACGTATCCGGTTCATCAATGATGTGGCGCTTACCCTCTCCGGGTATCGTTCGGACGACGATCTGCTGGGCAGAATCTGCCATAGGGTTCTCTGCCCCACCGAGATGGATCACTGCCCGATCATGGATTTTGGGATGTCCTTTGATCGGACTGAACGCAAACTCCTTACTGAATCAGGCATAGAAATTCCCGTTCTCAAGACCAGCTTATCGATCAATCTTGGCGGGGAAGACTTCCTTCTGGAGACATTCATTGATCTCAGGAAGACAAAGGAGCTCGCAGATGCCTACCAGAGGAGTGAAGAACGTTACCAGACGTTTTTTGAAAACACCGGTTCAGGGATGCTCATCTATGATGAGAGCGGGAACATTCTGCTTACAAACGGTAAGATGCATGAGATAACCGGGAGAGATAGTATATTTTTCCGGGAACGTCCGTCGATCTTCAGTATGGTGGCACCAGAGGATCAGGAACGTTTATTCGAGGAGCACGTTCGGTTTATCTCCACTCAGACCGGAAGCAAAAAATCGAGTGAAACGGAATTCCGCCTGCTCTCCTTTGACGGATCGATTCGTAACATCCACGCAACTGTGGGTGTCATTCCCGGCACCCGCATATCAATTGCGTCGCTGATCGATATCACCGATCTCCGGAAAACTGAGGCGGCGCTGATGCTTGCCAATCAGAAACTCGTGACACTCAACCGGATTTCCCGGCATGACATCAACAATCAGCTCACGGCAGTTCTGCTCATTCTGGAGTACCTTCAGCATACACATGAACACCCGATTGGAATCAGAGGTGAGCCCGATCTGCTGGGCAGGGCCATCTCTTTGGTGAATTCAACCCTCTTACAGGCCGATTTCACTCGTGAATATGAGAGTGTGGGGGTTGAGGCACCGGCCTGGATAAACCTGAACGATACCGTGACGGCAGTAGCCGGAGATCCCCTTTTTAGTGGCATCCGCATTGACTCCACGCTACCGGCAACGCTCGAGGTTTTATGTGATGCGATGATCACCAAGGTGTTCTACAACCTCTTTGAAAATGCCATGCGACACGGGGATGGTGTCACGGAAATTTCCCTTTCCTTTGAGGAACGACAGAACGTTGGGGTGTTGACCATCCGGGATGATGGGATTGGCATTCCGGATGAAAAAAAGCCCCATATCTTTACAGAAGGGTTCGGTAAAAATACTGGTTTGGGCCTCTTTATTATCTACTCTGTCCTCGCTCTCACGGATATTACCATCAAAGAAACGGGTGTGTATGCTGAGGGGGCTGCTTTTGAGATCAGTATTCCAAAGAAAAACTATCGATATGATGAACAGCCCCAAAAACAGGGGTAATTTTTGCTGCCGGTACTAGGCAGGCGTAGTGATCGGAGAAGAGGACAAAAGAGAATTATTTTTGTGCCTTCCCCTGATTTGCGACGGCCTGTGCGGCTGCTTTGATCGCCTCTTCATCCCCGAGATAGTAAGAGCGGATGGGTTTCAACGCAGCATCAAGTTCATAGACAAGCGGTATGCCCGTTGGTATATTGAGCTGTGAGATGTCTTCGTCAGATATCCCCTCTAGGTTTTTTATCAGTGCCCGCAGGCTGTTGCCGTGTGCGGCGATGAGGACATTCTTTCCGGCCCTGATATCCGGGGCAATCTCCTCATTCCAGATGGGGAGGAAACGGGCGACCGTATCCTTAAGACATTCGGTTAAGGGAATCTCTTCCGGTGAAAGGGAGGCGTATCGCGGGTCATTTGCCGGTGAACGTTCGTCATCCGCTGCAAGCGGCTCGGGTGGAACGGTGTAGCTTCTTCGCCAGATAAACACCTGTTCGTCACCATATTTTGCTGCGGTTTCTGCCTTATTTAATCCTTGCAGGGCACCGTAGTGACGTTCGTTCAGACGCCATGAGCGCCGGACGGGAATCCACATCAGGTCCATTTCATCGAGAGTGATCCAGAGGGTGCGGATGGCCCGTTTTAACACCGAGGTGTAGGCGACATCGAAGGTGAATCCCTCGCGGCAAAGAAGGGCCCCTGCTGCATGCGCCTCTTCCAGCCCTTTTTCAGAAAGGTCAACGTCAGTCCACCCGGTAAAGCGGTTTTCCCGGTTCCATTCGCTCTCCCCATGGCGGAGCAGCACAAGTCTGTACATAGATCAAAAATCTCCTGCGTACCTATCGGCGGGCCAAAAAAAATACCTTGTCATACTGCCCGTTCCCTGTGGGGTATTTTTCCCCCACCCGTTTGGGGTTAATTCACATTTTTTCGCCTTTCAGGTGATCAAAAGCGTGATGAGGGGGATGGTGAAAAGCGAGAGGATGGTTGTGAGAAACACCCCTTTGGAGGCGATAGTGGCATCCACACGGTATTCTTCTGCAAGCATCACCGCGTTGGCTGCAACCGGCATTGCCGCAAGAAGAACAGGTATACCCAAAAGGAAGGGCCCTTCCACAAAGGGCCGGAGGATGAGGAAGACTGCCAGAGGAATCACACAGAGGCGCAGCATGGTGATGACCCAGATTCTTTTGTCGGTAAAGAGCCCTTCAAAAGGCAGCGTCGCAAGAAGCGCTCCCACGACGACCATTGCAAGTGGGGTAGTGGTGCTACCAAGGAGCGTGAATACATCAGCGAACGGTGACGGAATATGAACCTGTAAAATGAAGAGAATAAGTCCTGTTACTGATGCAATGATGCCTGTATTTAAGAACAGTTTCGGATCCAGGTAGCGGCCCATATCGGGCCTGAGCATCAGAACACCTACCGAAAAAAGCAGGACACGAATTGTCAGGCTGAATATGGAGACATAAAAGATGGCTTCAGGCCCGAATATTGCCCCTGCAACCGGGATTCCCATGAATCCGATGTTTGAGAAGACAAGCATAAAGCGCATTACGCCCTGTTCTAAGTCAGAATTTGCGATGAACCGGGGTATGGTGAAGGCAAATGCAAAGGAGACACTGTAAAATATGGCAATACCTAACAGAATCCCTCCCGCATTGGTCACCAGTTCGGCGGTGAGGGGCACCTGCATCGCCATCAAAATAAGGGCCGGCAGACTCACCTTGACGACGAACGAGGAAAGTCCACGGGCTCCGTCCGGGCCGATGACACCGGTACGCCTGCAGAGAAAGCCAACCCCCATCAAAAGAAAGAGGATGATGATGCTCTCTGCGATCACCGCGATATTCATATGTCCTGTACAATCGGTGAGGGGATAAAATACGCTTTACGGAAATGGTATGAACAAAAAAGAGAGATTACCGGCGGATAACCACCAATGCTGCGGCACAACCGAGGAATGGTGCAATTATACCGAATCCCGGTGTTGTTGTAGCATTTGGAATTGCCGTGGTTGCCGGTGTTGT
>CAZFXY010000028.1:14464-16838 GCA_964523185.1 uncultured Methanoculleus sp.
CCGGTGTTGTTGTAGCATTTGGAATTGCCGTGGTTGCCGGTGTTGTGGCCTCTGTCTCCGGCATTGTTGCTGGCACAGCGGTGGTCTCTTCTGTGACTAGGGCTGTAGTGCACACTGCAGACGCGGCACTCACCGATCTGATGAAGAAGCTTGACCCGGATCGGTATGGATGAATGTTGCATTCTGGATCATACCTTCTTTGATTACCGTACCTTTAGCATCCAGATGGCGCTGGAGTTCATCCCAAATCGCACTATCTTTTCCGGATTCGGATATTCTTTCACGGAAAAACCAGATCGTGGATCGATCGGGTATTTTATCAGGTAATCCAAGAAAATGCCTGAATGAAATCCGGTCATTTGCCTGTCTTTCAAGTTCGGGATCAGAGAGATCATACCATTGCTGCAAAATAAGCATTTTGATCATAAGGATTTCATCCAGATTCGGACGCCCACCTTTGTCAGTTTTATGTGAATACAGGCCTCCAGGAATTGGGCGAAATAGTTCCCAGTCTATGAGTTACTCTACTTCACTCATTTTATCGCCTAACTTAGCAATACGAACGTATTCAGACTTGATTGCAAAATTAATGAAATTACTCATGAATTAGGAATCGATTAGGTTCAATAAAGTACTTTCGGTAAAAGGGGGTTTATAGAAATTCTCAGAAATTTTATTACATGCCGTCTTGTCAATATAACACACCTCCACCTGTTCGTAATTTCCCTCCGGTCCTGTGTTATCCTTCAAATACAACGCCTCTCTATAGTAAGCTTAGGTACTGATTTTGGCCTGAATGGGTATATGGGTATATTCCAGGCTCTCTATGAGGGAGCACTTTTCGATAAAATGAATCATCTCCAAAGGTGTAGGTCCTGCACTTTGGTGAATATCCCTGTGGTGATATGTCTGCCAGGATTTCAGGAAAAAAGAATGATTATATCTTTTTTAGCATCTTTCGTGCATCCTCAACGGCCTCGTTTATCGCCTTCTCTAATTTCTCTCCGGCCTTTGTTGCCTCCTTTTCCAGGTGGTTGTGGCCTTCCTTTGTACCGAAGATGGTCTTTCCGAGGGTCTTAACATCTGTTATTGTCTGTGAGACTGATTTACGGGCCTTAGCAATTATTTCTTCAACATCAACCTCAGGTGCCGCCTTTTCCTCCTCATCAACCTCAGGTACTGCCTTCTTTTCCTCCACATCAGGGATTGGTTCTTCCACCCATGCCCCTTTTTCAAAGCGTCCTTGTGTTCCTGCCATAGTATCGGGGAGTTATTCTCATTCCCCGGTAATAATAACACAGGTCGTTTCAGTACTGGGTTCGGGAGGGCAGCATGAGGACGATATGCGGCAGAGCCCATGGGTGTGCATGGCGGCATGATGATGGCATAGCTCTGATTCCGGGTGCAGCGCATTAGCCGGGAATCCTGGCTTCTGTCCTCTTTTTATCTTTTCACTCGCGTATTGTCGGAATTACGATGGTTCCCGTGCCAGAATGGATGGCAGAGTGACTACATCATCAAAAGGAATCGTTATTTCAGAGATATAGGCGTCTATTTTTGCGGTACCCCGGACGCGGGCATCCATGTCACGGGTCAGGGCATTGGTGAGGAAGCGGACTGCCTCTATTGAGGTGACGGTGATGGGCACCGGAACCTCGGTGGTGGCATGCGCAGCCAGGCGCACATTCTCGGCCCATCCATGAATAAAGACCCTTTCCGTTGTGCCGTCCGTAAAAAAGACATCAAATCTCACCTCTGAGAGGGTCAGCCGGGTCGGTGCACGGGAGGTGACGGCGACCGTTACTATTCCATCTATGGACGTAAGTGAGACGTGTTTGATGGAGACGGTTTTCACCGCTACCGAGCAGAGACGAGAGAGATCCATGAATAGTCCTGGTATGGAATGCCCCGGGTAAAAAGAATTCCCTTTGTGTACCACCTAACGGTATACAGCCGATAAAACGACACGTTCCGCCACGAGTTCCGGGAGACGTTCATTTCCTACGACAAAAAGTTCTTGTTCGGTAACAAAAAAGTCCTGCATCAGACGTGCCCTTTTCTCTGCATCCGTCTTTTCTGCGCTGGGGGGAGGGCTGGCATGAAGGGTGATCCCGGGCAGACGGGCGATCTCATCTTCCACCCTTTTTTCTGCACCCACTACCACCATCCAGAGGGGCATCGCACCGCTCTGAGCCCCGAACGCAGCAGCTTCACGTGTCTGCCGGCTTGCTGCCACCCAGAGAAGCATCTCCATCTCAAAAGAACGGGCGACGGGGTTTTTGTCCACAAACCAGGCCCTGCAGGCATGGGCCAGTGCGGTCTTCACATGCAGACTGCCAGCGACTTTGTCTGCATTAATACAGATGATGTGGGT
>CAZFXY010000029.1:0-16619 GCA_964523185.1 uncultured Methanoculleus sp.
GCTACCGGTTATGGGAGCTCCCCTTGTTGAAAGGGACGTCTCGGTTTTGGACAATGTCGTGACGATTACCTTCCATGTTGAGGCAGAGGGCCACTGTTCCGTTGGAATCGTAGAGACCGTTCCCGAAGGCTGGCATTTTGCAGATGATGACCCTTCCGTCTCGTCATCGAAACACGTTCAGATTGATCGCGAAACCAATCAGATTGCATTTTTCCTCTCAAATGATGACGCTGTTTCATACCAGTTAACCGGAACAGGAGACGGCAAGACTGGTTTTAAAACCGAATGGGTCGATCTCCTCTACCTTACCCCTGAAACCAACGAAGGGAAAGAGAGATGGATAACCCTCGGGGGCAACCCCGTTGTAGAACAGAACGAACATGCGGATCCGGATGCAGAGGCAACCCCCGGGTTTGGCATCTTTGCAGCGGTTCTTGCGTTCATTACCACCGGGCTGGCACCCATTGTCCTACACCGAAAGGAGGCCTGAACCTGATGAAAACTACCGGAACATTAATCCTGACACTATTCACTCTTTTTGCTTTCGTATGTGCCCCGGCAATTGCGGCAGATTCCCTGCCTCTCGGTGTAGACGGGGAGATCACGGAATCGATGGTCTCTGATGCCGTATGTGGATATCTGCTTGGCGTCAATACCCTCTCCCTTGATGAGGTATCCGATGCCGCTTACGTCTACACCGTCTGGGACGGAAAACCCCATACCGTTACGGATATGGACGGGAGGACAATGACGTTTTACCGTCCGATTGAGAGAATTATCACCACGAACCCGGATAATACCCGTCTGGTAATTGCCTATGGCGATGGCGATCTGCTCGTCGGATCTGATGAATGCAGCGTAGGATCAGGCTGTGTGTGTCCGATGACCGCCGGGGATAAGATATATTGTGAAGAGTGCTGGGAGAGTTGCGTTGCAGGTGGACTCAACAATGTCCCCCAGACAAGCACACGCTACGAAGTCAATCACGAATATATGGTCTCCCTCAGGCCGGACATCATCTTTGAAGCAGAATTCTGGAAAGAACGTGCGGAAGATATGGTGGAGAAGGTGGGTGTACCCGTCTTTGTCTCCGGCCCGGACTTTAACTACGACAAAATGAAGGAGCACGCGATATCTGTCGGCAATGCACTTTCAAGGGATAAAGAAGCAGAAGAACTGGTGGAATTTATGGATGAAAAGATGGGGATGATCACATCCGTCACCGAGATCATTCCCGAAGACGAAAAGCCAACCGTCTACTTTGCTCCCCGGGGTGCAACGAAGGGATTTTATGATGCAAAAGAGGGCAGGGACTTTACCCGAACCTACAATATCTATGACCCGATGACCCTTGCGGGTGGAATTAATGTTGCAAAAGACTGTATCGACGGTGACGTGAATGTCGGCATTGAACAGATTATTGCCTGGAACCCGGATGTGATACTCGTTTCATGTTCTGACCCGGAAGACGCAGGCGTTCAGTTCATTCTTGATGCACCGGAATTACAGTCAATCACGGCAGTGAAAGAAGGGAGGGTCTACAATGTATTCTACCCGCACTGCCGGGGGCGGCCGACAGACAACAACCTCATTAACACGCTCTATATCGCAAAGATACTCTCTCCTGACAGATTTACCCACATCGATATGGAAATTGAAGGAAATAAAATTAAAAAGGCATTCCTTGGCGTGGACGGCGTTTATACAGCATACTCTGAATATCTGAGATTTCCGGTGGAGCAGAAGATATGATGGATATTGTTGACTATAGCCGGATGTGGAGGGTATGGAGAAAAAAACAGACCAATCCTTCATTTAACTGGGACAAACGGGCAGCGTCATTTAATAAAGTGGTGTCGGGGACATCGGACGAGGTGGAAAAAACCATCGGGTTACTTGGGCTTTTGCCCACCGATACTGTTCTTGACATGGGTGCCGGCACTGGCAGATACGCTGTTTGCCTTGCACAACATGCGGCCCATGTCACCGCACTTGAGCCTTCAAAAGGCATGCTTGCCTTTCTTGAAGAGCATATGGCGGATGCAGGAATCACCAATTATTCCGTTGTGAATAAAACCCTTGAGGATACGGAGATCGGCACCGATCTTCCGGTGCATGACGTGGTATTCGCATCCAATTCGATTGGGTTTGATGATCTCAGGGCCGGTCTTGAGAAGCTAAACGCAGCAGCACGAAAGAGTGTGCACATCCTCTGGTTTGCCGGGCCTGCACGCCACACCCCTGACCCTGAACTGATGCAGAGACTTGGCACGGATCTGTCTGCTATGGGTGCGCCGGATTACATCATTATTGCAAATGTTCTGCACCAGATGGGAATTTATGCAAATATTTCGGTTGAAAAAACCGTCCGGAACCAGATCTACGTTTCACCGGATGAAGCAGCGGATTTCTGGATTGAGAGAGGCAATTACCCGGATGAGATGCAGGATGTCATCCGGGAATATATGAAAGAGACTCTGATTCCGGATGAAAACGGCAGGTTCCCGTCACCAAGAACCTATCACGCTGCGAGGATCTGGTGGGAGAAGGAGGATGCCCGACAATGAGCTCTGAGTACGAGCCAGTATCTGAACATGCAAAAAAACACCGGACGGAACGCAGGAAAAAACTTGAGGAAGTCCAGAGGGAGCATAAAAGGCTTCAGGGGAAAAAACTGACCTTCCTTGCCGGAATTGTGGGTGTGATATGTATCGGAATCGGATTTATCATCACCCTCGGACCCCTTGATATATCTTTTTTTCAGGTGTATGAGACGCTCCTTGCAAAGTTCGTCCCGTCATTTATCATGGACGATGTGTATGAACAGATTGTCTGGGGTATCCGGTTACCCAGAATCATCGGGGGAATATTTGCCGGGTTCGGGTTTGGTATCTGTGGATGTGTCATGCAGGCGGTACTGAAAAACCCGCTTGCAAGTCCGTTTACCCTTGGTATTTCTGCCGGGGCACATTT
The DNA here is from genome assembly GCA_964523185.1 of uncultured Methanoculleus sp. Lineage (GTDB taxonomy): Archaea > Halobacteriota > Methanomicrobia > Methanomicrobiales > Methanomicrobiaceae > Methanogenium. Next base: position 2,974 of record CAZFXY010000029.1, read on the forward strand.
CGGTGTTGCTCTGGCTGCCGTCTTTGGTGTTGCCGTTATCGGGGGGGCATTCCTGTTGATTGCCAATGCATTTCTGTTTGCCATGCTCTGCTCGCTGTTTATTGTGGCACTTGCTGCACTGAAGGGTGCGACATCGGAGACACTGATTCTTGCTGGTATTGCGGTGAATTATCTTTTTTCCGGGCTTTCACAGCTCATGGCATATTTTGCGAACGACGAGCAGCTACGCCTGATGACCACCTGGGGTATGGGAGATCTCTCCGCATTTTCATGGAACAAGTTTCTGTTGTTTTTTGTGATCTTTGCGATTTGCATCCCGCTTCTGATGTCAAAGGCACGGGACCTCAATCTGATGACCATCGGAGATGATTCCGCCAAAAGTCTTGGAGTTGACACAGACCGGGTCAGGATGTTTACGATGATGATCTCTTCATTTCTTGTTGCAACCATTGTCTGTTTTACCGGAACGATTGGGTTTATCGGGCTCGTTGCACCTCATATGGCACGGATGATCCTGGGTGCGGATCACCGGATTTTAATACCGGCATCCGGCATTCTCGGTGCCCTGCTTCTTATCGCCGCAGATGCGGTTGCGATGAACATCATCAGCCCGGTTGTCATTCCGACCGGGATTATGACGTCCCTGCTTGGTGTGCCGTTCTTCCTGTACCTGATTCTGAAAGGAAAGAGAAAGGAGTTCTGGCAATGATAATCAAACTTTCTGTCAAGGGACTTGAATTCGCATACGATTCCGTGCCGGTTCTTTCCGGGCTTTCCATGGATATCAGGGAAGGTTCGTTGGTTTCGGTACTTGGGCCGAATGGCTGTGGCAAATCAACCTTCCTGAAATGTGTCAACCGTATACTGCAACCCCAGAACGGGTCGGTTATGATTGACGATACATGCACAGGGGTTTTATCACGGCGTGAGCTTGCAAAGCGGATGTCCTATGTGCCGCAATCTTCGGTCAGAGTATTTCCCCACACGGTTTTTGATGTGATCTTAATGGGCAGACGGCCCCATCTGAGCTGGAACAGTTCGGGGGAGGATGAAGAGAGGGTCTGGGATGTCATCGACCTTCTCGGACTTGAGGAGATTGCCCTTTCCTCCTTTAATGAGCTGTCCGGTGGACAGCAGCAAAAGGCCCTCATCGGAAGGGCGCTGGTGCAGGAAACGAAGCTGATGCTCCTTGATGAACCGACATCAAACCTTGATCTCTGGCACCAGATGGATGTCATGCGTATTGTCGAGGACCTGGTATCCCGGAGCACCATTACGGTGATGATGGCGGTTCATGATCTGAATATGGCGGCACGGTTCTCTCATGAGATTATTATGATGAAAATGGGGCGGATCGTCTCCTTTGGAAATCCCTGGGAGGTGTTAACCCCGGAGAATATTGCATCCGTGTACGGTGTTGAGGTGGAGATACGGGATCTGAATGGTGGTGATATTCCGCTTGTTGTTCCGTTGAGACAGATAAAGAATGACTGCTGTATGCCGGTGCCTCCAGATACGATTCCCGTTACGGTCGTTCACTGATTCACCCCCTTTTTATTATCAGGATTTTCTTTTCATCTGGTCTTATTTTTAGTGGGAAACGTTGGGAGACACACATCCGGTATCTCCTGGATGTGTGTTGTTGGGTCGGACAATGTCGGATGTCTTCACAGAGCGAATGAAATAATTGTGGCGGTTCAGCCAATCAGTGCCTGGAAAGTGAATAGTTGACCATTTACCATAAAAGAAACAGCCGCCGGGTGTGACAATCCAGTCGTGTTCCGGAATATGGTATTGCCGGGAAGCATGAAGAGGCTCTTATCCATAGGGCACAGCCATGCGAAAAAGAATCTTTATCATAAATCATCGGCAATAGTGATTGTTCAAAAATAATTGAACTGCCCTGTGATACCCATGACAATAGAACTGATTTATATCGTAGCACTTATTCTGACCGGCATTGGGGTTGGGTTCGCGGGCGGCCTTTTGGGTGTCGGCGGCTGTTTCATTATGACCCCGGTGCAGTACTGGGTGCTGACCTCGATGGGTGTTGACCCCGGGATATCCATCTTGGTTGCGTTCGGCACCAATCTTGCGGTGGTGCTGCCGACCGCTATCTCCGGCGCCTACGGGCACAATAAGAAAAAAGCTGTTGCCTGGAATGCCGCGATTCCAATGGGTTTTGCGGGGTTTGCGGGTGCGTTTCTGGGCGGATATATTGCCACCCTTATTCCGGGAGCGTATCTAAAGACGCTCTTTGGGGTGGTGATCCTGCTCAGCTCCATCCGGATGCTCACGGCGAAACCTCTTTCGGTGGATGCCAAACCCGTTGATGATGTGATCACGTTCCTCCTCTGGGGTATCCCCCTCGGCATTCTTTCCGGAATTATCGGCATTGGTGGAGGTGTCCTCTTAATCCCGGTGATGGTTCTCATTTTGCACTTCAAGATGCACACCGCTGTCGGGACATCAACGGCTCTCATGATCTTCACCGCCCTTGGCGGCACCATTGCCTATATCATCAACGGGTGGGGGGTGGCAGGGCTCCCGACATATTCGGTTGGGTATATCAACCTGCTCCAGTGGACACTTCTTGCCATCCCGAGCATTGCGATGGCGCAGGTGGGCGTGCGGGTGGCACATCGCCTCCCGGCAAAACAGCTGAAATATACCTTTATTGCGGTGATGATCTATATGGGTCTGAAGATGATGGGTGTCTTCACCTACCTGGGCCTCCCTCTCTGATGTTTGTCCCTTTTTTGCACGATAGGTGCGGATGAATTCGTAGTTAACAGTGTTATGATATAGTTCTGAAAATCATTGTTATCCATGAAAAAACGAGCATTCCTGATAGGCGCTGTAGTATGTCTCGTCCTCGCCTGCACCTTATTTGCCGGGTGCATTGCTTCAGACGATGATCCTGTTGCAATCCCCACTGAAACCCCTACCGAAATCCCCACCGAAATTCCGGCTGAAACTCCTGTCGTGACTCCGGCGGTACCAGAAAAAACCAACGATATCGCCTCTGAAAACACCCGATTTGCATACGAATTATACCATACGCTCAGCAACGATCACAAGAATACCAATCAAAACATCTTCTTCTCGCCGTATAGCATCTCAACTGCCCTTGCGTTGGCCTATGAAGGAGCAAAGGGAACGACCGCAGATGAAATCCGCTCGGTTTTTCACTTCCCGGAAAATGATGCCGTCCGGCAAAACGGCTACCGGGGCCTTATCGCCGGTCTGAACCGTCCGGACGCTGCCTACTCGCTTGAAACGGCAAATGCACTCTGGGCAGAAAAGACCTATCCGTTCCTTCCGGCATATACCCAGACCGCAGAACAGTATTATGGGGCTGAGGTCAGGAATATGGACTTTATCAATGCCCCGGAAGCGTCACGGCAGACCATCAACCGTTGGGTGGAGGATCAGACTGAAGACCGAATCAAAAATCTCCTTCCCGGAGATGCTATCTGTCCACTTACCCGTCTGGTGATCACAAATGCAGTCTTCTTCAAGGGAGCATGGGTGCTGCCGTTTGATGAAAATGAGACTCAGCCTGCAGAGTTCCGTAGCGAGGGCGGTGCATCAGTCACTGTTGATATGATGCAGAGAACCGATGGTGGTGCTATCTATCCATATACAGAGACGCAGGATCTGCAGATCATCAGGATGCCATATGAGCATGAAAACGGGAAGGCACTCTCGATGTTAGTAATTCTCCCAAAGGATGATGAGATTACCCCAGCAGAGACGGTTCTTGGCACCAAAGAGCTATCAGATGCGATTGGTTCAATGGGGCAATCACGTGTCAAGGTCTTCTTCCCGAAGTTCACGCTGGAGACGACATATCGCCTGCCTGAAACTCTCACAACGATGGGGATGCCGACCGCGTTTGGGGTGAATGCAGACTTCTCCGGCATGGATGGCACCCGTGACCTTTCCATCGACGATGTCATTCACAAGGCCTTTGTGGATGTCAACGAAGAGGGAACCGAGGCCGCTGCTGCGACCGCGGTAGTTATGGCACGCGGGGCAGCAGTTGAGAGTCCTGTCCCGGTCTTCCGGGCAGATCACCCGTTTATCTTTATAATTTCCGATGACGAAACCGGGATGCCGCTCTTCATGGGACGGGTGGCAGACCCGACGATGTGATGGCAGCCCCGAAGACGTGATACGTGTTTTGTCATGAGGCACGGATACGATAGTTCCCGGGCGGGGGCGGGTGAGACACGAGGGTGGGAGCGATGGTCACCCCTCACCACTGAAATCCCCATTGCCTTTTTTTGCATGATAGGTGCGAATGAATTCGTAGTTATCAGTATCATGATATAACGCTGAGAACCATTGTAGCTCATGAAGAAACAGGCATTCCTGATAGGGGCTGTAGCATGTCTCGTCCTCGCCTGCACCTTATTTGCCGGGTGTATTGCATCGAACGATGATCCTGTTGAAACCCCCACTGAAACTCCGGTTGAAGAAACCCCGGTCGAAACTCCGGCGGTGACTCTGAGGCCAACAGAAAACACCAACGCTGTTGCCTCTGCAAACACCCGATTTGCATATGATCTATACCATACGCTCAGCAGTGATCACAAGAATACCGATCAAAACATCTTCTTCTCGCCCTATAGTATCTCAACCGCTCTTGCGCTGACATACGTTGGGGCAAAGGGAACGACTGCAGATGAAATTCGTTCGGTCTTTCATTTCCCGGAAAATGATACCGTCCGGAAAAACGGCTACCGGGACCTTATTTCAGGTCTGAACAGTCCGGACGCCGCGTATTCGCTCAGCACGGCAAATGCACTCTGGGCAGAAAAAACCTATCCGTTCCTTCCGGCATATATTGAGACCGCAGAACAGTATTATGGGGCCGAGGTCAGGAACATGGACTTTGTAACCGCATCCGAAGCGTCCCGTCAGACCATCAACCGCTGGGTGGAGGATCAGACTGAAGACAGAATCCAAAACCTCCTGCCTGAAGGGGCCCTCTCTTCCCTGACCCGTCTCGTGATCACAAACGCGGTCTATTTTAAGGGAACATGGGTGCTGCAGTTTGATAAAAATGAGACTCAGCCCGCAGAGTTCCGTAGCGAGGGCGGTGCATCAGTCACCGCTGATATGATGCAGAGAACGGATAAAGATGCCCGCTATGCGTATTCAGAAACGGATGTTCTCCAGCTCCTGAGAATGCCGTATGAACACGAAAGCGGAAAGGCACTCTCCATGCTGGTTCTCCTCCCAAAGGATGGTGAAATAACCACCGCAGAGACTGCCCTCGGCACGAAAGAACTTGAAGATGCCGTAGCCTCGATGCAAACAAAGCAGGTAATGGTCTTCTTCCCGAAGTTCACCCTCGAAACATCCTATTCCCTGTCTGACACTCTCCAGGTAATGGGGATGCCAACGGTGTTTGGTTCGGACGCTGATTTGTCCGGCATGGACGGAACCCGCAATCTCTTCATTAGCAATGTTAAGCACAAGGCCTTTGTGGATGTCAACGAGGAAGGGACCGAGGCCGCTGCCGCAACTTCGGTTGAGGTAGGGACAACCTCGATGCCCGTGGAAGGTATCGTGCCTGTCTTCCGTGCGGATCACCCGTTTATCGTCCAAATAACCGATGATGAAACCGGGATGCTGCTCTTCCTGGGACGGGTGGCAGACCCGACCGCGTAATTTTTGCAAACAATAGAAAAAGGGGGTGGTAATTCCCGGAGGTAACAAAAGATTCAGGTGAGGCTGGCGAACGTCTCTGCCACCTGTTCTCTCTGTTTTTTTGTCAGGTTTTTGGGAATTGTCACTACGATTTTTGCAATCAGGTCTCCCCGCCTCTCGGTTCCTAATATTGGCATTCCCTGACCTCTTAGCCGGAAGTTGGTGTGGCTCTGCGTTCCCTGGGGGATGGTCAGGCGGGCGGTGCCCGTAATGGTCTGCACCGTAATATCTCCGCCGAGAAGCGCTGTTTTCAGTCCGACATTGACCCTGCTGTGGAGATCCGGACCACGCCGCTCAAATGACGGGTGAGGCCGCACATGAACCACCGCATACAGGTCACCCGGCGGGCCCTGCTGCATGCCGGGTTCCCCCTCGCCTGCAATCCGGAGAAACTGACCATCCCGGACACCTCGCGGGATGGATACTTCAATCCGTCTCGTTTTCCGGACCGAACCGCTCCCCCGGCATGTTTCACAGGCTTTCCCGATGATCTTCCCTCGGCCGCCGCAGTCCGGGCACGGAGCAATGGCCATGACCTGTTGCTGACCGCTCTGCTGCACCCGGCGAATTTCGCCGGTTCCCCGGCAGGTGGGGCAGTCCCGCATAAATCCGGGCTGTCCACCGGTGCCGTGGCAGGTTGCACACTCGTAATCATGCGGCACTTCGACGGTATTTTTCGTGCCGTAAAATGCATCTGTCAGGGAAATCTCGATATCATACCGGAGATCCGCCCCTGCCCGGCTTCGTGGTCTTCCTGCCCGTCCCGCCCTCCCGGAGAATACGTCAAAGATATCACCCAGTCCAAAGTCCCGGAAGAGATCATCATAACTTGGCGTCTGATACCCCGCAAAGTCCCCGGGGGTAAACGCCTCAGCACCTACCTGATCGTATTCGGCTTTTTTCTGGGGGTCTCCGAGCACCTGATAGGCTTCGTTGATCTCCTTGAACTTCGCTTCTGCTTCCTGGCTGCCCTGGTTGAGGTCCGGGTGATATTTCCGGGCGAGCTGGCGGAACGATTTTTTTATATCGTCCGCTGACGCATCCCGACTGACACCCAGCGTTTCATAGTAATCTTTTTTATCCATTCATCTGTGGCTCAGGATTATTTTTCGTCGTGGACTTCGAAATCGGCATCAACGACATCTTCATCACCTTTCGGCTGTGCCCCTCCTGCCTCTTCTGTCCCACCTGCATACCCTGCCTGTGGCCCTTGTGCCTGCTGCTCCTGCTGTGCAGACTGCTGGTATAGAGCGGAGCCTGCCTCACTCAGGGCTGTGCTGAGAAGTTCGGTCTTTGATTTGATTGCACTGATATCCTTTCCTTCCAGCGCTACCTTTAGTGCCGTGATTGCGTCCTTCACCTTATCGATTATCTCAGAGGCTACTTTGCCTGAGATATCTGCCAGTGTCTTTTCTCCGGTATAAAGAAGGGAATCTGCCGTATTACGTACCTCGACCTCTTCTTTGCGTCTGCGGTCTTCATCTTCATACTGTTCGGCCTCATTCACCATCTTGTTGACATCTGTCTCCGAGAGTTTTGTCGATGCGGTGATCGTCATCTTCTGCTCCTTACCGGTGCCGATATCCTTTGCTGAGACATTCAGGATGCCGGAAGAGTCGATATCAAACGTGACCTCAATCTGAGGAATACCCCGTGGGGCAGGGGCGATGCCGACGAGGTTGAACTGGCCGAGACTCACATTATCTGCCGCCATGGGCCGTTCACCCTGAAGGACATGCACCGTGACCGATGTCTGGTGGTCTGCTGCGGTGGTAAAGATCTCACTCTTTTTGGTGGGGATGGTAGTATTTCTTTCAATCAGTTTGGTCCGGACACCTCCGAGTGTCTCGATGCCGAGGGTAAGAGGGGTGACATCCAGAAGCACCATGTCCGTTATTTCACCGCCGAGAATCGCCCCCTGGATAGCAGCACCTATCGAAACACATTCCATTGGATCAATGCCGCGTTCCGGTTTTCTCCCGATATGGTCTTCAATAAATTTCCCGATCGCCGGCATTCTCGTCGGTCCGCCCACCAGGATCACCTTCTGGATATCGTCTTTTGTCAGTTTGGCGTCCTTTAAAGCCTGTTCAAACGGTCCGACACAGCGTTTGATGGTTGGTTCAACCAGCTGTTCGAGTTTTGACCGGGTCAGCTTCATCGAGAGGTGTTTTGGCCCTTCCTGCGTTGCGGAGATATATGGGAGGTTGATCTCGGTTTCAAGCACATTTGATAACTCTATTTTTGCCTTCTCAGCCGCTTCTCTCACCCGGTTGACCGCCATTTTATCATTTCTGACGTCAACCCCTTCCAGTCTCTTAAACTCGGAGGCAATCCACTCATATACGGCATCGTCCATATCTCTCCCGCCGAGATGGGTGTCACCAGAGGTGGCAAGCACGGTGAACGTCCCCCCGCCAAACTCCATGATGGTCACATCAAGCGTCCCTCCGCCTAAATCAAAGACGAGAATCTTATACTCGCCGCCCCGGTCAAGCCCGTATGCCATCGAGGCCGCGGTAGGTTCGTTTACCAGTCGGACCACATCGAGACCGGCAATCTTTCCGGCATCCTTTGTTGCGGTTCTCTGGTTGTCGTTGAAATAGGCCGGAACGGTGATCACCACCTTTGTTACGGTCTCTCCCAGAAACGTCTCTGCATCCCGCTTGATCTTTTTGAGCAGGAATCCGGAGATCTGCTGGGGAGTGTATTCCTTGTTGTAAATCCGGTAAATGTGATCCGTGCCCATCTTTCGTTTGGCTGCGGTGACCGTTCCATCGGGGTTACTTACCATCTGCCTGCGTGCGGGTTCTCCGACAAGCAGCTGACCGTCTGCGGTGAACGCAACATATGAAGGAAACATCTTTCCGGCAACGGTGGCTCCTTCTGCTGAGGGAATGATGGTGGGTTTGCCACCCAGCATCACTGCAGCCGCACTGTTGGATGTTCCCAGGTCTATTCCAATAATTTTCTCTTTAGCCATTTATCTCACCTTCATGTTTCGAAATGTTCTCTGCAACCATTACCTTCGATGGCCGGATCACCTTTGATTTCAGGGAATAGCCTTTGCCGATCTCTTCGACAATGGTACCGGGCTCATCGCTGCATTGTTTCCTGCAAATGACGTCGTGGAGAAGCGGGTCCGATTTTTCCCCGATACATTCGATGGGTTCCAACCCGTAATCTAACAGAATTTTGACCATTTTCTGGTACACCATCCTGACTCCTATCCGATTTTTTTCATTCTCAAGTGATGGCAGCGACTGTTCAAAATCGTCAAGGATGACAAGAAGGTCTGTTATCAGATTCTCGTTTGCATGGTCAATGACCGACCTTTTTTCTTTTTCAGACCATTTCCGGAAATTGTCAAACTCAGCCTGGAGGTATTTCAACCGCTCTAAGCGTTCTTCTGCAAGATTTGTCTGCTCGGAAAGCCTTTTTTTCAGTTGTTCAATCTCCTCGGTCGGTTTGCTTCTTCCCGACCCCTCATGATCCGCCGCCATTATCGTGGTCTTAGTCTCTCAAAATTATATAAGGTTTGCCTCGCACTGGATGGATTGGCTGATGTACAAAGGCACGGTAGCCACTCCCCGGTTCAGGATGGGTATAATGAAAGATATCGGAGACATATTCTTTGGGCAGATTTCAAAAAACTGATAAAATAAGGGGAATATGTGGATATGCGTTCGAAAATGGGTTGGATGCTGTCCGGTATGTGATACCGTTTCTCACCTGTCCGGCACCAATTACATGCCATTGACCTTTGGTGCCGGCGTTGCAGCCCTGTTTTTAGGGTGCCACGGACTGGGCAATTCTCTGCAGCTCTTCTATATCAAGATTTCCCCACAGCCAGTATGACGTGTTGTCATCTGTCGTCCATGAGATCTGGGTCTGACCGATTCCTTCCACGACTTTCGCCTCTGCTCCGTTCACCATCACGGTTGAATATCCGGTTATCGAGATGGCAAATGCCCAGAGCGGGTCACCGGAACAGGTCTGCACCAGACGCAGCGTGTCGTCAGTGCTGGTATAGTATATGTGCCGCCGGGGGCACGGTTCGCCAAAGACCTGTACTTTGGAAAATCCATACCCGTGAGGTACGTAGTAGGGGAGGGCAAGTCTGCATGCAGGGCCGGGGGCTGCTGCTGCTTCTTCATATGTGGTGTACTCCTCCGGGGGGCCGGTCTGCATGCAGGGCATCGGGTCTTTGATGTACTGCCAGTATCCACGCATGACGGTGCAGTTAGGCACGTCAACAAAGACATGGTAGACAGAGGAGTGGTTGGTGACACGTAACACTACTTCCATTCCCCTCCTGGAGTATGTTCCATTTGGCCCGGCTGACCCGAACCCGCCGGGGCCGACACTCACGACTTCGTAGTCCCCGGTGTCAACCGGGATATTTTCCTGGACCTTTGGGTCGGCAAGAACGATTTTGATTGCCTCTTCTGTTTCGTTCACCGCCGGTCTATCCGCTCCGGTATCCAGACACCCGGCGGCGAGTACCAGAATGAGACAGACCAAAAAACACCATACTTTCAAAACTGAATGCTTCCCCATGGTGATGGTATCGTTCGTTCACTCCGAAATAGCTGATGGTGTGCTACCTCAGAGGCAGGGTTCATACCTACCCCGGTTGTAGCGGACACCTCCGGGCCATCCGGCACAGCGGTCTCTTTCGTGTGACCCAGGCTGTGTTATCCCGCCCCTCCCCCGGTCAGCCGCGTCTCACATACGGGGCAAATCATACTCCAGCATGGTACTGTGGGGGCTCGCTCTGTGGTGTAACCGCACCGGGGGCAGATGCATCGTCCCGGTCTTTCTCCGGAGCGCTTAGATTCTGTTTCTGAAGTGTTTACTGGCATATATACCACCGATAAACTCCGGTTGTAAGGGTGTTGTCATCCTGCTCTCTGTTCTTCGTGTCTCGCCTGATGCCTGCTCTGGTCTCAAAAGAGCGTCCCAGTCATGTGTGTCTCTTCTGCGATGGGAGATGTTCGAATTACGCGAATTACCTTGGTTGTTTCATTTGCCCATCAGGGGCACATCGCATTTCGGGCACTTCAGGCTCCGGCAGGGAACACGGGGACTCTTCTCGACGGCGTGGCCGCACTGAGGGCACACGCATTGTGTCGGTGGGTTGGCGCGTCCTTGCCGGCCCCCACCTAAGGGAATGTCTGTCATATCTATCGTGCGGCTATCTTCTCTGAACATTGATAAGTATTTGCTTGGCTCATTTTCGTCGATATCCTTGGGCGATCATTGATTATCTGTGCATTCCCATCCTTTGGGTATATCATGACGTTCGGCAAGAAAAACAAACAACCAGGTGTAGTTTCCCTCCGTGAAAAAGGCGTGGTCTCTCTGAGGGTGAAGGCCGTGGCAGGGATTCTTTCTGCTGACCAGCTTGAGGCACTGGCAAAGACCGCACGGGAGTTTGGGCAAGGCGACGTATACACGACCGCCCGGCTGAATATTGAGATGCCCGGCATACAACGTTCTGATGTGCCTGACGCCACAGCAGCGCTTCTGAAAGCAGGTCTCACGTTGGGCAGCACGGGTTCGTCTGTCCGTTCCGTCGTTGCCTGCAAGGGGACGGTCTGCCCGCATGGCTGCTGTGATACCTTTGCAATGGCCCGTCTGCTTGAGGTACAGGAAGGTGGCCGTTCTCTGCCACGCAAGCTCAAGATTGCCATAGCAGGCTGCCCGAACAACTGCTCTCGGGTGCAGCTCAATGACATTGGATTCATGGGACACCGCTATCCCCGGTTTGATGAGGATGCATGCAGCCGGTGTGGTGCCTGCCAATTGGTCTGCAAAGAAAATGCCATCGGGGTCGATGATAAAGGAATTGTATTCTCTGCTGACCACTGCATCGGATGCGGCGACTGCATCAGCATCTGTCCGGAGGATGCAATCAGCATCGCCGAGCAAGGGCTGACCCTCTTCCTCGGCGGTCATGCGGGCAGAGCGATTCGTCTGGGCACCGAGGTCCCGGGCCGTGTTGCAGAACGTGATGTGCCGGTCCTTACCCGACGGGTCATCACCTATTTCGCCACCCACGCCTGCGAAGGTGAGCGGTTTGGGCAGATGATGGATCGGATCGGCGAGGACAGGGTTTTCATGGACCTTGGATTCTGATCCCAGGGACAGAGTGGTGTTGACGTGCCTATCGTGTCAGGGTTTCGGGATTTGATCCCAGGAAAAACGGCGGGGGGCTCATCGTGTCAGGGCACTTGGATTCTGATCCCAGGGACAGAGTGGCGTGGACGTGCCTATCGTGTCAGGGTATCGGGATTTGATCCCAGGAAAAACGGCGGGGGGGCTTATCGTGCCCGGGACTCAGTTCCGGTGTCTTTTAATGCCATTTCATGCCTTTTAGTGCAGATTTCTGTCTGTTATAGGGGGGTGTGCCGACACGGGCCGCATATCTTTGTGCATCAGGGTATGCCGGGACCAACTTTTCCGACAGCTGCGAGATAGATGACAAACTGTGTTTCGCCGTCAAGGCCGAGGAGCTGGTTCATGGTCACGTCATCAAACGCCCCGATAGCACAGACGCCGCATCCGATGGCCTCGGCACCGAGGTAGAGATTCTGGCAGGCGTGGCCCGCGTCCAGAAAGAGATACCGGTATCCCCGTTCGCTGTAGCGCCATGTCATCCGGTAGGGCACCGCTGTCCAGATAATGGTGAATGCGTTCCTCTTTACAAAGGGCTGGGATAGGCATGCATGGAGTATCTTGTCCGCGATGCCAGGCTCCGTGCTGACGGGTGCAAGCAGATGCTCAATAGCGAGATAACGGTAGAGGCCCGGCGGCACGTCTTCAACATTATTGACGAGCACATACGCCTCCAGTGCATGGCGGGCACCGGCAGACGGCACCGTCCGGAACGTATACTCCCCGGTGACCTTTCGTTTCACCCCCTGAGTGCACCAGAGCAAAAAGGATAGCCCGGCAAGCGTGAGCGGTTCCTTCTGATATGACCGTCTGCTTTCCCGGTGCATGATGGCATCCCGGAGACTGATATGCGACACCGCGACTGAACCGGGTGGGGGCAGACGGATTGTCTCTTCGTTTTCAGGGCAGCCAAGCTCCAACGGCGGCTGAGGCAGCCCCAACATCTGATCGGATCGTGTTAGATAGGGGTATTGGGTCTTTTTTATAAATTCTGAACCTGTTTTCTCCATTTTTGTTCACCAACATAATATGTGTTCCTGAATACGGTGAAGTAACATGTGCTCCTGAATACAGAGAACCACGGGGGCAGATAGGCAGTGGATCGCTAAGGTCTTTTCCCTGTTCGGGAACGATGAACCTCAGGAAAAATAATTTCCCCATATGATTCTTTCATATAATGAGAATGGTCCCGGAGAATGCACGGAAGATAACGAGCGTCATCATACTGATGGCAACGATTCTTTCGGTAGTGTGTCTGTTAAGGTTTATTGCTCTTTTTTTCGGGCGCACTTTTGAGAAATTGCCCAAATGTCCTGTATAATTCTATTCCCAACCTTTTTTACTCTATAACCGCCACTATTCCCCTGAGTGATCCCATGAACCGTCAACGACTAATAATCGCCGGCATTGCCATCCTTGTCTTTATCATGGCTTTGTTCGGCTTTCTCGGCGACTGGTACTGGTTTGTCGCCGTCAACTATGAGGATGTGTTTCTCTCTATTCTGAGTATCCGCATCCTGCTGTTTGTCATCGCGACAGCCGTATTCTTTGCATTTGCCTATGTGAATATCCGGCATGCAGCCAGAAAGGCAGCCCGCCTCCAGGGAGAATCATCGGATGTGTTTTCGATTATGATCTTCTTTGCCGGCTTTCTGGCGTTCTTTGCAGGGCTCAGCATATCCGGTTCATGGGAAACGGTGTATAAATATATCAATCAGGTGCCATTTAACTTAACTGAGCCAATA
>CAZFXY010000030.1:0-803 GCA_964523185.1 uncultured Methanoculleus sp.
GAGAATGTCAACAAAGCCAAGCGATATTATGGCTTTTTTGCTTTGATCACCAATGAAAAAATGGATGCGATTACTGCTCTTGAACTGTACCGCAACAAAGATGTTGTCGAAAAGGCCTTCGGGAATCTTAAAGAACGCCTGAATATGCGTCGTGCTCTGGTTTCGTCAGAGCAAAGTCTTGACGGGAAGTTGTTTGTGCAGTTTGTGGCACTGATCTACCTCTCCTACCTAAAAAAACAGATGCAGGTGAAGGGTCTTCTCAAGAATTATACGTTGCCGGGTCTGTTAGATACGCTGGACGTCATTGAGTGTTTTGAACAGCCGGGAAAAACACTCCGGGTGGGTGAGATACGTGAAAAACAAGAGCAGCTGTACGATGACCTTGGGGTGGTGCCGCCTACCTCGTTATGAGTGGGCGGGAATCCAGGATGTAAATCTGGTTCGTGATTATGGCATCATCAGGAAATAACAGAACTGAGCAGAAAAAAGGCTACCATATTCGATGAAAAGAGCCGTTGGAGGGAATTGAACCCCCGACCTGCTGATTACGAATCAGCCGCTATACCTCTAAGCCACAACGGCACACTGTTTTGAACACCTGGTAAACCATTACGAACAGAACATTATTAGATTTACCCGATGCCTACTGTATTTGACGCTTGAAAAGGATAAATGTGATGTTTTGAAGTGTTCCAATATGGGTGTTTGGGATGAACTTCTGTACAGGATTTTGGTGTAATTTGGTATAAATTTGGTATAAATTTGGTATAAATTTGGTATAAATTTGGTATAAATTTGGTATA
>CAZFXY010000030.1:903-16479 GCA_964523185.1 uncultured Methanoculleus sp.
AGATTTGGGGTATTTTAGGTTTTAATATTATGCAAACAACAGGTTACCTACAAATATCCGTTCAACGCTCTATTGAAAGCCCACTCACGAATACCCACGGATCGTAACATTTGGGTCGTCCTGCTTTTCCGGATTTTCCGTTTTTATCTCACGAAATTTCCCCTCAAAATCCTCTACACTCTTCTGCAGCACCTGTGCGAAATTCTTGGCATGTTTTGGGCTTATCGATACAATCGCCTTGGCACGGGCCTGATTTGTTCCCGGGAGTTCGTGAAGAAAGACGAAAGTAAACTCATCGTCCTTATAGGCAACCTGAATCCGGTTTGCATAGACCGGATCCAGATCATTCGGAATATTTACTGCAATTTCTCTCTTTGTCATACCAATGTTTATATCCCGCTTGCCAGATAATCCTTTGTTTAATCAGGATCTGTTGTTTTATGGGGGAGAAAAGCATCTCATCGGTTGTTGCGTGCCATGCCTGCCCGGTTCGATATGAACTGATGAAAAAAATTGAACATGCTGAACCGGAACGGTATACGGTAGCAAAACAACTGTCGTATGCACTGGGGGATCCGCTGGATGCAGTCGCCCTCTGGGAAGATATCCAGCTGATCTCACCTGATATCGGCGATGAATGGCAACAGGTGCTTGAAACCTGGGTTAGTGCCTGCAATGAACATGAATGGGAATCTGCAGATGAATATGATGTGCGTGTCTCATCCGAACAGCTGGGGGTCGGAGGATCACTTGACCGTATTCTTTCCGGCAGCCCTCCGCGGTGTGCCGTGATGCGAATGACAGAGGCGCCGGAGGCAGGCGTCTGGGGCGCAGACCGCATCCGTGCGGCATGTCTGATGGTCTGTATAAAAGAATCGCTGGGATTCACTCCATCTGAAATCACCTTTGAATACCTGGCCTCCGGCATCTCCCGTGCCTGTGTCCCGGAACCCCGTGACCGTCGCCGCGCTCTTCAGGCGATCAGAACTGCAGATGCAATAGACAAAGGGATGGTTCCCCGCAAGCCGCGGAATGCACCCTGTGAAGGATGCTTCATCGCTGAACTCTGCACGGTCTCAGGGCCCAAAAAACTCTCAGACTTCTTTAAAAAAGAATGACCAGTCAGGTGTTTGACCCGTTTGGTACATGGCCCGTCCGGTGCAAGATGGGATAATAAAAGAACAATTGAATGAATTTTCCCCTTTGATTTTCCCCATAAATATTTCTATCCCTTTAAATGAAGGTGGTTCAAAGGGAAGTGGTTCAAAAGAAGGTGGTTCAAAAGAAGGTGGTTCAAAGGGAAGTGGCTCAAAAGAAGGTGGTTCAAAGGGTTTCCATGAGCGTCTTTGAAATGATATACTCGCCCTTTGCTTCCCGTGTTGTGCCAACAATCAGCCACTTTGTATCGCCATGCTCTTCAACCACACCGGTCGCCTCGATGACTTCTCCGGCAAGGGCCTGACCGCTGTAGGTATGCGTAAAAGACAGTACCCTGCTGATCTCCTCATGATCGACATGGTATACTGCAGGATTATCAAAGGCAAGTGATGCATCCGTCACGGTTGCTTCAATCGTGGCTTTGCCGCAGACCTTCCCCTTGGGCACAGCAGCCGAACCAATCTGTTCATAGGCGCGGGTATACAGGAGATCAAAGTATGTTCCTCCAATCTCTCCCCGGTTCCATTTCCTCTTTTCATGAAGAAGGAATGTTTCATAGTCGATCTCCGGAACACGTTTGGTATAGACTTTGTGCCACATCTCCTCTGAGAGCCCGGACACTTCGCCTGCCTCTACCGCCTTCCGGAGATTTTCCTGCGCAGTGAACCATGCAGAACCATAAACGACCATATCGATGTCTGAAGCACCGTTTTCCAGACCGCACAGAAGGGAGCCGGTGCATCCGATCTTTTCGATTGATACGTTTAATATCGGAAGGAGCTGCATCACCAGTTCATTCGCTGCAGCCACATGGATTATTTCTTCTTCGGGTTTAAAGATCCGTGCAATATCAGAATGAGGGATGCGATGGAGGGTATCGAGGTACTCGGGTTTATGTTCTGCAATATAGGCAAATGCATCTTCAAAATCAAGTTTTTTATATCTTGTGCCGTCAGGGCCCGTCCTCTCCCCATTTTCATCAGGCACATACCGGAGAACACAGCCAACCCGCTCCGCATTGTCATAGGCAGCTACTGCGTATATTCGTCCGGCGGTGTCTTCGATAAAGTCGCGCAACCGTATTGGTTTCATCTCGGTTTACCCCAGCGTTTTGAGAAATGCAGCAATTTTTTCCATATTATCCCCCGGGCGCAGAATTTTGCGCGCCGCGGGATCAACCACCACACTTGGCGTCCCGGAGAGGATTCCTCCATCAATGAAAAAGTCATAGGGTACATTTACCTGTTCTTTTGTGGCTGGTGCCAGCGTCCCGGAAATATTGGCACTGGTGGCAGTGATGGGCGCATCCAGTTCTACCATGATCTCCTGGATTATTTCGTTCTGCGGCATTCGTATGCCAACCATCCCTGTTCCTCCGGAAAGAACGGGCGGCAGACACCCTTTCACCGGGAGAAGTACTGTTACCGGCCCCGGGAGAAATGCCCGGATAAATTCCCATGCTTCATCCGACACCTCTGCGACTGATAATAGCATCTCCTCATCAGAAACAGCCACAGATATTGGTTTTCCCTCGGGTCTTTGCTTTACTTCATAGACACGACGGACAGCATAGTCAGAAAATGCATCTGCACCCAGACCATATACGGTTTCTGTCGGATAGACAATTAGTCCATCCCGACGGAGTACTGCGACAGCTTCAGATACCACACTCATTAAAATCTTCTCCGATGTACGCGATAAATATCAAAAACAGCTTTTGAACTAACATGCATAACGGCAAGCACCCCCGCCTGGATTGGGTCTGTTACCACAAGATCCGCATGATCAGGGACACTCCCGACCATCGAGAGGGATATTACCGGAATCCCCAGCTTTTGAATCTTGATTACGGATTTGGTAATTTTTCCGCCCATAATGCTCCCTGCAAGGACAAGCACCGAGGCCCGGGGCAGCCGTGATACTGCCTCAACCGCAATTGCAAGATCGTCTTCACCCACAAGGGGAATGGTATCGACTGATATCCGTTCCCCTCTGATATTATGGCGGTCAGCTTCATTTACTGCACCAAGCGCAACCTGCGCGACCTGAGCGCCGCCACCTAGTATTATTATCCGTTTCCCGTAAATCTGTGAAAATGGCTGATGCGTCTCAACTGAGTGTATGTCGGATATCTCTGAGAGTTCGTTGATCAGGGATTCAGTGTCTTCAATCCCTTCAAACTCAAAATACAGTGTTGAGAGATCTTTCATTTCTCCTGAAGAGATGATTGACTGCTGGGTTGTCAGGATGTTTGCACCGTGACGTGCCATGACACCGGCCATATCACGCAACAACCCGTGTCGATTTTCCGATAATATACTCAGAGCATTTGGAATGCCTGTTTGATTCATAGATGAGCCACCGTCATATTCCCGAGATAAGGATTATAACTATACAAGGTTTGGTCTTTGTGAAATAAATGTTCTCTTGCGTGATCCTAAAAAACCGGGAGGACAACCCTGGCACGGTGCGGGCAGTTAACGATAGGATCTTTGAAAAAATCGATGCTGTCATGCGTATCGTTCTTTTGCTGAAGGGATTATCTCAAAACAGGGATGAGACATAAAATGGCTCAATTATAATGAATGACCCATTTCGTACCCTGCACATAAAGATGAACCCGTTATCTTTTAGAAACGGAGTGTACAGGTCTGTTCAATCTGCTGACCGACTCTTTTCACAGCCCCCTATCGGGAGCACCCGAAAGAGGGATGCCTGAGATAGGAATACCTGATGTTTGTCTAAAGCCTGAAACAGTTATTTCAGGTAATCGTAACCCCTTTTTTTTGTAATATTGGCTGCCCCGCATCTCCATTCCATCTGAGAATGAAGGGTTAATGGGGGTGGGAAATCATATTAATACGACATTATTCAATGATCGCAAATAACAGGCTTCCGGTTCTCTATGCTGTGCTTGCAGCAGCGCTGTTTGGTTTGTCAGCACCTGCCGCAAAAATACTGCTCATGGATATTGGCCCGGTCACCCTCGCGGCCCTGTTCTATCTCGGGAGTGGCATAGGACTGTTCGTATACATGTGGTTTGTGCGCCTGTCCGGACGAGACCGGCATACCATGGAAGCATCGCTGACCCGTTCTGATATCCCCTCTATTGTAGGCATTGTTCTTTTTGGGGGGATACTGGCACCAATGGTGCTCATGATTTCGTTGCAGCACACGCCTTCTGCCACTGCCTCACTCCTGTTAAATTTTGAACCGGTGGCAACGACAATTCTTGCAGTGCTGTTTTTTCATGAGGCCGTTGACAAAAGAATTGTATGGGCCCTTGGCCTGATCACCGTCTCATGCATCATTCTCTCCTATGATCCCACTGCTGCATGGGGTTTTTCCATCGCCGCGCTAGGCATCCTGCTGACCTGCATATTCTGGTCACTTGATAACAACATTTCACGGAATGTTGCGGCAAAGGATCCCATTCATGTTGTTACGATAAAAGGAGTCATTGCCGGCATTGTGATGGCAGTGATCGCATATACCCTGGGAGAGGCATCGCCGCCCCCCTCCATTGCTGTTATTGCAATGTGCGTTGGATTTTTCAGTTATGGTGGTGTTACCAGCGTGTTCTTTTTGTGGGCATTACGGGGCATCGGGACGGCACGGGCAGGGTCAATTCTGGCGCTATCCCCTTTTTTTGGGGTGGTTATTGCTCTGTTCATTTTTTCAGATCCCCTTGGTCCGGCGTTTTTCATTGCACTGCCGGTGATGGCCGTTGGTGCCTATCTGCTCATGACCGAACACCATTCACATGCCCATTTCCATCCGGAAGTATTCCATGAGCACCGTCATAGTCATGACGATCTACATCATGATCATGTTCACATGGGGTTTGAACCACCCCTGTCCGGATCTGGCGAACACTCTCACCCTCATCAGCATGAGGAGTTGACGCATGACCATCCGCATAAGCCGGATATCCATCATCGGCATGAGCATGAGTGATGGGATGAATTGAGCTGTATAAGAGAGTGAAGACTTTTTTAGCATGTGCATGGATTCTTCGCTGTTTTGCTGGTGGGTGGGGATGTTGTTTTTTGTTGTATAGTATGATGAACTGACAACAAAATTACCGATATAATATACAACGGAATTTTCACATCCTCGCTGGCAGGATCACCATCCTCAGAGAAAAACGTCCCGTATTCCCTGTCATCAATGTCCGGATAAAGAAGCATTCCTGCCGTTACCCGGAGTTTTGTCACATATGCATAGATCTGATATATATCTGCCTGAGGGATGCCAAATCAACGTTCCTTTTCATCAAGAATCTTGTAATTTGTGTCGTTCATCGTTTGTATGGATGGGTATCAAAAAATTTCAAGGAATGAATAGAGTAGTAGAAACTGTTGTTTGAACCAAGCAGGAGCCTCAGGTGGTGTCAATAGTTCATCTCGCTCTCCTTTGACGAATCGTGAACCTGTGCGGGAGATGTATAATCCATCCTTGCTTTCAGGGGGCTAAATTTATAAGACACCAAATACGAGAAGGAAAATATGCGACTGCCGGGATTCGAACCCGAGATAGTGGCTTGGGAAGCCACTGTCATACCACTAGACTACAGTCGCAAATAAAGTTGTGTGTATGGGTGTATTAGATTCCATTCCCTCATAAATCTTCGTTTTCTAAGGGCGGATAATTGATACACTACTGCCTGCTACCGCCTGTGGGGTGACAGTGGTAGTGGTGATGATGGTTGGTGACAGTGATGGCCGTGGTCGTGATGGTGGTGGTTGGTGATGATGGTTGGTGGCAGTGATGACCGTGGTCGTGATGGTGGTGGTTGGTGATGATGGTTGGTGACAGTAGTGACAGTGGTAGTGATGGTGATGATGATGATAAAATGACGATGCCGATTTTTGGCTGCGATATCCTTAATATCTGAACGGTCAATGTTAATGGAGCACAGAACCGTCATGGTAGTGCTGACTACGGTAAGTCCGACGTGCCCTATGGCATGGCCGCTTTGCGGCTTTGGGATTACAGAGAAGTTAGTTTCTGACTTTTTTGAGGACTTTACCTACCAAATCGTACGTATCTACCGATTCCGGGTATCGCGAAATTTCGTTATTTCGTTATTTCGTTATTCCGTGATTTCGTAAATCTGCAAATCCGTGGTTCCGCAAATCCGTGGTTTCGTAATTCCACGATTTCGTAAATCCGTGGTTTCGTAATTCCGCGATTTCGTAAATCCGTGGTTTCGTAATTCCGCGATTTCGTAAATCCGTGGTTTTGTGGTTTCGTGGTTTCGTTATTACGTAATTCCGTCATTCCGAACTCCGCGATCCCGGAAACGAACAACAAAAAAAATAAACTAAGGTGGTGAACAAGTGGCACGAATGCATGCAAGGCGAAGGGGCACATCAAGCTCCGTCCGCCCACACCGCTCCGAAGCACCGGGGTGGTCAAATACTGACAATGAAGAGATTGTGAAAATTGTCGTGGAACTTAGAAAGAAAGGAATGTCTTCAGCAGAGATTGGCCTTGTCCTTCGGGATAAATATGGCGTTCCCTCAGTGAAACTTGCGACGGGAAAGAGAATCGAAGAGCTTCTCGCAGACAACGGACTTGGATCTGATATTCCTGAAGATCTTCGTAATCTCATTACAAAGGCACTCGGCATGCGCAAGCACCTGAGTGAGAATAAGAAAGATGTCCACAACAAGCGTCAGCTCCAGCTCACTGAAGCAAAAGTGCGCAGGCTCGGCAAATACTACGTTAAAAACGGAAAAATGCCGGCAGGATGGGCGTACAAACCTGAAACTGCAGAGTTCCTGCTCTCAAGATAATACGATATATGTCTATACAATCCGCTGCTGCTCATCTTGCAGAACACCTTCGTGAAAAGGAATATGTCGAGATTTATGGGCACCATGACGCTGATGGAATCGCTGCCGCATCCATAATGGTTCATGCCCTCATTCGAGAGGACATCCAGGTACGGCTGCGTGTTCTGCCGCGCATCTATCCCCATGATATCAGCAGCGGTAATGCCACCGTTCTTTGTGATTTTGGTTCTGGTTTTCCTGACCTTTCAGACGATGTAATGGTCATCGATCATCATATACCTCGTTTTCAGGGAGAGTTTCATGTCAATCCCCGCCTCGAAGGAATCGACGGAGAACATGAACTCTCTGCTTCAGGTGCTGCATATCTGGTAGCACAGCACATCGGCGATAACCGTGATCTAACCGGACTGGCGCTCCTTGGAATGATTGGAGACCGTCAGTTCATTCAGGGTCCGAATCAGGATATCGTTAATGAGGGGATTGCAAACAACATTATTTCCCCGGGAAAAGGTATCCCCTTATTCGGCCGCGATCTCAATGAACAACTGTTCACCGCTCTCAATCCCATGCTTCATGGGATCTCAGGAGAGGAGGAGAAGGTCCGGTCGCTCATCGAGTCACATACTGTGCGAAATGAAGTCAATATCGGAAGGCTACTTTCAGATGTGGTACTAACCGTATCTCCGCATCAGAACGCTGATTCGATGTCTTCTCTGTGGGGGGATACCTGGCATCTGGAGCGCGGGGCAGTAAAGGATGCACATTCATTGGCCGGTATTGTTGATGGATGTGGAAAATCAGGGAAGGGCGTTCTTGGCGCAGCGTTATGTCTTCGTTCCCATGAGTATCTGAATGAGGCATGGGAAACGGCATGTGCATACCGGCTAAGGGTAATTGCAGCCGTGCAAAATGCGCACCCACTCAATGACAATCCGTTTTTGTATGAAATTGCTGATGCAGATGCAATAAGCGGAGTGGCAGATGCACTTTCATCTGACGGATTACTGAACCATCCGATTGCGGTGATGGCACCACAGGACGATTTCTACGCGGTATCGGCACGGTGTCCGCAGGATGCAAAGAAAGATCTTGCAGCCATTCTCTTGAATCTGGCAACAGAATGCGGAGGCAGTGGCGGTGGGCATTATTTGCGCGGCGGTGCGAGGATTCCCCGTGACAAGGTTGAATTCTTTACCGCCGGGTTCCGGGAGGCATGTGTATGACCATGCGTATTGAGGGTATGCTATGCACCCCGCACGCAGAATCTGAATGTGTGGCACGATCGCTCTCGCCTGATAACCTTTCAAGTATGGTGACCACTGCGTTAGACGGACAGGTCAGAACGGAAATCCAAACCGATCGCTTGCGATCACTGGTGGCCTCAGTAGACGATTATCTTATGAATCTTGGAATCGCGGAGGAAATATGCGGGTATATCTCTTTAGCAAACGCTGAATTAATTGCTAACAATGAAAAAACGGCAGATAATGCCAAAATCATTGATGCAGCATTTACTGCCACGTCTGCCAGGGATGTATCAGACAATCATAGAAAGAGGAAGAGGATGCAGGGATGTGCCTCTGACGATAATAACAATTAGGAGAAAATCATATGGCAAAACGAAAAAAACAGGCTGGAAGAAGAGTTGAGGGCTGGAAAGTAAAAAGCTGGTACAAAGTATATGCACCAGAGTATTTTGAACGCGTCTACCTTGGCGATACCATTGCAGGTGACCCACAGAAGGTTATTGGCAGGGTCATGAGGACAACACTCGGTGAAATGACCTCTGACTACTCCAAGCAGAACATCAAGATGAACTTTAAAATCACCAATGTTGGCGGAGACTCTGCATATACAGAGTTTATCGGACATGAAGTGACCAAGGATTATCTTCGAGCAATGGTAAAGCGACGGACATCACGTATTGATTCACTTGTACTTCTGACAACAAAAGAAGGCAGAAAAATCCGTGTGACCACCACATGTTTCACCATTTCCCGTGCAGACATGAGCCAAGTAAAGGCAATCCGGTCGACAATCACAGAGTATCTCATTGCAAAATCAGCGACGATGACCTACGATCAGTTTGTCCGTGATATGCTGCTGGGCGAACTCTCACGTGAGATATTCAAGATTGTAAAGAAGATCTACCCCACACGCCGTGTTGAGATAATCAAATCCAAGGGTGAGGAGAAAGCAACCGGTACACCTCGTGCTGTTGTGGATGTACCTGTACCCGCAGCAGAACCAGTCTCCAAAGCAGAGGCCGCAGTTGAACCGGTCGCCAAAGTGGAGACCGCAGCTGAACCTGAAATTCCTGCAGAATAAGTGCAGGGAAGAGAGAACAATGGTTCTCTTTACTTTTTTTACAGCCCCATATGGGACCGTTACCTTCTCGCAGTCGGAATCCGAAAATTTTTAGCATGGTTTCTCGTCACCCTCGTAGCGATCTGTGGAGCAACCAAAACGCATCGGAGACAAAAAATGCCTTGGTTTTTTTCCTATGAGGGATACCTCTTCACCGGACAGGCGCATAAAGAATTTCTGTAATCCCTGCATCCATGATAGATATACGTAGCATCAGCAGAAGGTTGTCATCTGAGAATCTGATCTTCAAAGATGATTACGAAGACTGATATGGATACGACGAGAACGTTTCTTTAGAAGGCAGCGTAGCATGGAGAAAGGTGGACAGGATTGGTTTGAGCAATGTATCCTTCCGGATAATACTGAACTCCAGGAACATAAACTGATAACAGACAGTATGATTCTCATCGGAGACCGGTGCAAAATAGACTACGGTCTCGAAGGCAGTGAAATAGTCGTATGTGAATTTAGTACGATAAATGGCGATATTCATGCCGGAGGAGATGTGCGCATTGACAATTTCTGTGAAATCTGGGGAGATGTGTACGCCACGGAAGACGCATACCTTGGTGAAGGGGTCAAAATAAAAGGGCGCCTGATTGTAAACGGAGACCTGGATATTGGGGATAACGTCCAGATTGAGAAGGGCTTTGAAGCAAAAGGGTGGATTTCAATACGCAATCCAATGCCTGTTCTGACGTACATCGTATTGTACCTGATCACCCTCCTTGGGATTGAGAAGGAAGAAGAAATCGCTGAAATCATGCAGAAACTCTTTGGGTATGATGAGGGTGAGATAGCCGAAATTCCGTTGATAATACCTTCAAATTCAATCCTCAATATGGCAACGTTTTCCGTACCAAAGTCGATGTCAATTGGTTCACACTGCCGGCTTCATGGAAATATCCGTGCAGGATCTGTTTCGATCGATATAGGTAATACCATCTTTGGCAGTCTGCGCTCAGAAGGCAACATTACCGTGGGTCCTAACAATGAAATTCACGGAAATATCCATTCTGCCGGGGATGTTACGATCTGTGAGGGTGTGCATGTCCTTGGAGATGTCCAATGCTCGAATCTGACACTGAATGAAGAGGCCCGTCTGGATGGGACGATAAAAGCACCATTGGGTGTACGGATTGTGAGGGTAAAATGCTGATTGACGATATTTTTGAACTGCCCGGAATACAATGCATTGAACCGGTGTTTGCTGAGCTTACCGAAGATTATTACACAGAAGAACTCTTTTCGATCTCTGCTGAAGAAGCGCGTCTGCTGATCGATGAGAATGAGTATCCCATTGCCCTTGCATTACGGCAAAAGACCTCCTGGGTGGCAGGCAGTTTTGTATATCGGTCTTTTACACCGGCAGTTCTCTCTAAATTTGAAGAATCAGGCGGTGATATCTATCAGGAGGATGCCTCGTTGTATCTCGATGGCCTCAGGGAGTATTTCAGCCTGAAACTCTTGTCTGAAGCCCCCCTGGCAGCCGAAGATACCCGGCTGGAACGAAAGGGGATGGTTGCTTCACTGATAACAGACACCTGGGGATCACTCGATAACGCAGCCTGCATTGACTGCTGCTGTGGTTCCGGGGTGATATCAGAGGCGATACGAGACTGCGGTGGTCACCCGTGTGGGTATGACAATGACCCCAGTCTGATTGCTCTCGGGCTGCACAAAAAGCGTCTGTATCCCCACCAGGTGATGCACATTGATGCGTCGCGTGCAACAGACTATATCACACCGGTCAGGTACGGTGTGGGATGCATGCTGGGGGATATCACCGCGTTTAATGAGGGCATGTGGGAAAATATTGTATCTGAACTGCTGATTTTGTCTGAAGAAACAATGATCACAACCGCAACCGAATCTGAGATCAACCGGGTAAAGGCATGGTGTCTATCAGAGGGACGGAGATGTGAGACCTTCGAAAATGACCGGGACCCGATATATGACCGGTGGGTCTGTGTTTCATCTGCCTGATTTTTTTATCTGTTCCATCCCCAGGACTGGCGAAAGATGAGCCGCGCGACCGGTTGTGATGATTTATGCCTCGCCGGCGTCAACCATATACGAGGATCTGAGACATATCATGCACTCTCCTGTTATACCTGAACTTCTCGCACCAGCCGGTTCCCCTGATGCGCTTATCGCTGCAGTTTCAGCGGGTGCTGATGCCGTCTATCTGGGGGGGGCACACTACGGAGCCCGAAAAAATGCCGTCAATTTCGGCACCTCTGAATTGGAATGGGCCCTCCGGTACTGCCACACACGGGGTGTCCGTGTATATGTGACCCTAAACACCCTGCTGTCTGATGCTGAGATGCAGGATGCCGTGATGTATGCATGCTGGCTGTATGAACGGGGTGTCGATGCGGTGATTGTACAGGATGTGGGGCTCCTGGATATCCTTCACCGGTATATACCCGAACTTTCGCTGCATGCCTCAACGCAGATGACCATTCTTTCAGCAGATGGGCTGGAATGGGTGCACACTCTCGGCTGTTCACGGGTGATTCTTCCGCGTGAACTGACTCTGGACGAAATTTCAGAGATGTATCACGGTTCTGTTGACCACTATCCTGAACCGGAAGTCTTCGTCCATGGTGCACTCTGTTATGCGTATTCCGGGCAGTGTCTGCTTTCATCCCTTATTGGAGGCAGGAGTGGAAACCGTGGTTCATGTGCACAACCGTGCCGCAGGGAGTATACGCTGCTCTCAGGGGATACAAACGAATGGGGCCTTCCGGTACAGAAATCTCTCAGCACCATGAAGGCGCGCTATCTTCTCTCCCCCCGGGACCTCTGCACCTATCCGAAGATCGCGGAAATAATCGATTCGCCGGTGGTGTCCCTCAAGATTGAAGGCCGGATGAAGTCGCCGGAGTATGTGGCTGCGGTGGTCTATGTCTATCGAAAAACGCTTGATGATGCAGCCACAGGTTCGTTTACGCCGTCAGAGGCTGACCAGCTCACTCTTCAGGCGGCATTTAATCGTGAGTTCACCGCGGGTTATCTTCTGGACGGAAAGAGCGGCACAATTATGGGGCCTGAAGCGCCAGGGAACCGGGGTGTGCATATTGGCTCTGTCTCTTCCTATACCGCACAAAAAATGATGGCGGAGATCTCGTTAGATACCCCCTATACTCCTGAAGCGGGTGATGGACTATCCTTTTCTGACGGAACACCCGGCTTCTTTGGAGGAACCGTTCTCAGTCATGCTCCGGTCATGCGAAACAGGAAATTTCAGATGCGCGTCCCCATGTCTGTGCAAGCGGGGAATCAGGTGTTTTTGACCAAAAGCGGCAGGGCCTCTGAATATGCAGCTGGTCTCTTGAGAAAGAATGCATCCCGGATGGTTCCGGTTGACCTCGTGCTTTCCTTTGATGACACCACTCCGATACTCACCGGCACGTCACTCTCCCGGTTCGGAGAGGTTTCTGTATCCCTGAAAGCCGGGTTCTCGTTTTCGCCCGCAAAAACCCGGCCTGTTTCCCATATAAATCTGGAAGATCTCCTCACCCGGACCGGAGATACCCCGTACTATGTGCGCTCCTTTTCATCTGCCTACTCAGGCGATTTATTCGCACCGATTCATGAGATAACAGAATTCCGGCGGGAATTTTTCTCTGCTCTTGAAGAGGCTGGCGTTCGGTCATGTATGCCGCACCAAACAGCGGTGGATGCGGTCCGGACGGCTCTCTTGCAAGGATCTGCTATTCAGAAACCCGCGATGTCCCGGATACTGTCTACCGTCCCTGTTGAGCCGGAGATAGCAGTCTATGCATCTGACACTGATACGGTGCGGGGAGCGCTTTCGGCCGGGTGCTGCCGGATCTATTTTGAACCTCAGGGAAGGCATGGGGTCTCTGGTGTATGCGATTACTCACAAGAATGGGTGGAGTGGACCCGTTCGCAAATAGCTCAGGCAGCTTCACTCTGCAATGAGGCAGGTGCCGACCTGATATGGAAATGGCCGCATATCACCCGGCAGAGATTCATCGATGCGGCATGCAGCATCATTCCCTCACTGGCTGACCTCGGGGCCAAAGGCGTCATGGCAGAAAACATCAGCGCGCGTGCTGCCGTCAGGCGTGTCTCCCCTGATACACCGCTGTATGGCGGAATGGGGCTCAACATTTTTAACCACCATTCTGCCCGGGTATTGGGTGATGCCTGTGTGTCTGTCACGCTGTCCCCTGAATTATCCTTTGATTCAATCGCTGCACTGGTGTCCGGGCTGACCGCAAAGGGAGGGAAATATCCGATTCCGGAATGCATCATCCATGGCTCCACGGAACTTGCGGTAAGTGAGGACTGCATCATTGCAACTGCACATGGCCGGTGTCTGCAATGCAGGAGCCGGCCAGGCACCGGGCGATGGTATGGGATACGGGATGTAAAGCGGCATATCTTTCCCGTCACCATCGATGATGAATGCCGGACGCATATCTGGAATTCCCGTGAAACCTGTCTTATCGTTCATCTGGACCGGGTAATGGACGCGGGTATCCGTCGTGTTGCTTTGGACTGCCGCATCAGAAACGGGCGGTATGCCGAGTCGGTTGTGCGTGCATACACAAAAGCATTTGCGTTGCTTTTTTCCGGAACAAGCATGAAAGGACGTGAGATACAGCATCTAAAAGAGCAGGTGCAGCAGATTGCGTCGGGGGGAATTACCACCGGTCATTTTTTGCAAGGGGTAACAGATAAAGAGGAAAACACCATCAATGTCTGATGGGTTTTGCTTTCCTTCGCACCAAATCTGCTTCTGCCGGATCGCTGACACGGAGAAGAAAGGTGCCATAGCAGGGTTTTGTAAAGGGGAAAGTAACGATATCCCCGTCGATCCCGATACGCACCGGGGGTATTCCGATCATTGCCTTATCAAAGAGTTTGAATCCCGGTTTCACTTCGTATACTTCAGCACAGTTTTTGCCGATATAATCGGCTGCCTCTTTAAAGGAGATGTGCTTGTCGATGACTTCATATTTGAGTTTTTCTATGCATCCCATGATACTACCTCGTCAATTCTTCTCTTGAGTGGCAGGGGATTATGACTGCCCTGGGCGGAAACTGACAGGCACCCAATCTCTGCCAGTTCATGTATTCTTGCCTGTGTTTCATCACCGAAGACGACTGCAATCACGGTGCCTGCTGTCAGTGCCTGTATGGTGGCGGTATATGCCACCCCTGCATTATTATGGACAAACACAAAGGAAACATCTACGTCAAAGGTTCCCTCTGCCATGGCGTCAATTACCGTGTCAATGTCCTGTATCCCGCCGGTACACCCTGTGTATATCTGGTCAATGTCAGCCATTTCCACCAATGCCCGTGCAGCCTTTGTGCCTCCGATGGTGACCCCGACCTCTTTTTTGTGGAGTATTGCGCTCAGGTAGAGTGCTGCACTTGTCTGAATCGGCACCTGAGGACAACCGAGCAGTATTAATGCGGTATTGGGTTTTTTCTGAATTATGTTTTGTTCACTCATCTGATATACCGTCCATGGTTGCGAGCATTTCATTAATCCCTGAAATCCGTTCCGAGTGGGCAAATATCGTGAACCTTCGCTGCCGTGAGAAATTGATGAGGGTAACGCCGGTCTTCTTTGCGAGCGCAATTCCTTTGTTTGTCGGCGCGGCCCGTGAGATGAGAATGGGTATGCCGGCATTTGCTACTTTTCCAACCATTCCTGAAGGTTGTCTTCCGGTACAGCCGATATAACAGAGCGAACGGTCTACTCGCTGTAATTCAGCCGCTCCCACAATTTTATCCACTGTGCTATGCCGCCCGATATCACAGCTTTTTGCAAACACCGTCCCCTCCTGTATGAGAACAGAACAGTGGACCCCTCCTGTCTTTATCCAGGTGTCTGACATTATTTCAGCAGTGGCTGCGTAGACTTCCTCCGGCGGAATACAGAGTGATGACGTGACGATGCGGGGTTCACTCTGACAGATCCCATGCCCTCCGCCTGTTTGCATCTCAGGGGGTGCCTCTCTTCGTGCATCTGCTTCAATCCAGATATCATTACCTTCCACTGTCACCGATTCAACTGTATCACAGAGCCCTTCACAGATGACAAACCCTGCACCAAGCTCTCTGAGCATGTCATTACTTGCCACCTGATCCAGCATATGGCAATTGTTCAGGTACAGAGAAAACCGATCTTCGCGTATCACGTCATCGGTAATTCTTTGGGGTACGCCATCCTCAACCCGTATTCCGGGATAACTGTCGGTAA
>CAZFXY010000031.1:0-14816 GCA_964523185.1 uncultured Methanoculleus sp.
CGATTATTCGAAACTATCGCTATATCAACCACCGATTATTCGAAACTATCGCTATATCCAAAACCACCAATGGTGTCCGAACTACGACCGTTTCAGACCAAATGCCTTTCCCCGGCGTTATTATACGAAAAAATCAAAATCCGGGGGGCAAGGGGGCAAGGGGTCAGGTTACCCTGAACCGGGGTCTTCAGAGGTGCTCCACTTCATCGGCCAGGGCAGCGATGCGCCGTACGATGATCTCCGGGAGCGTATTTTTGGCAATATCCAGACGTTCTTCGATAGAAATAACGGCGGTGCCCCTGACCAGATTGTCTGCATGGGCCACAATCTTTTCTTCAGGGGTCTTTGGGATGCAGTCAATCGGCTTCAGCCCCTCAGCTCTGCATTCCTCTGCGGTCATACCCGCGCCGATGTGGCGTTCAACGATGCGTGCCACCTCTTCAGGGAGACCGTATCCACGGCAGATATCTGCCCCTATCTGGGCGTGGGCGAGGGAATGCGTCTGTGACCTGCCGATATCATGCAAAGCCGCACCCCATGAGACCAGCTTTTCATCTACCGGTCGTGAAACTGCGTAGCGGCAGGCAATTTCATGCACCACACGGGAATGGGCAATCACGTTATCCGGGCATCCGGCCCGGTAAAGAAATAAAAACGGGTCTTCTGATGAAAGCATCAGACTTTGCCCAGTGTTGCCCGCATTGCAGCAACGCGCTTTTTGAGAGCATTGAGAAGAAGTTCGTTATCAAAGTGTTCCATATGTGTCCCGCATGGACAGGTAAATTCTATGGCCAAGGCATCATTGAACGTATAAACGACCCCACAGGTTTTGCAGATGTAAAAGTCATTTTCGTCTTCATACTGTTCGCGCGCTGAGAGCTTTTCGAAGGCCCCCTCCATGTCCCGGGTGAGGGCACTATCCAGATTGTCCAGCCTGAGTCTCCATTTATACGTGAGCCATCCGGTCTCCTGATTCTTTTCGCGCCGGTACTGGGCAAGGCGCTTTCCGTAGAGTGTGTACAACGTATTCCTGACTGCATTGAGATTAATTTCGGTCTCTTCGGCCAGTTCCTCATCGGTCTTTTCCAGTTCGCGGTCAAAGTTTTCCAGAAGGATTAGTCCCTCTTCTCCCACCATCCGGATCAAATACGTACGGACTGCAGGATTATCCAGCACATCTATCTCCTCTACCATCTGCTCATATATCTGCGTACTCGGCTAATAGTCTTATCCAAGGCAGCAAGCGCTTCGGCCTCGTCTGCACCCCGGCCATACACACTCAAAACGGCCTTTCCCTCTTCAATCTCTGTTCCAACCCATGGTATGTCTGCAATGTCAGGATGGAAAGATTTCAGATCATCTGCGACCACACAGTCGCGTGCTGCAAAGATGATCGAGCGGGCCGCCGTCATCACGGGATTTGGCCGGTTTGCAGGAAGAATGCCGGATGCTGCGTTGCGGTGCATCTCAAATATATTGGTGCCCGTACTCATCTCCACGATATCAAGCGTCGCCTGGAACCGCGGGTTGATTTCAATAGTCCGGATGCCGTCATTCGTTAGCATGAAGTCGACACCCAGCGATCCGATGCATCCGCTTTTCGCTGCAATCTCCTCAGCGAGCGCGAGGATACTTTCCCGCTCCTCTGGTTGGAATGGCGTCAGAGCACCGGCAAATCCAAACTGGCGTTCCCCTGCTCCACCGCGGTTGAACTGGCGATTCAGACTCAGCGCCCGTGCAAACGTCCCGTCAGCGATACAGGATACACTGCAGGGGATGCCTTCCACCGGCATCTGCCGGATATACGGGGTCTCCGGCCAGCACTCAGTCCATGCGTTCTCTTCGTTTGGTGTACCTGCAAGGGCATTGCGCCACCCGCCCGCGCCGACGTCCGGTTTAATAAATGCGGGATACTCACCTTGAGGAAGAAGAGGAGGTACAGGAAATCCATGCTCTTCAAAGAACTGTTGGATACCTGTTTTGGTGCAAAACCGTGCTGCCACATCCCGTGGTGTTCCACAGACGGTGCACCCGAGATCCATGTCCTCTGCGCCTGAGGTAGTGACGATGCAATCAAAGGTGTAACGGGAACAGATGTCTGCAACACAGTCCGGCAGGTCAGCCAGCTCTTCAAAGGTCTGATTCTCCTTTGTATACCAGGTAAGATCCTGATCACAGAAATGGTCGATGGCACAGACCTCGTAGCCTGCGGCGTATGCAGACCTGACTACATGGCGGGTTGCAAATCCCGCGACAAGAACCCGGCCTTTCAACTTTCAAACCTCTTACCGCGTTCGGATGGGATGATCTGCATCTCCGCACCCGGATATTCGTGGTTCAGTTTGGTTCCGTCAAAAAGCCGGTCCATGATGAGTGCGAGACTTGCGATCTCTGAATGGGGCTGTGTCGTGACTGAGATGTTATAATCCGCGAGTTCATAGATTTCTGAAGGCACCTTTTCTGCGCCGACGACCACCAGCACCCGCTCGTGTTCTTTAATCTCACCGATGACATCGGTCATTCGCAGGCCGTACATCGTCAGGTGAACGACGATGCCGCCTTCAGCCTTCCATTCCCGGATAACCTTTTTCCATGCGGCATTATTCTCAACAAAAAAGTCCCCGCCCCAGCGTGCGGCGACATCGGTCACCGAACGGCGCACGCCGTCATCGTTTGCTGCAAGGTACATCCCTGTTGCCCCCAGCGCCCGGGCGGTAAGGGCGACGTGGGTGGTTACCCGCTGGTCACGTTCCGGCCGGTGACCCAGTCGCAGAACCCGTACATCTGATATCATTATTCGTTTTCCCTCTCCGTCCGAACTTTAATGACGCCGTTCTCCATGTATATCGGTGAATCGTTCATTACCTGTTCTATCTGAGCAGTGAGAATTATTTCCTGCAGGGATTTTATCGCCCACGCCTCATCCTTCCGGGAGATCAACCGGTATCTTTCCAGCCGTTCCAGTGATTCTTCTGCAACACTTTCTTCCGTACATGCCACCCTGCAGAGTTCATCCAGGGTCATTTCGGATTTTTCTACAAAAATATGGTATATCTGCCAGTCTCTCTCTTCTGAACGCACACTGAAAGGTT
Source organism: uncultured Methanoculleus sp. (assembly GCA_964523185.1). Classification (GTDB taxonomy): domain Archaea; phylum Halobacteriota; class Methanomicrobia; order Methanomicrobiales; family Methanomicrobiaceae; genus Methanogenium. The sequence continues at coordinate 3,093 of CAZFXY010000031.1, forward strand.
ATCCGGATGCGGGCATATAGCTTTTTACCGTTTCATGATACATCAAGAACAGACATGAGAGTTGAATGTGCACAGGAGGGGAGATATGACCGATTATTTTGAACTGGCTGAGCTTGCAGACAAGATACTGACGATCTGCGATGATGATGTGGCAGAACTGGCCTTGGTCCTCGATGAACTTGAGGAAGGTGTGAAAAATGAACTGCTGGTCTCTGATTTTCTGAATGCCTATCAGGTGTTCTGGTATTTCTTCCGGTATGAACCGGACATACTTGCAACAGAACGTCTCATGCTCTCATCAGCTTCATCCCTTTTACAGGGGGTGCTGATTGAAGAACGGGATCTCTATGAAATTATGTTCCGTGTCGCGAATGGCCGGGCCGAGATGATCGTCACCGACGGTGAAGGGGTACTCTCGGTATTCCAGGGCAAAAATGCATACCAGGAGGCCGCAGACTGGGTGGACACTATCTAATCTCTTGTTACCTGCCTGCGGTAATGAGACTCGTATCAACCGATGCCTGCACGATCTTTGGGAGCGTGCCCCACCTGCAGAGGGTATCGTCTGCAATCGCACAGATGCCGCAGACTCCGGTGAGGTCACGCGCCTGAAAGAAATCATCGGAGCAGGCAACGAAGTCGTTGCACAGCGACGTCGCCCAGGCATCTGCCAGTGAGACATTCCGGGACAATACGGTCACGGCATCGGCTGTTCCCAATGAGACCGACGGCCCTACTGTCGCAGAAGAGGTGCAGATGCCAAGGATGGTATCCTGCGGCATCACGCGAAAGGCAAGTTTCCCGGAGAACGGGGAGCTGCCTGCATGAATACCAATCGTGACCTCGTGGTCTGCAATGAGGGCGATGTCGCCCCCGTTATCGATCACGGCAAAGACAGCACCCGCTGCCTGCATTGCTTCCACGCCACACCACGCAATCGTGCCGGCAACAGCGGCCATCGGACCGACACCTGCGGGTCTGGATGCACTCGCCATCCGCTGTGCCACCGGAGAGGATACGGGTGCCGGGTATGGGTCAAACGTTGATCCAAAAAAAGGGTCCCGGAGAATCTCACGTTCCAGTTCACTCCGGGCGTCCATCATGGCAGCTTTTGCTGCTTCGATATGTGCCTTTTCTTCTGCGAGGATGGTGGTGATGGTTGTCCGGTACTGGAAATGCTCACGAATCATGGGAGCAGTGAGAGGGCCTGATGAGGGCAGGCATCCACACATTTGCCGCAGAGTACACACCTTGCACTCTCAACGCAGAGGGTCCACGTCTCATCAAAGGAGAGCACATCCTGCGGGCAGACACTGATGCACGCCCCGCAGTTTACACACTCGGATTCATCTCGGATGACTGATTCCTTTATCTGCTTTACCCGTGCACCTGCCTTCTCCATCGCATCAATGACAATCTTTGCATCCTTGTCAGGGATATCGATTAAGAGTTCACCCCCGTTTGACTCGACAAAGGCCCGTTCAACGCTAATGAGCACACCGGTATCCTTTACGGTCTGTGCAATAAGGGGTTGTTTGACATCTTTTCTTGAAAAGGTAACTAAGAGTTTCATCGCTTCCACCCCCGTTCAAAGAGTTTTCCCAGATCAATTGCTGAAAGAATCCCGACCAGTTTGCCGTGTTCGTCCACGACCGGCAGGGCGCCGATATTGTGTCGTTCCAGTTTACGGGTGGCTACATCCACTGCCTCTGTCGGGGATGTATAGATGACCCGTTTTGTCATGATGTCACACACTACCCCTCCCATCCCGTTGGATGCCACGGCCTTGGAGATGTCAAAGGTGGTGACAATGCCGACCAGCAGGTTTGCAGTGTCAAGCACCAGGAGGTGGTTTGTCTCTCCTTTGAGCAGCCGTTTTGCCGCGGTTCGGATGGATTCGTCTTCACTGATGGTGACAGGACTGGTGGTCATGATGTCGCGCACCTGAGGTGCACGCGCCCGGTCGCGCATCGGACGTGCCGTTTTCTTTGTGTCCAGTCTGCGTGTGGGAAGCGCGAGCTGCATTTTCCCGTTCTCGACCCATGACTTCAGTTCATCTGCGACCTCAAGCGCCTTTTTGTAGGAAGACAGAGACGACGTCTTGACCTCCTCTCCATTCCGTTCCACATGACCGCTCTTCAGTTCGGCATAGGTGACTTCACACAGCGTGGGGCGGTTGCGGCTAGGGACACCATAATCTTCAATCGTGGTCTTGAGGTCTTCGTCACGGACCGCTGTCCGGCGCACCACCTCTGCGTCAAGCACAGGTATCGGGACACCGAGACCGACATACAGCGTGCTGTTATAGCCCCTGAATGTTGCTGCCCGGAGGAAATCGGTGGACATATCGTTCATATTTCCTGTTGTCATGAGGTTGGCAAAACCACTGCCCGGTGATGCCTGGGTACCTTCGCCAATGATCATGCCCTCAGCACCGCAGAGAAATATGGGTACACCGCTGCCGATGATGCGCAGATCCGGGTCGTTGGGTATAGGAGACAGGCATCCTGCACCGGAGTATGAGATATTTCCTGCGTTCGCAAGCAGAGTGCCCATATAGGTATAGAGCGTCCGGTCAGAGGTATTTGAGGCCGCCACGTATGACTGAAAGGAGTTGCGTGGATTGACCATGGTTGCCTGATTCATATCTTCAATGGAGAGTTCAATCTCCAGTGTCTTCCGGGGATAACAGTCCGTTCCCTTTGACTGTGCCCGTAACCGAATTGCATTTCCTGCGACAAGGTCTTCGAGTACATGAGCGCCACCGTATGAGATGCCCTGCGTCTCTGACTTCTGGGTGGCGCCAAGGTAGGCGTCCACTGCTGCGATGCCCGCATATGCCTCCACCTCGTTCATCCACACCTTCTCCATCCGTATTGGGGGGTCTGCATGGCCGAAATTAAAGAATGCACCGGAGGAGCACATGGCGCCGAATGTGCCGGTTGTCACCACATCTACTTCCCTGAGTGCGCCTTCCACACCCAGTTCATCAACGATATCAGGCATCTGATCTGCCCTGACTGCCCGGGCATTGCCATCGCGAATGCGGGTGTTGATGAGGTCAATGGTCTTTTCCATATAGTATCCTATGATTCGGTGCATAATTAATGCTTGCATATATTACCTGTGGTAATTGTACCTTCCGGCGGGCATTATTCTCCCCTCTCTTTCGCCTCGTAATCCATACCTTTATTCCCGGTCATTTCTCTATGTATTTGCTATGCAGATTGCTGATTTTATTGCAATACTTGAAGAGATTGCACCGCCGGAGCTTGCAGAGGAGTTTGACGGCGAGAGAATCGGCCGTATTATTGAAGGGCACGATGAGGTGAACTCGGTGTGTTGCGCTCTTGATGCCACCCTTTCGGTGGTAAAGGCAGCGGTTGCAAAGAAGGCTGATATGCTTGTCGTGCATCACACACCCATATGGGACCCCCTCACCCGTATCGGGGGTGAATCGAAAGAAATAATCCGGGCAGCCCTTGTAGGGGGGCTGAATGTCTATGTGATGCACACCAATTTTGACCATGCACCGGACGGCATCAATGATGCACTGGCAGAGCTGCTGGATCTTACTGATGTGGAGCCCCTCTCACTGGGCGTCATCGGCACCCTCACCCTTTCGCTCCATGAAGTGGCTGACCGATTGGCCTCACCCCTCCGGATATACGGGGATGTGCCTGTCCCCTGCCGTCTTGCGGTTGCCGGTGGTTCCGGATTCTCTACCGACCTTATTGATGAGGCGCAGGGAAAGGGGGCAGAGGCCTTCCTTTCATCTGAGCTCAAACACAGTGTTTTGCGCTCGTCGGGCATACCTCTGATTGAATCCACCCACTATGCAACCGAAGCGCCAGGGATGCGGATGCTTGCAGAACGGATGGGATGGACGTTCCTTGAAGACATTCCCGGTATGGTGCAGACCGATGGGCGGCAATGACGCTGATGAAGTAACCACGGAAGAGGTGGCCGCAGAGGATGTGGTTGCAGAAGAGGTAACCATAGAGGAGGTGACCACAGAAGATGAGGCCGCCGCAGAGGATGTGGCTGCAGAAGAGGTAATCATAGAGGAGGTGACCCCGGAAGATGAGGCCCCAGAGGATGTGGTTGCAGAAGAGGTAACCATAGAGGAGGTGACCCCGGAAGATGAGGCCGCAGCAGAGGATGTGGCCGCAGAGGTCTGCCGACTCTATGGGGCCAAGGGAGAGAAGGCGGTGTTGGCTGCCAACGCCGGACGGGTCATACAGTACCGGGACTTTTGTGTGGTGATTGGGACCACGGGCACCTATGTGGTGGACGATACCTTCTGCACCTGTGGTGATTTCACCTACCGGGGGTTGCAGTGCTGGCATATTCTTGCGTTACGGACGGCAAAAGCGCTTGGGACGGTTGTACAGCGTGATGAATGGTATCAGGATCTGATATGAAAAACGCAAGAAACAAACACTATATGAGATCCCGTGGCGACTATTATACCAGGTTACCGTGATTACCTATGCTCGAGGAAGAATATCAGCTTGAATATTTCAAAGAGAACGGACTGGTCAGGAAAATATGTACGGCCTGCGGTTCAGCGTTCTGGACACGAGACCCTGAGCGTGAATACTGTGGCGATGCACCCTGCGAACCATATTCATTCATCAATAACCCGGTCTTCTCTCCTCATACTCTTGATGAGATGCGTGAAGCATATCTGAGTTTTTTTGAACAGAACGGTCATACGAGAATCGGTCGCTATCCGGTTGCAGCCCGCTGGCGTGACGATATATATCTGACCATTGCATCCATTGCTGATTTTCAGCCGTTTGTGACGAATGGTGAGGTTCCCCCACCTGCAAATCCTTTGACGATATCCCAACCCTGTATCAGGCTCAATGATCTTGATTCGGTGGGACGCTCAGGCCGCCATCTGACCACCTTTGAGATGATGGCACATCACGCGTTTAACACGGATGAGCATGAGATCTACTGGAAGGACGAGACTGTCAGGCTCTGCGATCTGTTTCTCGCGTCTGTCGGTGCTGACCTGAACCGGGTGACCTACAAGGAGCACCCGTGGATCGGCGGCGGTAATGCCGGCCCCAGTGTGGAGGTACTCATCGCCGGGCTTGAGGTGGCCACTTTGGTCTTTATGAGTATGACGAAGCGTGACAACGGCCGACAGCCGGTTGATATGGAAGGCGTCCCGTATTATCCGATGGATCTGCGGATTGTTGACACGGGGTATGGTCTGGAGCGTATGGTGTGGGCATCACAGGGCAGTCCTACGGTCTATGACGCCATCTTCCCTGAACTGATCAGCCGGCTGATGGACTCAGCAAACCTTACGCATCTGCTCAATAACTCTGATTTTACCCGTATTCTCGCGTTGAATGCAAAGTATGCCGGGCTCATGGATATCACCGGCTCCAATCTCCAGGAGATGCGCAGGACGGTGGCAGATAATATCGGTGTGTCATATCAGGTGCTGCAGGATTTGATCTCTCCTATCGAGCGCGTCTATGCGATTGCTGACCACACCCGTTGTCTGGCATATATGCTTGGCGACTGTATTGTGCCGTCTAATGCACATGAGGGCTACCTTGCCCGTCTGGTGCTCAGGCGCACCCTGCGGATGATGCATGAGATTGACATAGAGGAAGATCTCGCTGATCTCATTGAATTCCAGATGGAAAAGATCGGCCTCAACTCCTTTGAACAGGAGATCAGTGTCGTGCGGGAGATCATTAGAAATGAAGAGGAAAAATATGCTGTCACGATGGAGCGCGGGGGCAGGATTGTTCAGAAGGCAGCAAAGGCCTATAAAGAAAAGAATCTGCCTATTCCTCTTGATGAACTGATTACGCTCTATGACTCACATGGCATCCCGCCCGAGATTGTGCGGGATATGGCACGGGAAGAGGGTGCTGACGTTGATTTGCCGGATAACTTCTATTCCCTGATAGCAGATGTGCATTCTGAGTCTGAGGAGGCCGGGGATGAGGATGATCCATATGCATCCATCCGGGAGAGAGTAGAGGCGATGACTCCCACGAAGATGCTCTATTACGACCTACCTCAGGCGACCGATTTTGATGCCATCGTGCTGGACCAGCTTGATGAATATCTGCTGCTTGATCAGACGCTCTTCTACCCGGAGGGTGGCGGTCAGCCGGCAGATATCGGTAAAATTGTTTCAGAAGAGGGCATCAGCATGGTTGACCATGTGGTAAAGATTGGGGATGTCATTTTGCATCACATCACGGGTCAGTCTCTCAAACGCGGCGAGCATGTGAGAGGCGTCCTGGATGAGGGGCGCCGAAGGACGATGATGCGGCACCACACCGCTACCCATGTGCTGCTGCACGCCGCCAGAGAAGTGCTGGGTCGTCATATTCATCAGGCAGGTGCCCAGAAAGGCGTCGCGAGTTCACGTCTTGACATCCGGCATTTCCGCCACATCAGCGAAGCAGAGCTTCGGCGTATTGAGAACGCTGCAAACCGGCTGGTGTTGAGCGACATTTCGGTGCAGATCGGTTGGGAGGACCGAACGACCGCGGAGCAGAAGTATGGGTTTGATCTCTACCAGGGCGGTGTGCCGCCGGGTGCCCGTATTCGTATCGTCCGTGTAGCAGGCGATGTGCAGGCCTGTGCCGGCACTCACTGTACGAGTACGGGCCAGATTGGATCCATCCGGATTATGCGTCTGGAGCATGTGCAGGACGGTATTGAACGCCTTGAGTTCTCTGCGGGTATGGCGGCTGTTGCATACAATCAGTGGATGGAAGGACTGGTTGATGCATCGGTTGCAACGCTGAGTGTCCAGCGTGAGAATCTCCCCTCATCGGTTGACCGGTTCTTTACCGAATGGAAGGAGCAGAGAAAGGATATCGAACGTCTGCAGAAGAAGATTGCCGAACTGGAGATGGCAGGTATTCCGGTTGAGGAGATTGCAGGTGTCCGTGTCGTGGTGCACGCGGTGTCGGCCTCTCCCAAAGAGGTCGTTTCAATGGCAACCGCGTATGCAAATGAAGGAGGCGTTGCCCTCATTGCAGGTGTTGGCGACCGGGTGCATGTGGTGGTTGCCTCTGGTGATGAGAGGGTGAACGCCGGTGAGATTGTGCGCCAGGTGTGCAGTATGCTGGGTGGAAAAGGGGGCGGGAAACCGTCTCTTGCACAGGGAAGCGGTGCCTCGGCAGAGGGCCTTGATGAGGCACTTGCCGCTGGGCGCCGGATGATTGCTGAGCAACTGAAATGACCAAAGGGGGTGTGCTTGTCCTTGAGCCTGGCGATGAACGGGCAAAGAAGATTGGAAAGGCGATGGCCAGCGGGACGGCAAGTGATATCCTGTCCGCTCTTTCTGAGGATGAGCTCACGCTCTCGGAGTTGTCTGAATGTCTTGGGCAGCCGATTACGACCCTGAAATACCAAATAGAGAATTTGCTGGATGCAGGGCTGGTTGATATTGTGCGTACCCGGTATAGTGAGAAAGGCCGGGTAATCAAGGTCTACGGTGTGCGCCAGCAGGTGGTTATTATGTCTCCCGGAAAGGCGAATCTCCGGGATCTGCTGCTGAAGTATACGTCTCTGTTTACGCTGATCATCTGTGCGACGCTTGTGCTGCTTGCATTAGCGCCGACATTTGCATTCCTGCCCGATGACGGGTCGATCCGGTCCGGAGTAGACATGGCTTCTGGTGACACACGGGCACTGATAATGACCTGCTCTCCTGAAGACGCAGAAACGGAGGCAAATGGTGAGAACGGAGGTGCCGTTTCCACCTCTGCACCGGACTCCGTGGCAGGGCCGATGGAACGGGAGGATACACCACCTCCGCAGGTTGCCCCGAATATCCTCGCGGTAATGTTCTTCAGTGGCGGGTTTGTAGCTATATTCATCATGCTCCTGTTTGAGATGGTGACTGCGTACCGCAGACAGTAATCAGTTTATATTTTCCCTCTTTTTTTGGATCTTTTGTGATCGTGGTTTGGGTGCATACACATGTACAAACACGTACAAATACACAAGCACACACATTGTGAAAAAAAGATGGGGGAAGCGGCACTGAAACGCTGGGTGAAGGTTTTTTCAGAGCAGAGCAATGAAATTTTTCAGGATGGAAAGCCCGGTGTCACCACTTTTTTCCGGGTGAAACTGTACACCATAGACATTCCCGCTCCCTATTGAGGATGCAAACCTTTCGATGTATTCGGTGCTTGTGAGGGTGTGCGCCGGGGTTGTTTTTGCAAAAAATGAGTGAACAAAGTAGACATAGCTCTCATCGGGGATACCGTCAAAAAGGGGAGAGGGCTGCTCCATGCGGATAGTATTCCATCCCATGTGGGGTATTTTCATGCCCGGCGTCTTCTCAAAGGGGCAGACTTCTCCGGGGACGAGTCCCAGTCCTTCGTGCAGGCCGAATTCTCTACTGCGTTCAAGAAGCATCTGCATTCCGAGGCAGATGCCCAGAACCGGCCGATCTTCTGCATACTGGCAGAGTGCTTCACGGAGAATCCCCAGCTTTTTCATTCCTTCGGCAAAGGCACCCACTCCGGGAAGGACAACGCCGTCACATGCCATCATGAGCGCGACATCCTTTGTGATTACCGGTGTGGCCCCTGCCCGTTCTATCCCGCGGCGTACGCTCCGGAGGTTCCCTACTCCGTAATCAAGTATAGCTACTTTCGTCGTCATCTTCTGTATCTCCCCGCTTGCGCCAGAGGGCTTTTTCCACCCAGATATCCGGCAGATCATGCTTTTCTTTGTAGTGCTTCAGTGCATCGTCCCACCGCTGCCATTCATCCGGATAATCCTGCATGATGAGCCGGAGGGTCGCCCAGTCGGATGATGGACACATGAAACAGCCTATCCGGTCAATTCTCCGTGTATAAAGGACGTTATACGGCGCATTTTCGCGGAAGATATAGAGCCAGACGTGCAATGCCGTCCAGTGCTGAATGGGGGATGCAGAGAGCTGGCATGGGATGTGGTAGCTTCGCCAGACACGCGGGCTTTTCATCCGTTTATATGATTCGTATTTTCTCTGGCCGATAAAGGAAAGGCACTCCCCCCATCTTTCTTCAATAAGCTCTTTTAAGGGCAGGAGTTTGCAGACACTGCAGCACCAGCGTGCATCGACTGCCGGGGGGCCATCGCGTTCCATCACTTCCCAGAAACGTGAGGCGGTCTCTGTTTGGATGACCTCAAGGCCGTAGTAGTCTGCTATCTGCTGCACATTCTCATAGGTCTCCCTGAATTCAAGGCCGGTATCGGCAAAGAGAAGAGGGAGCTTCCCTACGGCCTTCATGACGACCAAAAGTGTGGCAAGGCTGTCTTTTCCGCCGGAGTAGGAGACATTTGCTGGCAGGGGATTTCTTTCCATGGTGCGTTGGACAAAGGTGACTGCCTCATCCTCGACACCGTCAAGAATTCGTTCATTTGCAGCGAGGGCATCCTCCCATGTCCGCTTTGCCGGGATACAGGTGACCGGTTTCGTCTTGCGTGTCCGGACGATGGTGCCGCGTTCCATGGTGTTAGCCTCTTCAGCAGAGACCTTTGCCCGACCGACGGCGATGCAGCGCCCGTCCGGTAACATGATGAACACCTGGTCATCTGCCTCGACATGCTCCTCGACGCTGATGAGTCCGGGTGCGAGAACCGATGCACTTTTGGTCTGGATGGAGGTTTCCGCACCCGGATCGACCACCACATACCGCATGGAAGGTGTCATATAGAGAGCGGCGGGGGGGCGCGGCATGGCCTCCCACCGTTCCTCCTCCGGGTAAAAGCGGATGGCACCGACAACGGCGCCGCCCATAATGATCTCTTCCATCCGGTCAATATCCGGTACTTTGTTGAGAATGACAATGTGCCCCTCAGGTATCAGATCCACTCCAAAATGGTCACGGTAGACCTGATTAATGTGGGTGATGTCACTATCAAACGCCGGCCTGATATCGCCGGGAGGGGTGAGTACCACCTCGCGTGTCGGTGTGCCGCAGCTGCATTTTTTCCCCAGTACCGGTGTTTTGCAGATGTCACACCAGTGGAGGTGATTTTTTCCCAGAAATGAACGACGCATCTCTCATACATTTCTTTTGTGTGATAAAATAATGGCTGGTTTCTGCACGGTATGTCACCCCAGTTTCAAAGAATTTCTCACTGCTCTCAGGAAAATCTGGTTATTGCGTAACTCTAATACTTGCGTAACTCTGGTTATTGTGTAACTCTGATTATTACGTAACTCTGGTTACTTTTTATCGGTACCCAACTGGATATGGCTGCCACGCTGCCTCAGAACCTGATTATTACGTAACTCTGGTTACTTTTTATCGGTTCTTTTTTATGCGTTCAGCTCGTTTTTGAAGAGTACATAAAACAGAGTCGGTGTGGCATACTGGCGGCATCGGAGTAAATAATGGATATTTTTCTTCAGACAGTGCTCGTTCTCGGGCTGACAGGAACATTGGCCGGACTGGGGGCAGGCATACTTGGCGTCGGCGGGGGCTTTGTGATGGTTCCGGTGCAGTACTGGGTGTTAACCGATCTGCTCGGAACAGAGGCCACGCTTGCCACCCGGGTGGCCTTTGCAACGAGTCTGGCGGTAATATTACCCACCGCGATTGCTACAGCCTCCGGCCATACAAAAAAAGGAGCTGTTGCATGGGATAGCGTGAAACATATGTGTGTGCCCGGCTTTCTTGCGGCCATCGCCGGGGCGTACGTGGCGACATCGGTAGACGGCGACTGGCTCCGGTATATTTTTGGTGCCCTGCTTCTCGGTGCGGCGGTGAAGATGGCGCTGAAACCATCCTATTCTGCGGATGATGAACGTGACACCGCGGTCTGGCTGTTTATCTTTGCAGGGGCCCTTTTCGGGTTTCTTTCCGGCCTTCTCGGGGTTGGTGGCGGATACCTGATCGTGCTCTTTCTGACCCTTGTATCGGGGTATCAGATTCACCGTGCGGTTGGGACATCAACGGCGTTTCTTATTTTTGCCTCTGCAGGGGGTGTCCTTGCGTATGTGATATTTGGGTGGGGTGTGACCGGCATTCCCGGCCCGTCGCTGGGGTATGTCGATCTCCACCAGTGGGTCATCCTTGTGGTGACCTCCATTCCCGCATCCTTTGTCGGGGTCAGTTTGTCGCATAGCATCTCTGCACGCCACCTCGAATGGCTGTTTGTCGGTCTGCTTCTGCTGAGTGCGCTGAAGATGTTTGGCGTGTTTTAAGAGAATGCCCGGTGGTTACCGGAATACTAGGAAGAATGCCGCCACGATGAGGATGAAGAGGACGAGGGCTGCCCAGAGGAGGGGGCGACGCCTCGTGTCATATTCCTGCACCTCCTCGCGGTATTCCTGCTGCAGGTCGCGCTTTTCTTTCGGCGCTTCATCGTCATCATATTCAATGACAAGCGCCCCCGAGTAGCCGCATTTTTTGCAGCGGTAATAGTATCCGCTATATCCACCGAGAACAGGGTAGATCTCCGGGCTGTTGCATCGCGGGCATCGTATCATATCATTCTTCACCTGTCTCCTGTGTATTCGGTATTTTTGTGAATAAATTTGTGAATATTTTTGTGAATATATTTGGGATTCCTTGGCCCGATATCGTCATCGTCCGGCATCGTGCTTTCGACTCCGGAAAGCAGTTTCACACCAGTATGTGGGAGGCGAAAGGGCATAATAGGATCAATGGATTGGATTGGATTGGATTGGATTGGATTGGATTGGATTGGATTGGATTGGAT
>CAZFXY010000031.1:14916-16325 GCA_964523185.1 uncultured Methanoculleus sp.
TGGATTGGATTGGATTGGATTGGATTGGATTGGATTGGATTGGATTGGATTGGATGCAGGGGGTATCCGAGACAGGTTTGATCGCAACTGATTATACTTTCCGGAAATAAACCTCTACAGAGATGACAGGAAAAAGAATTGCCGGCATCCTGTTTGCAGTGGCACTTCTCACTGCAGTGGGTATGTCCGCGGTGTCTGCCGGAGATGTCTCTGTGGATACGATTGCCGTTGAAAAGATTGACCTTTACAACCTGGCAGTTGATGAAGCAGAAGCCGGGAATTATGCAGCTGCGATGACTCATATCGATGCGGCCATCGCAATTGACAGGAACTTCACGCTTGCATGGGTCACGAAAGCGGGTATCAGTTCGGCAAAACGCGACTATACCGGCGCACTTGCAGCAGGCGAGAAGGCAATTGCACAGAATCCTGAGCAGGCGGATGCATGGGCAGCCACAGCCGATGCACTGCTCAACCTGGGACGGTATGAGGAAGCAATTGAGGCGGCAGAGACCGCAATCACGCTGAACCCGGATATGATTGAATCGTACATCATCCAGGGCACAGCCTATGGGCGAATGGGTGAGTACAAAAAGATGACTGCCGTTTCAAAACGGGCCCTTGAAATGAATCCTGATGACCTTCGGGCACAGGATAACCTGCACTTTGCACAGGTGAATGGTGGGTACGATACGGAATCTCCGGATTCTGCTCCTTCTCCTGCTGAAAAAACACCCTTTCCCCTGACGGGTGGTATCCTGGGTGCGTGTGTGGGTGTGGGTGCTTTCCTCCTGATGTCTCGGGGCAGGTTCCGGTAATCAATTGGAATTCTCGTTCTTTTTTTCTGTGCGATTGTTTCCCGTATCTGATGGTTACCCGGTCATCTGCATGGTGGGGTCAGGTCTTGTGGCATGATAGTGCCGTAGTATTTTCTTCCGGTTCGCCGGAGTAATTGGTATTATTGTTGCGGCATGCGAGGGACCGTAAATGAGGGGATGTACGGTTATACGCTTGTGTCGTGTTCTGCACTTCGGTATCATTGTCAAAGGGTTCTTTGCGAGTAAACATAGTGTTCTGTGAGAAAGGGACGCTATTTAGTTTTTATGTCCACATCGTCCAACTGAACGGGAACAGTTGGATGATGTGGACATAAAACATTAATAAAACGAAGTCAAAAGTCATACACGTAGCATCAAGAAGATGTTGCACGGGGTTCATCTGAATCGATCAAGAACGGCTGAACCCCACGCGTGCCCGGAGGCAAGACTGTGTTGGCCTTACCATTACTTGAAAGCTTCGCCTTTTTACCTCCGGGAACCGGAAAAAACTTGGAGAAAAAACATGAAAACAAAAAGTAACTGGTCAGGTGGGTCCCTAAACTTCAGTAGGAGTAAATGGATTTCCCACAA
>CAZFXY010000032.1:0-16298 GCA_964523185.1 uncultured Methanoculleus sp.
CTCACGTTTCCTCACGTTTACTCACGTTTCCTCACATTTCCTCACATTTCCTCACGTTTACTCACGTTTCCCCACGTTTCCTCACGTTTACTCACGTTTCCTCACGTTTCCTCACCTTTCCTCAACGATTTCTCTCAGGCATCAACCGGGTTGTTTTTTCCAACAGAGAGAAATATGCCAACAAAAAGAACGGCAAAATCCGGGATTCTTTGCAATGAGGGCGAGAGAAAGATTGCTAAAAAACGGGCGAAATGAACAAAAATAAAAATAAGAGACAGGGCGACCTGACAATCTCAATTGCCCCGTTCAAGTTATGAGCACCCGCTCCATCCGCAGTTCTTGCAAATGCCCTGATTGCAGCCTTCCCCGAAGTCCAGTTCAGCATCGCATTCGGGACAGCGGTTCTTTGTCATCTCGGTTGCATCGGTGATAACCCAGTTGTCAAGGGTGGTAATCGTCTCCATGCGTGCCGCAAGGTCAATGCACCTGCCCACGACATCAGCACACGAATATCCTTCTGAATCCCGGTTTTTAACCGCAGAGAGGCAGTTGACCTTTCTGAACTGTTTGACATATTTCGTGTAGGGAACACCGCTCTGCAGGCCTGTTGATATCGCCCGGCCGAGAGCGTTAGAGTTTGCTTCACACCCCCCGCTGCCTACGGTCCGGATAAATACTTCCCATGGTTTCCCTTCAAAGAGGTTGACGGTCACATACAGGCGGCAACACCCGGATTGGCAGAGATAGGTCTTGCCAATGAGTTCTTTCGGACGGCAGCGTTCCTGTACCACCACGGGCGCCGCGGTCTCTGCCGGCTCCTTGGCACTAAGAGCCAAAACGACCTCTTCCCGGCTTCCGGTACGGTAGATGGTCATGCCCTTCAGGCCGTTTCTCCATGCCATCAGAACGGCTGCGGCCATATCATCCCGAGTGGACTCTTCCGGCATGTTGATGGTCTTTGATATAGAGGCGTGGACATGTTTCTGGAAAATTGCCTGCATCATGATGTGTTCCTTCCAACCGACGTCCATCGCCGTTTGGAATACCTTCCGGAATGATTCCGGAAGCCATGCGATGTCCTGCACGGTGCCGGTGGTGTGGACATGCGCCACAACCTCGCGAAACCTTTGTTCGCATTCATCTGATGAAGCGCTGGACGCTGCAAGGGTCTTTTTGAGTTCAGTTGCAAAGATCGGGTGCAGGATTTCAAATTCCTTTCCGACGGTGTTTTTCCGGGTATAGGCAAACGAGAAAACCGGTTCAATCCCACTGGAGCAGTTTGCCAGAAGAGAGATGGTCCCTGTCGGGGCGATCGTGGTGAGTGCGGCATTCCGCATCGTCTGTTCGCCCCACAGACTTCCTTGCCATGCGGGGAAAGCGCCACGCTCCTCTGCAAGGTGGTGTGACTCATCCACCGCCGTTGCCGTGACAAGGGCCATCACATGTTCACAAAATGTTCGTCCTTCTTTAGCGCCATAGGGAATCCCGAGGAGGAGGAGTGCGTCATGGACGCCCATCAGACCCAGCCCGATCTTTCGGGTTTTTTCTGTTGCCTCTTTGATCTGAGGAATCGGGAAGCAGTTCCTGTCGATCACCGCATCAAGGAACCTGACCCCGATACGTGTGGTCTTCATCAGCTGCTCTTCATTGAGCTGTCCGTTTTTCACGAACAATGACAGGTTAATCGAGCCTAACACACAGCTTTCGAAATGTAAAAGCGGCTGTTCTCCACAGGGATTAGTGGTGTCAATAGGTCCAAGATTGGGGGTCGGATTGTGACGGTTAATCTCTTCATAGAAGAGCACACCGGGCTCTCCGTTCCTCCAAATCCCGTCAATAACCGCGTTCCAGATGGCGCCGACCGTGATCTCTTCACCGGAATACGGATGGACCATCCATAATGTCTCCATCTCCCCGTTTTCGACCAATTGCATGAACGCGTCGTTCATCATTATGGAGATGTTGAAATTGCTGACCTTCCCCTCTTCTGTCTTTGAGCGGATGAACTCCAGAATGTCCGGGTGCCAGACATTGAGAATCCCCATGTTTGCTCCACGGCGTCTGCCGCCCTGTTTAATGACCTCAGTCGCTTCATTAAAGATGTTCATGAAGGAGACCGGGCCGGATGCAACCCCCTCTGTCGAGAGGACGGGGGCCGCCTTTGGGCGAATCGTTGAGAAATTATAACCCGTACCGCCGCCGCTCTTGTGAATGAGGGCACCCCACTTAAGCGCGTCAAAGATCTCAGGAAGTGAATCCCCCACACGGAGAGTAAAGCAGGCGGAGAGCTGACTTATTTCTGTACCGGCGTTCATCAGGGTCGGTGAATTAGGGAGGAAACGGAGTGAGCGCATCTCTTCAAAGTACGCATCGGTCTGCGATTCATCCTCTCCCAGTGCAACAGCGACACGCCTGCACACGTCCTCAAAAGTGGTCTCGCCATTCCGGAGGTACCGGGCACTCAGTATACTATCAATAATTGAATCTGTCATCTGTTTGATCCATTCGGTGAAATGCAGAGATTCTGCAGGTCTGTGTTCTATCTGTTTTATTGGTGGACATACTACAGCACACACGGGTGTTTTCGTCTAAACGATTTGCATCGCGATCTTCGTCTGCGTCAATGGCACACCACTGGAGACCGCACTCGCTGTTCTCCCTGAATACATACAGAGACACACGGTTACCGGTCTTTTTTAGCGGATTTCCACGCTCTCATGCGGATAGGATCAGGAAGAGTTGTTCCCAATTTGTTTGTTGGCACGTATGTAAAATACTGGGGTAACGGACCCTACCGGGTAAGATCCCGCCGGAAGAGATACATCATTTTTGTTCTGTTGTAATTCACAGCATTGTAGACAGATATCGGATTTTTAGACTCCGGCAACGTGTCAGGTTTCCTGCACCGCCCTGCATACATCCTCACCTCCCAGCATCTTCCCCGCCTCCTATGCCCCCGTCCTCCGCGCGCCCTCCTGTCCCTTTTTGTCTCTTGTGTGGAGGGGTGATCCCAGAAGACGGGCATCAGCAAAGGGGACCGATTACGTGGAATCCTTTTTTAAAAATCAGATCCACTCTTTTTTTCTGAAATATATAATCATAATTCCAGAGATACCAAGCATCGCAAGGATCGCAGCGGGATAACCAAATTTCCACTGAAGTTCCGGCATCGATGCAAAATTCATCCCATAGATGCCGGCGATAAAGGTCAGGGGGATAAAGATCGTTGCAATGATAGTCAGAACCTTCATCACCTCATTCATCCGGTTGCTCAGGGTTGAGAGATAGATTTCATACAATCCGGTAGACATCTCCCGGTATGACTCCAGAATATCATTTAACTGGTACAGATGGTCTGAAACATCCTTCAGGAATACTTCCGTCTGTTCGGATATGAACACTGGTTTGCTCCTGATAAGCCCCGATATGGCCTCCCGGAGAGGCCAGATACGTTTTCTGATGTCGAGTAAATTTCTCTTGAGAGCATAGATCTCTTTCATGACACCGGGGCCTGTTCCTTCAATGATCCGCCCTTCAAGGCTCTCAATATCTTCCCCCATTCGTTCAAAGACAATGAAATAATTGTCAACGACACAGTCTGCAAGGGCATACATCAGGTAATCCGGACCCAGCTTGCGTATCTGACTTTTTTCGTCAAAAAGCCGGGCAATGATCCCATTGAAGATGTCACTTCCCGCCTCTTCAAACGAACAGACAATCCTGTCGGTCAGAATGATGCTTAACTGGGCGGATGATATGACATATTCATCTTCAGGTTCCGATGCAGTGTCCGGGGGGGCGATACCATCCTGAGTGCTAATCGTTTTACCGTCATTTCCCGTGCTTGTATCATGTATGCTTTCGAACCGAATTATTTTGAGCACAAGAAACAGATAATCGTCAAATATCTCATATTTAGGTCGCTGGTTGGTATTCAGGATGTCTTCAAGCGTTAGCGGGTGGAGAGAGAGCAGACGGCTGAGCTGTTTTATCAGTTTCAGATCAAATAGACCCGATACCTTAATCCAGGCAGATCTGTTCGCACCGGGAAATGATTCTGTGGCAATATTCGGTTGTTCTTCGTTGACGGAATCCTTATTATAGGCAAAATACCGAACCTGTGTCGGTGAAGGATCCCGGTCACCCACATGAATCAGGGTGCCCGGGGGGAGCCCGGATTTTGAAGACTGGGGTACTGCAATTTTCCGGTCCGGTTTCATACGTCTGCATCAGACCTAACAGATGAAATATATTCCTGAAAAAATGTGTGGCCGATATGTGCAGGTTTCAGATGTCATAACACATCTCATCATCCGTACCATTTCGCTACCTCTAAATTTACCAAAACTAAACTAAACTAAACTAAACTAAACTAAGCTAAACCAGGTACCAACCACTTGCCGAACACAATTAACGAGATTCCACAATGTCAACGATCAATGCAAAACCATTCCTCAAGTGGGCAGGGGGAAAGACCCAGTTACTTGATGCATTCTCAAAACGGATTCCCAAAGAACTCAAAAGCGGTGAGATAACTACATTTGTAGAGCCCTTCATTGGTGGCGGAGCGGTATTCTTTCATTTTAATAGCACATTTTTATTTGACGAATGTCACCTCTTTGACATCAACGAAGAGTTGTATCTCACGTATCATGTCGTCAAAAGAGATGTGGATGAGCTCATCGAGTGTCTTCGTAATCTCACCGATACATTCCTTTCAAAAGACGAAGAAGAAAGAAAAAAGTATTTTTATTCCATACGCAATGAATTCAACCAAACGAAACAAAGCATCAATTATAAGAGTTATGGAACAGCGTGGATACCGAGGGCATGCCAGTTAATATTTCTGAATAAAACCTGTTTTAATGGCTTATTCCGGGTGAATTCACAGGGAGGATTCAATGTACCCTTTGGACGGTATAAAAACCCAAAAATTATTCATCCGGAACTGTTGAAAAGAGACGCCGAACTGCTACAAAATACGAAAATTCACCTTGGCGATTTCGCAGACTCATCACCGTATATTACCAAGGATTCATTCGTATATTTTGACCCCCCCTATCGACCGCTAAGTCCTTCTGCATCATTTACCCACTATTCTATGGGTGGATTTGATGATGCCGACCAGAAACGTCTTGCAGAATTTTTTGCAGCGTGTGATGCAAAACAGGCAAAATTGCTGCTGAGTAACTCAGATCCAAAGAATATCAACCCTGATGACGATTTCTTTGACCGCCTGTATGCGAATTATACCATCGAACGGGTGCCCGCGAAAAGAATGATCAATGCAGATGCGAGCAAACGGGGAGAAATTAATGAGCTTATTGTCACAAACTATTTTAATTAATGATTTTGACGGTGATGACAGGAGTGGGGGACACATCGAACAAATGATGTGGTGGGGTGTCCGTAATTCTAGATATGACGTTCTTGTCACACAGGATGCCTGCCCACCCCTTAACTGTATAATAATAATTTCATAGAATTTTGTAGGAGAAGTGGATCAACTAATAACTTGCCATAAACCATAGAATAGCTATTCTAATATTTTTGTGACTCCAAAAAACGAAAAATTACGCCCCCAACAGGACTCGAACCTGTGACATTCTGGTTAACAGCCAGACACTCTACCAACTGAGTTATGGAGGCATGCACAACCTGTGTGCCATATAAGGTCGCAGTGAGAGGTAATAAATATTATCGATTTGTTCCATTCTCTTCACGCATTGATTCGAGAAGAGCAATGATGGCATCGATCTCTGAATAAAGGGCATTAATCCCTTTTTTTGCCGTTTCTGTCACCATTGCACCCGCCGGAGATGCCTGAATATACCCCTGTCCTTCAAGCACTTTCAGGGAATAGCGCACACGATGGGCAGGCAGTCCGGTGAGTTCAGCCAGTTTCATTATTCCGATCGGCTGATTCTCTGCCACGATGCGCACCACCCTGAGGTGTCGTTCCACCAGTTCCACTTCAGACAAAATCTTCTCAAGCATCGGTGTCGCCTGTAGGTTCCCCAGGAGGAACGGATGGCTCTGTCTGCTCCGCCGGTTTCCCGTGCGTCTCGTCCTGGGCCATCAGCCATTCCTTGTCACTCTTATAGGCTTTCCTGAAATACAGTGCTAAGCTAATTGCCCCTATGCCGCAGATGGCTGCAATCTGGTGGCTGTATATCGGAATTACCCTGAACGCAGCAAGTATTGCTAGTGCTGCGAGAAGGAAGATTGCATTCAGAACCAGGGTAAGCTTTGCAAACTTCATATTGAATATCTGCTTCGCTGACTCGTCCATTGTCCATACATCAACCCGTCAGGATAAAAGTACTTGTGCTTTGCTTGGGAATAATCAGGCATGGAGACACTCAATGAGGCCATGGAGATGGCAGGAGCGGCAGCCTACGTCATCTATGCCTCTTCACTGGATCCTGACATGCGCTACCTGACGCAGTTTGTTACATCTGACCCCTTTTTTTATGTTCAGAAACGGGGTGAAGAGGGCATCCTCATTGTACCGCAGATGGAACTGGATCGGGCGCGGGACGAAGCCTCGTGTAGAGTGATATCCCGCGGTGACGCCCGATTCTTTGAATTCCTTGAAGATGAGGTCAGTCCCCGTCGGGCCGCTGCCCGCATGGTATCTGAATATGTGGGTGGAGACATCATTGTCCCGGGTTCATTCCCGTTGGGTATAGCAGAAGATCTCCGCCTATTCTGTCAGGTCACCGTTGATAGGGACACGGTTGAGGAGATGCGGGCGATAAAAAAACCCCGGGAACGTGATGCAATCCGTACTGCGCAGGAACACACCAATGAGGTAATGGCATTTGCTGAAAATATCATCCGGCACGCTACTATACGGGGCAAAGAACTCTGGTATGAGGGGGCCCCCCTCACCTCAGATTACCTCCGACGGGAGATGCACTGCTGGCTTCTCCGGCATGGGTATGTGGCGCGTGACACAATTGTTTCATGTGGAAAGGAAACTGCCCAGCCGCACAACATCGGCTCAGGCACCCTCCTCGCCGATGAACCAATTCTCATCGATGTATTCCCGCAAAACGAGAGGACGGGGTACTATGCCGATATGACCCGGACGTTTGTCAAAGGAGAACCATCCTCTGAAATACGGGAGATCTATGCAGCCGTCCGTGATGGGCAGACGCTCGCAGAAAAGATGCTTCGGCCGGGCATCACCGGTGCAGAGGTGCACAATGCCGTACTTGATCATTTCACTGAATGTGGCTATGTCACAGGGGATGAAGGATTCATCCACAGCCTCGGCCACGGGGTTGGTCTGCAGATTCACGAAAGTCCCTCTCTTTCCCCACGGGGTGACACACTGCTTGCGGCAGGGCATGTGGTCACCGTTGAGCCCGGTCTTTATTACCGGAACACAGGGGGTGTCCGGCTGGAGAATTTGGGTGTTATCACCAAAGGTGGTTTCGTCTGCTACACGAAATATGAAAGAAGACTGATCATATGAACGATGATATTTATTCTCAATATATGGAAGCCGGAGCGCTTGCGAAGCGGTTCCGTGACGAAGCAGCGGCAATGGTTCTACCGGGCGCGTCGATTCTGGAACTGGTCGATACCATCGAACAGGCCATCCGTGATGAGGGTGTTGGGATTGCTTTCCCGCTCAATATCTCGATAAACGAGGATGCAGCCCATGACACTGCAGGACCGGGGGATGAACGCCTCTTTTTAGAGGGGGATGTGGTAAAGGTCGATCTTGGCGTTCATGTCGATGGATACGTCGCTGACACAGCAACGACGGTGGATCTTGGTAATAACGCTCTTTTAGTGGAAGCGTCACGAGAGGCCCTGAATGCGGCCATTGCACTGGTTCGCCCGGGGGTTACCACCGGTGAACTGGGTGGCGTTATCCAGCACGAAATTGAGTCACGAGGATTTCGCCCGGTGGCAAACCTCACCGGACACGGATTGTCACAGTATTCGCTCCATGCAGAGCCGATGATCCCCAACATCGCCATGATCGGCGGCGCCGTTCTCAAACAAGGAATGGTATTTGCAATTGAACCCTTCGCATCAAGCGGCAGCGGAATGGTCTCCGACAGCAACAGAACCGTGATTTATAGCCAAATTGCCAACCGGGGAGTGCGACTCGCCTCAGCAAAACGGGTGCTGGAACAGGTCCGTGATCGGCGCTCCCTTCCATTTGCCAAACGCTGGCTGAAGGGTGATAAGATCGATCTTGCTCTCTCCACGCTGAAGAGAAACGGCGTGCTGCGGGGTTATTCAGTCTTACATGACATTTCCGGGTCATTCGTATCTCAGGCAGAGCATACACTCATTGTCACCGAAGATGGCTGTGTGGCAACCACCCGCTAGCCAACCTTTTTTGTTCTTCGCGTAGTACATCTCCTGTTACGCATGTCTGATGATGCTGATTCAATGGTTCTTGATCTCATGGAGATTCTTTTAACGGCCGCAGTCGCAAATGAAATCTCCGAGATCACGAAGAATGATCTGCCGCAAAAATTACGGAAACTAACCGGAATGTCCGGAGCAGCGTCAGAATTCAAACGGCCGCTGGTGATCAGCGAAGGGGTTCTCGATCGTGAAATGGGGATGAAGAACGCCTATGAACACCTGCGCAAAAATCCTTTCGTTGATTATGACGAATTTGGGCAGCGCCTATCCATTACCGCGCTTGCACCGGCATTACAGTGGTTTGTCAAGAAAGGAGGAGGGAAATGGGTGGAACAAAATCCTGCGCTTGCGCTCTACGCAGAGAGAAATAAGATCGGGAGCTTCTCCCACCAGGAAGCACTGAAAAAGACGGGGCGGTTTGAAGATTCGGTGGAGTATATTGAGGCAAAACTTGCCCCAATCGTTGCCGAGTCAGAGGAGATGCGCACTGCCCGAGACCTGATCATCATCTATGCACCGGATGAGATGGAATTCAGTATGAATGATCTGGTTTGTACCGAAGGACAGCTGGATGCAATAAAAAAGATTGGCGTGGCGCTGAAAAATCGGGATTTTCTGCGTGAACACCGGATATACGAGTTTGGAAAATTGCTCTTTGTGGGCCCCCCCGGCACCGGAAAAACATCCCTTGCGCTTGCACTATCCCGTGAGCTTCATATGCCTCTCCTTGAGGTCCGTCTTGCGATGATCACCTCCCAGTACCTGGGTGAGACATCCAAGAATATCGACCGCATATTTGAACTGGCGCGGCGTCTCTCGCCCTGCATACTCTTTATCGACGAGTTTGACTTCGTGGCAAAGTCCCGTCTCACAGATGACAATGCGGCAATGAAGCGGGCGGTGAACATGCTCCTCAAAAACATCGACATGGTCAGTTTCGTCAAAAACGGAGTTCTCCTCATCGGGGCAACCAACCACCCTTCTCTGCTGGATGAAGCGGCATGGCGACGCTTTGACGATGTTGTGGAATTTCCCATGCCGGACTGCGCAATGCGCCGGGATATTCTGCATGCAGTCACCTCCATGATTGAGTGTGAATGCGACTTTGATTCTGTTGCTGAACAAACGGAAGGATTCTCCGGCGCAGACCTGCGGATGATGATTAAAGAAGCAATTATTGCTGCCCTTATGGATAGCCGCCACAAAGTAACGGCGGAAGATATCGAAATCGGCATACAGAATCTCAAAAACCGTCACGTCATCCGGAGCAATATCTGACATTCAGGTGCTTATTGAGATGACCATTACGATCACACTGCTTGGAACCGGTGACACCACCGGCACCCCCCTTGTCGGATGCACCTGCCCAAACTGCACCAGAGCCTATGCATCCGGAAAAGAACGTCTTCGCACCTCTCTTTTGGTGGAGCACAAAGGGTTCACGCTCCTCATTGATACGTCACCGGATCTCCGCCGGCAGCTGCTTCTCGCGGGTTCACCCCATATCGATGCCGTCCTCTGGACACACGGGCATTATGATCATTTTGGGGGCTTTAATGATTTTTACCGGGTGCAGAAATACCCTCCAACATATGGCGCCCCCGAGGTGGTGGCATATATGAAGGAGCAGTTCCATTTCATTCACTTTGTTGCACACCCACAAGAGCCCTATGTGCCGTTTGCCATGGGCGGCCTGCACGTCACTCTCGGAACGGTGAACCACCCGCCTACGCCAACCTATGGACTTCTCATAGAAGACGGAAATACCCGCATCGGGTATACAGCAGACACCAACTCTGACATCCCGCAGCAAACAAAAGAGCTTCTACATGGATGTGACCTTCTCTTTATTGATGCTCTTTTCCCTGATGGGATCGAGAATTCTAAACATATGAACTATTCTGAAGCCATCTCTCTCGCACATGAATTGGATGCAAAGGATTTCCGTCTGGTTCACCTCTCCCATAAAATCGGATTAAACGCCCCGCATATCGGACATGACGGGGATACGTTTGTACTCTGAAAAAGGGATGGCGCCCATTTTCCCGGAGGCCTTTTTTGCCCTTTCGGGTAGGGGCAACCCATATATATTTACCCGTCCGTTTACAGAGCTATAAGGTACGTATGGAAATTAAAATTCTTGAGCTCAAACCCGGCATCGTAAAGATCCTCTTTGTCGATGAGAACCACACCTATATGAACGCCCTGAATCAGCAGATTCTCACGGATCCCCGTGTGGACGTATCATCCTATAATCCAAAGTTCGATTTCACTGACCCCGAACTGTTTGTCTCAACAAAAGACGGTGTAGATCCCTTTGTGGTCATCATCGATGCAGCCCGTCAGATCAGTGCGGACTGTGCTGAACTGCTGGATGCACTTCAGCAATCCTAGATATCATATCCTTTTTTCAGATCTCTTCTGAACCTGCGTCCGTCCGATATCCATTGGCAATGGAACGCAGTCTGGCAAAAACAGAGATTTCTCTGAAATATACAATGAACGCGCTTCCCGGTATAAAATGCGCGATAAAAACCCGGTATGCAATAAAAAAATGGGAGTGAAAGGTCACAACCGTTCGGTAAAAACAATCGAACCCGCAACACGGGTAATGCGGACCTCCAGTTTCTGACCGGGTTTTCCACCGCTTACATACATGGTGTATTTGCCGATTCTGACCACTCCATCCCCACGTTTGGATATGGACTGAATTTCAACAGTCATCTCTTTGCCTTCTTCCAGCTGGTTTGCCACTGATTCCGGGCGGGTACGTCGTTTTCTCACCGGCCTGTGACTGCCACAGGCATCACACCGCAAGAGAGTAATACGTCCGTCCTTTACCAGGCGGGTGTCAGGTTTGCCACACTCAGAACATATGACATAATCATCGGTATACTTATTCACAAGGTTCTTGATCAAATCAATTTCAAACTTACCATTAAAGACCGCCCGGGTTCCTTCTAACTTGCCGGATGTTCCCAGTTCGCCCAGCAGGAACTTCATCAGGTGGTCAGGTTCACGGCGGAGAATGGATACAATCTCTGCAAAATTTTCAAGAACTGTCGTCTTTCCCTCAATAAACACCTTTGCCGGAGGTACAGTAAACCGTCCCTCATCACCTGAGGTCTCGGTGATATTTTCATAGGCATGGTCAAGCAACGCTTCGTATGGGTCGGTCATGCAGGTACCATTTGTATTCTACTGACTTAATAGTGCTTTTAGCGTCTCAGGGGTACACCGGTTAGAACCCTTTGTATCTTTTTGCCTTGCAGGCGCCTGCAGGATACTATATACGCACCCTTAATAGCGCAGATGTCAAATAATTTTGCATCATGGTATCTGCCCGAGACCTTGCTTATCTTGAAGAACAACTGAAGCGGCCCATAACCCCGCTTGAATATGCCTGTTTCGAAAACCTCTGGAGTGAACACTGCAGCTATCGTTCAACCAAAGCATTTCTTAAGACGCTCCCGACCACGGGTGAGAATGTCCTCCTGGGTCCTGGTGATGATGCAGCCATTGTGAAATATTCAGATGATATTGCACTTTCCATCGGCATGGAATCCCACAATCACCCCAGTTATGTGGATCCATTTGGTGGGGCTGCTACCGGAGTCGGTGGCATGGTGCGGGACATCATCTCCATGGGTTCCAAACCGATTGCGCTCATGGATCAGCTCTATTTTGGACCAATCACCAAAGAAAAAAACCGGTATCTCCTTGAACATGTGGTGCAGGGCATCGCTGACTACGGCAACTGTATCGGTGTTCCGGTCGTGCGTGGAGAGGTGGTATTCGACGAGGGTTACTCCGGTAATCCTCTCGTCAATGTTGTCTGTGTGGGGATTGTTGATCCAAAGAAATACCTCACTGCCCGGGTAAAGAAGCCCGGCAACCGGCTGGTGCTTTATGGCGCATCCACCGGGAGAGACGGTCTTGGAGGGGCATCCTTTGCTTCCCGCGACCTTTCGGAGGATGCCGGGGCAGAAGACCGGTCCAGCGTACAGATCTGCGACCCGTATACCGAAAAATTGCTCATTGATGCGACAATGGAGATGGCTGCCACCGAAAAGATTGTCTCATGCCGTGACCTGGGTGCGGCAGGACTCGCGGGCGCATCGTCTGAGATGTCCGCCAGTTATGGTGCCCGCATTAAGGCAGACGCGGTTCACCTGCGGGAAACAGGCATGAATGAGGTAGAGATTATGCTTGCCGAGTCGCAGGAACGGATGCTGATGGAGGTCGCAGCAGATGACATTCCGGCACTTGCTGCGATCATGGAGAAGTACGGTCTTCAGTGGAGCGACATTGGTGAAGTCATCGAAGAAAAACGTTACATCGTTACTTTTGAAGAAAGCGTTGTCTGTGATCTACCGATTGATCTGTTGGTGGGAGGGGCACCGGAAGAGACATGGGCATCGCTTCCCTATTCACGCGAACGCCCTTATCAGGCTCCGAAAGAAGATCTAAAAGATCTCTGTCTTGCAGTCCTCTCTCACCCTGATGTAGCCCGTAAGGACTGGATCTCACGCCAGTTTGATCATGATGTGCAGCTACGGACAGTATCTATTGCAGGCGGTGCTGCCGTTCTCCGGCTGGGAGATGCCGCCCTTACCCTCTCCTGCGGTTGTTCCCCGCGGCATATCGAGCTGAAACCGTACGACGGGACGGCAAACTCGGTCTATGAAAATGCTGCCAACCTTGCCTGCGTCGGCAGTGCACCCCTCTGCATAGTAAACTGCCTGAACTTTGCAAGCCCTGTTCACCCCGATGTCTACTGGCAGCTGGGTGAGGCGGTTCGCGGAATGGGCGACATGGCAACAGCCATCGGCGCCCCGGTCGTGGGTGGCAATGTCTCACTCTACAACGAGAGTGATGAATTTGGAACACGTATTCTCCCCACCCCATCTATCGGAATGGCAGGAAAGGGACCCGTGCTTCGGTACACACTACCCGCAGAGGGCGCCACACTTGCCCTGGTCGGCAAATCTGATCCTGCTCTCGGAGGTTCTGTGCTGGATGCAGTGACCGGGTGCGGCGGCAACGCCCCGAAGATAGTAGATCCAACCATTCTGGAAAAAATCCGGTCTTTTGTACAACACGGAGGATTTGCGGCAGACATCTCCGCAGGCGGGCTTATCACCGCTCTTGCGGAGTGCGCACCTGCTGCAACAGTCACCCTTGCCGGCGAGGCAATATCCGCTCTCTTTGATGAATCGTTGGGTCGGTTCCTTATTGCATACACAGACAAGTCGATTGCAAACGGGCTTGATGCAGTAGAAATCGGCACGGTCGGCGGCGATGAACTGGTCATATCGGCGCGTGGAACGGTTATTAGGTTTACCCCTCAGGAGATTGAAACAGCACTGGGAACCCTGACATCTGTGATGCGTGCTGAATGAAACAGGGGCTTGAAATCCCATATAATATTTAACGATGAACATGGGGAAAAACCGGAATATGATGACAATTCTTCTCGCAGATGACGAACCCAGTCTTCTTGAACTGGGCAAGGTTTTTCTCGAGCGTACAGGCGATCTAAAGGTGATCACCGCACTGGGTGCAGAGGAGGCGATGGAGATCCTCAGGACCACAAAGATCGATGGTATCATTTCAGACTATCAGATGCCTGGGATGGACGGTATTGCATTCCTGCAAAAGATACGTATCCGGTATCCCGATATGCCGTTTATGATGTACACCGGAAAAGGGCAGGAGGACGTAGTGATCCAGGCTCTGAGAAACGGTTGTGATTATTATCTACCCAAAGGCGACGATCCAAAGGCTGAATTTGCCGAACTGGCTCTGCAGGTCAGGCGGATGGTGAAGAACAAAAACCTTGAACGGGAACTCAATGAAAGTGAGGAGCGTTATCGCCTTATTATCGAAAATTTCACGGGCATCATTCTCCAGCGTCATGCAGATAACCGCGTTATCTATGTAAACGGTGCCGTGGAGAGTATCACCGGATATCCGGCTGAGATGCTCATGTCCGGCGATTTTGGATGGGATACGATTGTCCACCCGGATGATTTGTCAATTCTTTCCCGTACGGTTGAGGATGCACGTGCCGATCCGGCGGCTGTCAGCGTGAGTGAATATCGTATCATTGCGCGGGAAGGAGATGTCCGATGGGTTCAGGAGTCGTGCAATTATGTCCGTAAAAAGAACGGCAAGATTGCCTCGATTCACGGGACACTCTATGACATTACCGATCGAAAGCTGATGGAGGAGCAGCTCATCGCACAGCGTGATCTGGGCCTCTCCCTTGCAGCGGCCCGTTCCTTAAGCGAAGCGGTATCTCTCTGTCTCGACACAGCATCACGGGTGGCAGATATGGGATTTGGGGCATTTTATCTGGAGGATGCTCATACAGAGAGTTTCACCCTCTCCTGTGCAACCGGTTTTTCTGAAGCATTTCTCTCCTCGATGCAGAAAATTGGAAAAAATACGCCTCTGGCCCGGCAGGTGTTAGCCGGTGACTACATCTATGCTCACTATGACGATCTTCCTGAGATGCTCGGGTTTACGCCCGGAAAGGAGCGAATACAAGTAATTTTAATCATTCCGATTATCTACAACAATGCTTCAGTTGGATTCATCCTGCTTGGTTCGAATTATACGGAGATTATTCCGGATTCAAGCCTGATGTCACTGGAAGTCATTGCGTATCAGGTAGGCAATGCCATTGCCCGTATCTGGGTAGAAGAGATGCTTGCAAAGGCAGAGATCGGGTCTGGATTTTTCCCGCCAACACCTTCTGAGTGACAGGGAAGGCTGTGATGCCGGAGAGGTGAATCAGGTCCCTTTTTTAAAAAAATCGGCTCCATGAAACGATGGTTCAGAACCCTTTCGTCTGAATTCACCAAATAATTTTAAAGAACAATTTCGTCCCAAAATGTCACTCAAAACCATCAAAACCTGCTGATGCCATCAGCAGGTATTGGTGATCATATAGCAAAAAAATTAGTCAGAGAGATCTCTGAACTGCGGCATAAGGCCACGAACCTCACGCCCGACTGACTCAATCAGGTGCTCTTCCCCCTGTCGTTTCAGTGAGGTGAAGACCGGCCGGTTGACCTGGTTTTCAAGCATCCATTCACGAGTAAACTCTCCGTTCTGAATTTCAGTGAGAATTTCGCCCATTGCGGCGTATGCTTCGGGGCCAATCACACGCGGGCCACGGGTGAGATCGCCATATTCAGCAGTGTTTGAGATGGAGTCGCGCATCTTGGTAAACCCACCCTCATAGATGAGGTCAATGATGAGTTTGCACTCATGCAACACCTCGAGATATGCCATCTCAGGCGCATACCCTGCATCCACAAGAGTCTCAAATCCTGCCAGAATGAGTGAGGTCATTCCGCCGCAGAGAACTGCCTGCTCACCAAAGAGATCGGTCTCAGTCTCTTCCTGGAAGGTTGTCTCAAGAACAACAGCTCGTGTGGCGCCGATACCTTTCGCGTATGCAAGAGCGATTTTTCTCGCATTACCGGTTGCATCCTGGTGGATGGCAATGAGTGCCGGTACGCCGCCGCCCTCGGTGTACACCCGCCGAACCATGTGGCCCGGCCCTTTCGGTGCAACCATGATGACGTCAACCGTGGGTGGTGGGACAATCTGCCCGTAGTGGATGTTGAATCCGTGGGAGAACATGACACAGTCTCCTTCCCTGAGATTCGGCAGGATTTGCGCGCGGTAAACACTGCCCTGAAGTTCATCCGGGAGAAGAATCATGATAACGGCTGCCATACCAGCAGCGGTAGCTACATCGAAGACCTCAAAACCGTCTTCAGATGCTTTCTCCCAACTCTTCCCAGGGCGCAGACCGATGATAACATCCAGCCCGGAATCGCGCAGGTTGAGTGCCTGGCCCCGTCCCTGAGACCCATACCCGATGA
>CAZFXY010000033.1:0-15858 GCA_964523185.1 uncultured Methanoculleus sp.
CACACAGCCCTTATACAGCACGAGATCAACGCTGCCGGTGACCCGTTCCTGTGTGGTATCAATAAAGGCGGTGAGCGCTTTAAAGAGTGGTTCATCGATAAGACCCATGTATCCAAGCTCTGACCATTTGTCGTCCACTATTGATTTGAATGCCAGTTCCTGCCGGGTCAGCACCAGATGTTCAAGGTCAGCGTGTGCCTTCAGGAGCACGGTGGCTGCAGGGTGTTCATAGATCTCACGGGCCTTGAGGCCTAAAATCCGGTCTTCGATCATGTCGTTTCTGCCGACACCGCAGGCACCGGCGATCTCATTGAGTGTGCGGATGAGCGTATATCCGCCAAGACGTTTTCCATCGAGGGAGACGGGCACACCCTTCTCAAACCCTACCGTCAGGTTGCGTGGTTCATCGGGTGCTGCCGTGGGCGACACCGTCCATGCATAGATGTCTTCGGGGGGATGGAATGAGGGGTCTTCCAGCTTCCCGCCTTCAATGGACCTGCTCCAGCAGTTTTCATCAATGGAGTAGGGCTTATCTTTCGCGACGGATACCGGAATACCGTGTTTTTCTGCGTATTCCATCTCCCATTCACGTGTCAGGTTCATCTCACGCATCGGTGCAATGATCGAAAGACCCTCTTTGCGGAAGACGAAGTCAAAACGCAGCTGATCGTTGCCTTTCCCGGTACAGCCGTGGGATACGGTGGTCGCTCCCTCTGCCCGGGCAATTTTTACGATCTCCTCAGCAATAAGCGGGCGTGCAAGGGCCGTGCCCATCGGGTAGCCTTCGTATGAACCGTTTGCCTTGATGGACGGAAAGATCTGCTCCGTTATAAATCGTTCTTTGATATCTATCGTGTAGTGTTTGTCTGCAATCAGGTTCCCTTTCTCTGTTGCCTGCCGGATATCTTTTTCCGGCTGACCAACATCGACTGCAACGGTAATGACGGTGTCAAATCCATACTGCTCTTTGAGGAGGGGGACACAGATTGATGTGTCAAGGCCTCCGGAAAATGCAAGAATTACTGTTCCCTTTCCCATGATTCTTCTCCAGTGCATATCTCTTGTACGAAATATTCTGCTTCTCTAGTATGCGCCAGAGGAGCTATAAAGTCTTACCATTCCCGCAGTTCATCTGTGTCTGGTCAGATAGAAAATGGTCAGACAGAAAATGGTCAGATAGAAAATGGTCACACAGAAAATGGTCAGACAGAAAATCGCTGAATATACAGGGGTGTTGCGATGCATCCGCGATGGTTTCGAAGAATTGGTATTCGTTCACCTCTTTGGTTCGTGATGATGCTCTGTCTGTCTCCCGGTGACCCGGGCATGGGGGTCGACGGTATGATGTATGAACAGATTCAAAAAAGGGATGAAAGTGAAATTACCGCCGCAGCACGAGTGCAGCTCCTAATAGACCAACAATCATACCCAGAGGAAGCGCTACTGTCGGGAATTCCGGTACAGATGGCGGTGTTGTGGGTGTGGGTGTCTGCGTTGGTGTCGGTGTCATTGTGGGTGTGGGTCCAACACACTCAATGACATCAATCCAGGCCTGACCTACCGGTACGGTCTGATCTCCTGTCAGCGGATCCGTATAGGTGATAACAGCTCCAGGGAGTTTATTAACCGGCAGATCCATTCCGAGGGTATCTGAACCTGCAGTAAAGGTTACGACAAATGTTTCGGTCGCATCCAGGCGATCGTTGTTGTTGCCAACATACTGCCCAATGTTTGACCAGGTCATTGTCGTCGTGCCGTCACCGTTCTCTACCACTGAGTCAGGGGTAATCGAGAAGTCCGCTTCTGCAACGATGTACGACTCCGTTACTTCCACAAGATCTACATTATACGGTGCAGTGCTTGCAACCCCTGAATAGACGGTAGCAAATATGGCATCAAGATTTGTTGCGTCTGCACTCGGGTAATAGAGGCCCCCGGTTGTATTCGCGATATCCTTCAGCTTTTTTTCAGCGGAAGAACCTGATGCAATATTCAGCCCGATGGTGTAAACAACATATCCCTTTGCTTTCGCTTTGTCAGCCGGTGAATTGGGAGTACCTGAATAGTAATAGGTGCCGTCGCCATCTGTCAGGAAGATAATGACCTTATTCGACGCACTGGTATCTGCATCCAGCATACCGATAGCGGCATTAAGTCCAACATTCAGGCTCGTGCCTCCGGCACTGTCTACATCGTCAATTTTACTCTTCAGGGTAACAAATGAGTCCGTGTCTTCTGCCACCAGCCCATAGGTAAAATCAACGTTGCTATCCCAGCTTACAACGCCACCCAGATCATTTTCCGGTGTCGTCAGCATCTTGTCAACAAAGGCTTTGGCCGCAGCAAGCCGCAGGTCATAGGGATCGGTCTAGGCCATACTTCCTGAACTGTCAATTGCAAAGACTACTGAGAGCGTGTCTGATACCCCGGTACCACCATACCCATCCACCTCAAGGGTAACGGTCGTTTTATCCGGCGTGCACCCGCTTTCGTAGAGATACATTTCCTCCGGACTGACCGTCTTCCGTGAAACAATTTCTTCTGCACTTACTGCGGCAACAGAGAGACACAGTAATAAAACCACAATGAAAATACCACTTTTCTTTATCATTTTAACCTCCTTTCTCACATTTCGAGTCAAATAAGGTTCGAGGTATGCATCACGCTGATACCATCGACACCTGTGATTAATGGATAGAAAATAACAATAAAAAGGATATGCGAGGCACTGCCATACAGCACTCCCAGGGGAGGGGAAATGTCTGATGTATTCCGGAGGATTTTCGCCGGTATATACAGAAAAAACGCAGATAAAGGATGAATGCTGTTTTTTTCCCGCAAATATCTCAGAAGTCACGTTTAAATCTGAAAACAGGAGATATCAGGACCAGAATCAAATATCTGCATATTTTCATACAGTATCGCCACTTATCCAACAGTCCCTGCCATACTTCAGGGACACCGGCAGATCGGTAGAGCGTCTCCTAAAGGAGGACACAGACACACCCTCCTGAAGAAAGGCCAAAGGATATCTGCAGGTATTTCTTAATCAGAGAATCCGGATTTCTCTTCTTCACTATTCAAATCGGTAGGTCTGGTCCATGGAGAGAGTGTAAATTATGACTGAGGATTGCTGGTTAAACTGAAACAGTATCAAAGAAAAGAGGCCGGGGGCGTTACGTTTCTCTCTCTGTGATGGTCCACAACACTGTCCTGAAGGATATTGCACGTTCCAGTCACACTGACCCGGGTTACCCCAAAGGCTCCGATTCTGAATCCGGTTTCGGCAGAGCACACCCACAGCGGGTAATGGTCACGGTTACGAGGAAGCATACTACCCCATTCACCAGAAACGCGGCGCCATAACCGAGCACTCCGGACACGACACCGGAGAAAAACGGCAGCACTGCCATCCCTCCGTACGATGCCGCGGTCAGCAGCCCAACCGCGGTGCCCTGCAGTGTTTCGCTGACGGCCAGATAGTTCATCTGTGAGACAAACACAAACCCGTTTGCACCTCCAACGATGATGAACAGCACAAACATGCTCCATACTCCTCCCTGCGTTGGTGCAATAAAGGACAACAGCACGGCAATACCCGCCAATGCGGATGCCAGGCGTATCGTCTGAATCGGCTGAAGCGATATATGGGGGGCAATCAGGGATGCAGCGATGGTTCCGCCATTCATGGCAGCAAACACCATGCCCAGCACAAATGGGCTTAGATCGGTAAACTCAGGATATAATGAAATAAGAACGCCGGATATTCCGATGAGGATAAAAGAGGAAAAATACAGCCACCTGTTTCTCCAGCCAATGGTGTGCACCGGAGGGAGCACGTTTGTGAGCACACCGGTCGTATCCCGGATAAAAAAGGAGAGCAGCAGGGGGGGCAGTGTTAATACGGTAAAAAGCATCACCCCGCTGCTCTGACCGGCATAGGCGTTCAGGATACCTGTGCCCATCAGCCCGGCGAGAAGTCCCGCGTTCATTCCTGCGAAAAACAGCCCGGAGAGGCGTGAATGATCCGGCTGTGCATTCACCCAGGAAAGCGCACAGGAGATAAAAAGCCCCGCACCAATCCCCTCGATTAACCGTGCGAATATGACTGCATACGGGTTTATTGCCAGCAGAATAATAACGCCCGAGAAAAGCGTAAGAGCAAGGCCTGCCGTGATAAAAGGCGTGCGCCCATACCGATCGCCGAGCACCCCTGCCGGAATAACCATGACAAAGGCGCCAAAGAAATACGCGGAAAAAATAATTCCCTGAAGAACGGGCATCCCACTGGCATACCCCGGGAGCACCGGCACGATCGCATTGGACAGTGCCATGACAATAAAACTCCCGAAGACCAGTGAGAGGCGTTGTTTCATTAATACCGTAATGGCGATTGAAAATATAAGGTGTGCTATTAGACCAGACGGTATGTCTCCAGATTCATCGGTGACACGGTCTGAATACGATAATTCTTGTAAATGGATGACGCCAGGTCAATGGTACTCTTTTCATCGCCGTGGATGGTGAAGATCCGCTCCGGCCGGGGCTGGAGGTGTTTCACATATCGCATCAGCTGATTCCTGTCAGAATGGCCGGAGAACCCATCAACGGTCTGAATCTCACAGTTCATGACAATCGTTTCGCGGCGTCCGATGGGTATCTCCTTCCATCCCTTCTGAATCCGCCGCCCGAGGGTGCCGTCTGCCTGATACCCGACAAAGACCAGACAATTCTTTTCATCCGGTGCAAGCGTGCGCAGATACTCCATCACCGGTCCGCCGGAGAGCATACCACTTGTGGTGATGATAATACAGGGATCGCCGTCAATCACCTTCTGGCGGAGAACCGATGAATCAACCTGCTCAAAGCATTCCGCTAAAAACGGATTCATACCTTCCTTAAATATCTGCGTTCTGAGATCCGGGTTCAGGTATTCCGGATAGGTCGTGTGAATGGCCGTTGCCTCTTTGATCATCCCGTCCAGATAGACTTTGACATCGGGAATCTTTTTTAGTCGTATGCCTTCCTCGAGGGCTAGCATCACTTCCTGTGAACGCCCTACAGCAAACGCCGGAATGACAATCTTTCCTCCCCGGTTAATGACGACATTGACGATATCGTAGAGTTTCTCTTCTGCATCCTTTTTAGACGGCTGTATGTCGTGGGCACCGCCGTAGGTACTCTCCATAAATAGTGACTCCAGACGGGGGAACTGCACCGTGGCCGGGCCAAACAGGCGCGTATTACCGTAGTTGAAATCGCCGGTAAAGGCGATATTGTGCAGACCATCTCCCACATGGAAATGAGCGATGGCAGACCCCAGAATATGACCTGCATTGTGGTAAGTCAGTTTTACATCCGGGGCAATATCGGTCACCGAGCCGTAATTTAAGGTAATGGAATGCTTCAGGTATTCCTGCACTTCTTTGGACGAATACGGAGCGACACCGCCATCTTTATTCACCACGTCGATATAATCCAGCTGCAGCATCGCAGAAAGGTCGCGTGTGGCAGGTGTACTATACACCGGTCCGTCAAATCCATATTTGTAGAGCAGGGGAATCATCGCACAGTGGTCAAGGTGTGCGTGGGTCAGCACCACGGCATCCAGCGAACTGATCGGAGATATTTCCGGAACGCCAAGAAAAGGAAACCCTTCCGTTGAACTGCCGGGTTTTTCCCCGCAATCGATCAGAATCCTGCTTTCCGGTGTGGAAAGGAGAAATGCCGCTCTTCCAACCTCACGACAGCAGCCTAGGGTGGTAACACGCACCCATTTGTCTTTACTTCTGACATCACGATGAATCCTCTTGCCGATACGCCGGAGAAACTCCTTGCGTTCATCTTTAACCGACTTGAGATACTGGCGGATGTCTTTTACCGTCTTACTCTCGATGGGTGGCGTCCGGACTACCTTGGCCGTCCATCCAATCTCTTTGGTGATATCGCGGAGTGTGGCTCCGTTCTTTCCGATGACAATCCCCGGCTTTTCGGCTTCAACGAGCACCTCCCCGGTATCCGGGTCAAAAAACATATCGGTGATGCCTGCACTATCCGGAACCACCGCCCGCACTTTCGCGGCGGCTTTCTCTGGATCCTCCAGGATATTGGGGCGGACCACAATCCGTTTGCGCAGTTCACGGGCAAGAATTTTAATTAAATCCTCCTGTTCGGCAAACAACTTGGTGTCATCAGTATAGATGACCAGCTCCGGCCCTTCAAATTCAACCTCTGATATTGAAATACCCTCAGGTACTTTGGCATTGATCTTCTTCCTGAGATCTTCTAAACGCTCTTCAATCAACATTAAAATCGTCCTAAAAAAGAAAAATAGCGGGATGAAACAAGAGTTTAAAGAACCTCTTCACTCATCTCCTCATATTTATCCTTGGTAATCACTACGACACTCATTGACTCACCGGATGCTGAATCACGCCGGATGGCTGCTCTCAGTGCTCGTATTGCAAGACTGACTGCCGCTTCTTCATCCATATCCGGTTCAAAGCGATCCTCCAGCACACCATACGCAAACGGTGATCCCGAACCCGTTGCAACGATATCATTTTCCTTTGACGCGCCCCCCATTGCATCCACCGAGTAAACACTGGGGCCGCTAACATCAAATCCGCCAACCAGCAGCTGGACATAATAGGGATAATGCCGGTTCTGATTCAGCACATTTGATAACAGCGACGCTGCTGCACCCACGGTCATATCACGTCCGCGACGAATCTGGTAGAGACTGCATTCCACCTGCATCAGCCGTGCAAGGGTCTGTGCATCGCCTACCCCTCCGGCGATGGTCATACCAATTTTGTCTGCAATACGATACACTTTTTTTGCTCGTTTGCTTGCAATCATCGTACCCATCGTGGCACGGCGTTCGGTTGCAAGCACTACACCATCGTGAAACACAAGACCTACAGTTGTAGTACCTTTTGTTACCCCTTCTGGTAGCTCTGACATTTACTAATCCTCCAATCAAAAGTACGCTATATTAAGGGAGTAAAAGCGCTTGGATATACAATGCGCCATTCTTTCATAAAGGTATTGGATATACTTTCAGAAACGAATCTGAAAATAATGGTAATTCAGGGAGATATTACGCTTCTTTAAGGACGATGCGGATAAGATCCCGGTCATAAAGCATAGAAACCATCTTGCGGTCGCCGTTTATTATCGGGAGCTGATCTACCCGTGCCCGCTTCATCTTCAGTGCGCATTCACTCACTTCGGTATTCAGGGGGACGGCCACGACTTCCTTTACCATTGCCTCTTTAACCGGTTTATCAGGGAGCTGCACCTTTGAGATCCCATAGGATATTGTGTAGTTGTCGCGGAGAGATTCCCACGTCCATTCGTCATCGTCCGTACCGTTTGAGAAGTCACTTACTTCAACACTATCTTCAATGTTTGAATGCCGGATTAAGTCACGCTCTGAGATGATACCGGTCAGCTGACCGTCTTCATTCAGAATTGGCACGGCGTCATATCCGGACATCTCCATGATCCTGCCGACAAGGGGCAGCGGTGTCTCTTCCCAGATGGCATAGGCATGGGAGCTGAATTGATTGCGGATTTCATCGGTGTTCTTCATCCGTGCAATGGCCCCCACCACATCTGATATACTAATCAAACCGACCAGCTCGTTTCCTTCTACCACCGGCAGACGGCGGAAATTATGCTCAATCATCATCGTCGCTGCCGCCTTAATGGTTGCATCCGGCGCGATTGTCATGGGATTCGGTGTCATTAAAACCCCGAGCTGTACTTCATCAGCCTTTCTGAGCATATCCTTGCGGGTAATGATACCCACAAGCTTCCCCTCTTTGAGAACAGGCACGCCACTGATACCGGTTCGCTTCAGGATCCTGAGCACATCGTCTCTGTTACCGGGAATTTCCACACAGACAACATCCGTTGTCATCACGTCACGCACGGTTTCCTGAATTATGGTCTCACCACCAGGGTACTGACCGGACTGTGCTGCACGACATGTTTTGACACACTACCGAGGAGAATCGTATCGATATCACTCTTTGCATGTGAGCCAAGAATGATCAGATCGGCATTCAGATCTGCTGCCGCATCGATAATTTCCATACCTGCACGACCTTTCCTGAAATGCGTGTTCAGACTCACCCCTTCTTCTTCACACCGTTTCTCTGCATAGGAAAAGATACTCAGTCCCTGCTGCTCCAGCAGGCTTCTGATATATGCCATCGTTGCACCTGCAGGGATATCGTCAAAAAGACCTGTTTCAAGCACAAAGACTACATTGAGCTGTGCATTCCACACTTTTGCCTCGGACAATGCTATTTCCAGGATTTTACTACTTATTTGTGATCCGTCTACGGCGACGAGAATATTTGTAAACACTGTACACCTCTAAGAATTGCCTTATAAAGTATTACAAACGGCACGTTAAAAGACTTCCTTCCAGATTGGACGGGTTAAGTCTGCTTATTATAGTGTTTACCATGTGTCTTGAGTATTTTACATTCGAACGCGCTGTATTATACCGGATGAACCGCGCATTATTGCCTTTGGAGATGGCATAGGCACTTTCTGCCAGACGGCTTCCTTTGGTTGCCATCCCGAGGAGATCTCTTCCGTCTATTCCATATACATAGTGGCAGAATGCCATCTCTGCTGCGATGTCCGGCTGCACGAACATGACATTGTCAGTTCCCAGCCAGAGTTCCACTCCTGCCGCACGCATTGCATGAACCGGCGGATAATGGCTGGATGAAGTGACCCCCAGTCTCCAGTTGGAGCGGGGGCAGACGACAACCGGAATTCCTGCATCTGCAATCGTTCGTATCTGGTCAGGCGTTACATGGGTGCAGTGTACCAGCATATCCGGGTCAAAGGAGAGGGCCGTATCCACATCTTTGCTGTCTTTTTCTCCTGCATGAAAGGCGATCATTTTCCCGTTCGCCCGTGCCGCTTCGATGATTCCGGGTAACTCCTTTCCATAATGGCGGGTGCTGGAGATGCCCAGACCGTCACCCTTCATCTCTCCCCCGTTTCTGCCAAAGATGACAGAATCAAGGGAGCAGGCGGCATTTGCCTTTCGAAGATACTCTACGCCCGGTATGCCTCCTTCCCGGAAGTCTGCAAACCCCATGACACCACCCTGTGCCATCGTTTGTATACTGGCCTGCATCGCATCGATACAGACCTCTGGGGAGGCGCCACGCAGCAGACGGTGTTTCAGGCCGTCAGGGGGTGCGACAAGCTCACCGAGAGAGCCGGTGGCACTGATGTCCATTGCAACGGTGTCCCCGAGGTGCGTGTGGGCATTAAAGAAACCCGGAAACATCCAGATATTCGGGACACGGGCAATCTCTTCGATTGCGGTAATTTTCCCGTTGGCGACAACAACCCGCACATTCTGCTCCTCAAATGCCTCTCCCACCAG
This sequence comes from uncultured Methanoculleus sp., assembly GCA_964523185.1. Lineage (GTDB taxonomy): Archaea > Halobacteriota > Methanomicrobia > Methanomicrobiales > Methanomicrobiaceae > Methanogenium. The sequence continues at coordinate 9,425 of CAZFXY010000033.1, forward strand.
AGCCCTTCCCTCATATATCTGTTCAGAATTCAGTCTATGTCACCTTCCAATTTAAATATGCTAAAATTCAATGGTACTCTATGGCAAAAAAGAGTGGTGGACGGCTGGTATCCTCAGCCGGTCTGGTAACGTATTATGACAGCGAAGATCGCAGGGCCGTGCATATATCCCCGAAAACGGTGATGATTGTTGCCGGTGCAATTGCTGTTATCACCGTCGTTTTGAATGCAGTATACTAATATCATTTTTTCATCGCTTTTCGGGTGATGTCTTCATCCACACTGAAGTAGAGGTTGTCATGCCCCTCCCAATAGGGAGCGTTTCTGCAGATGACTGCCGGGACGCCGCGATTGCTCTCGCCCATCACAAAGTTCGCGAAACCTGCAATTTCGTCAACAACAGCTTCTTCGGTGATTTCAAGCACATGGCCGAAGAGATCCGTATCCCCGCGGTAGTCCTGAATGGCGGGCATGCCGCTCCATCCGATAGCAGCCCCTGTCTGCCCTCTCCGGAATGAACGCCCACAGGTATCGGTGAGAATTACACGGATCTGTTTGCCGGTTAACCGGAGTATCTCCTGCCGGATTTCATCCGCTGCCTCCATGGGACGGGGGGGGAGCACAATTATTCGTCCGTCTTCCACATTGGAATGATCGATGCCTGCCCGCACACCCACATGCCCGTGCGGCAGAGAGCAGAGAATAAACGGATATTCGATGATGATGTCATCGGCTTCATCCAGCACTGCCTGAATAAAACGGGGGTCTTCATTATTTTTTATCGCGATCTTCTCTGCCCGCTCCGTTGGCTGGATATCCGCGAGGCATCTCATGTATCCCTTTGATTTTGAATATGCGGATGAGGCTACACAGAGAATGTCGCCATCTTCAATCGCGAGGCAATCCGCGATGAGTGCAGGGAAATTATCGCCTGCATGAATCATCGGAATTCCTTCGACCGGGATGATTTCAATTGTCATTACTCAATAATAATCGCCAGAAATAAAAACTATCCGTAAACGTTTCGGCCGTTTGCGTCACCGGGCACCTGTCGCAAAGATTAATAATCTCCGCGAATACATACACGATACATCAGATGTACCTTATTGTCCGCTGTGAGACCTGCAGTACATTCAGTTATATGGATCGGTTCCAGAAATGGAAACTCTGCCCGGTGTGTGGGGAAACCATGAAGAGGAACAGTGTTCCTGCATATCTGGAAGTGGCAGATCATCACGAAGCCGATGCGGTGATTGCTGAACTGGAACGCTATCTGCACGAGAATAAAAGGACGGACTTTACTGTCGATGAGACAGAGAGACTGCGTGCGGCGTATGTACGCCGGGTCAGCAGCACTGCCGGGCACCGCTGATCACCAGGGTTTTCCACAACCCGGGCAGATCATGGTGACCTGGCGACCACAATACGGACAGTACAGGCCATTTTTCTCGCGCTGTATCAGGGGTCTGCCACAATTTTTGCAATGAACGGGTGCTGTATATCCGCACGTATGTTTCAGCATTAATCCATATATCTGCCGATTCCCTGATAAATTGTTCCCCGTCCGGGTGACCCATTATTCCGGGTAAACCGGGTAACCGGCACTGAGTCAACCGTTGTCGCGGCCTCGTGCCTGCATGTCGGAACCAGCCATCGGCTGTTTTGCCTGTTACACGCCGATCAATGACCTGCTCTGCATTCCGAAACTCCTGCTCTGCATCCCGATGCCCTTTTCTGTCGGGCTCTTGTGTTCCCCGTCCGAACAGTCTTTCGCACGGACAGGGACACGACCGGCTGCGGCTGGAGCCGGTACCCGGTCAGCGAATCAGGCAGCATTACCGATGGCAGATGCAACCCATCGGAATAGTGCCATCGGAATAGTGCCATCGGAATAGTGCCATCGGAATAGTGCCATCGGGATAGTGGCACCCGAGTGGTGGCATCGGAATAGTGGCAACCGAGTAGTGGCATCGGAATGTAGCTATCAAAATATTGATACCGGGCGTGACACACACCCATCGACCAATATCCGCTTTTATCCTCAAGGGATGGCGCGCATCATACCGATGTCTCTGATTCCATGCAGATATTCCGGCCGATATACTCGATTCCGACCGGATAATTCGCCATCCTCATGGAGTAGTACCTGTTAAATTTGTCAATAAATGCTGCATCCAAACTCATATCATATGCCGGGGACACACGGGGCTTCACCCAATAGGTTGTATGGGGCTCTCCCACGGTGCAGACACCCCTCTGGCAGACAACTTCACCGCGTTTAATGGTATAATCAGTCGTTCCAAACCCATTAATGATACATTCGTAGTCGCGTGTGGGGTCAGTGGTGGTGACATCGATAGGATATATCGCAATATCTGCCTCTGCCCCTTCTGCAAGATGTCCTTTCCCGTAATCAATGATACCCATTGCACGTGCCTGTGCCGAACGGGTCATGACCACAATCTCATCCCAGGTAATTTCACGGTCAATTGCAGGCAGACTGACCCTTCGGTTGGTTGATTTATGGAGGGTTGCAAACTCCTTTTCCCGGTAGGCTTTACTCATGAGAAGCGCCATCACCTCGGGATATTTAACAAAGGGAGCGCCATTGGGGTTATCGGTCGCGAGGATACACTGCCACGGGTCATCCACCAACAGCGCAAGTTCAAGCCCGATTGACCACATGATTGCATTGACCAGATTTTTCCTCTGATATATCACAGGGATGACCCCGGAGCCCGTCTCCAGCTCCACATCGTGGTTGCTCCATTTGTTATTGTACAAACGGTAGAGATTAAACTCCATCGGGCCGTCGGCGGTCATTGTGGTCGTCTTCCCAAACATCACCTGGCCGGTATCAATGACGATATGTGGTTTATTATTCACTGACTGGGCGATATCATCAGCTTTGGAGCAGAAGTCATTCCAGGAAGTGCCACCGTAGGAATGGAACTGCACATGGGTTGAATACAGTGATTGGCGCTTGCTATTGAGATCAGGGATGGCATCGTAGGTATCCAGCGTGCACAGGTAATTGCCCGGTTGTCCCAGATTGTTACAGTGCAGATGGACGGAATGAGGGAGATTGAGCATCTCGTTTGCCTCAACCATCCGCACGATGATATCGCGGGGCGTGATAGCAAACCGTGGAATCTGTTCGTGAATGCAGGTGACATTCTTCCCGAACCCCCAGGCTTCCGTCCCGCCCGGATTGGTCAGCTTGACCCCGAATCCCTTTACCGCTGACAGGTACCATGCCAGCACCCCTGCGAGGCGCTTGATATCCCCCTCCTCAATCGCCTCCAGTGCAAACCAGTTGCCATCAAAGAGAGTATTTGCAAAGCAATCCTGCAGCGGCGTGTAGCGGAACTCCTCATGGGTATGACGTGCCCCCATGGGTGCCATGGCCCCTTCCAGGAGTGTCGTATAACCCATCTGGGAATAGCGGTAACTGTTCCCGTAGGTGGTCGGGACACTGAACCCGGATGTTGCATGCATCTTCCCTTTTTGAACCGTCCGCACGGATCGCATGTCCTCCGGGCTCATGTATCTGCCGCAATTCACCTTTGTTCCGCAGACATGCGTATGGGAATCGATACCGCCGGGAAGCGTCAGCATCCCCCCTGCGTCAATCACCTCATCAGGGTTTTTCACATCATCGACAATCTTTCCGTCACGGATGGCAATATCCATCGTTTCGCCAAAGATGCGCTGAATCGGATCGATCACAAAGGCATTTTTTATCAGAAGTGACTTCATCATCCTTTCACCTCAGGCATGGTGTCATATTTCCGGGTGAGCATCCCTGTGTCAAAGGGATCGCGAGAGACCAATGCTTTTTTGAAGGGGATAGTGTGCCTTTCGATATTCAGAACGAATTTCATCCATCTGCCTCCTGCACGCCTTCCACTACACGTGCCACCCTGATTGCATGGTTCGGACAGCCTTTTTCACAGGTTTTGCACCCGGTGCACTTCTCGTTGTGAATGACGCGCATATCACCATCGATAATACGCATGATCACCTCATCGCTGGACGCGGTTCCTGCCCAGCCCAGACTAAGATCGATCTCTTTATTGACGGGACACACCACCGCACAATTTCCACACCGTTTGCATACAGCGGGGTTGATGGTGATGTGAAAGGTTGCCGAAAAAGACGTGTGTTCTGCTTTTTGCGTCTCAAGTATTACTCCTGATGAAAGCACATCCTCCGGGCATGCTTCAACACAGAGTCCGCACCGGATGCAGTGGCCGGGATAGATAACCGGATTCCAGACTCCGTCTGTTTTCAGCACCTCGATGGCATCGGGTGCAGGGCAGATCATCATGCATGCGAGACAATGCGTGCATTCATTGTGCGTAAGGGTGGGAAATCCCCGAAAGTATGGAGGGGTGATCAGCGGGGCGGTTTTCACGGTGAAAAATTTCGTGAGCCACTCGCCACGAACAAATTCTTTAAGATACCATCGTATTGAAGATGCCATTTTTTTCACCTCTCATTACATGCAATGCATGGATCTGAGCTGATGTAGGTGGATGTCACATCCGCGGCAGAATCCACTCCTTTCAGCATGTAATGCACACATGCCTCAATGTTCATAATAGACGGTGTCCGTATTCCGATTTTTTTGATTCGTCCGCGTTCATCTGTCGTGATATCATACGAGAGTTCACCCCGTGGGGCTTCACCGGACCAGTGGGACGTGCCTCCTCCAATAATGCCACCGTTCCGGATTGTGCCCGGCTCCATCTGTTCAAGACAGCCACGGATGAGTTTGGTACTCTGGAACATTTCGAGGAAACGGAGCATAATGCGTGCATAATTGTCTCCCTCGTCCAGGAGAATCGATTCAAATCCCAGTTTTTTATAGGTCGGATGAAACAACCTGCAGTCATTGTCAAGATTACTGGCACGAGCCGTAGGGCCTACCGCATGGGCTTCAATTGCCTCCTCACGGGTAAAGATGCCAACATCCTTGCTCCGGAGGGCGATCATTGGCCCACCCTGAAACATATGAACAAACCGGGTAAGCTCCGCATCGATGTGATCGAGCATCCCGTGAAGGGTGCGTTCTTTCTCCGGGGTCAGGTCAAACCGCACACCACCCGGAATAATGTATGAACAGGTAACCCGTGCTCCGGTGATGAGTTCAAGCGCATCCATGCTTGTTTCTCTCAGATTCAGGAGATACATCGCCAGGGTCTCATGCTCAATCGTGTAGCAGTATGAATAATTAGCGAGCAGATGGCTCTGAATCCTGTCCAGTTCATTTAAAATCACCCGGAGATATGCTGCCCGGTCAGGCACTGCGATGTCACTGATTCGTTCCATCCCTTCAATGCAGACATAGTTGTGAATCACCGAACAGATGCCGCATACCCGTTCTGCAAGAAACATCACTTCCTGCCAGGGTCGGCCGACCATGATGCGTTCAATACCTTTTTTTACATATCCCAGCTCAAGCTCTGCACTCAGTACATATTCACCACGGGTTTCACATTTTATCCGGCACGGCTCCTTAAAGACCGGGTGCACCGGGCCTACCGGAAGGGATATGTCAACAATTTTCTTCATTCCTTTCTCCTTTCGTAATCTTTGAATACCACGGGTGCCAGTGACAGTATGGCTTCCAGAATCTCTGTGGGCCGGGGGGGACAGCCCGGGACTTCTGCAGCAATGGGGATGTGTTTCCCTACCGGCGGATCAAGGTACGTCCCATCGCGGTTAAACACACATCCGGATATTGGGCAGTTTCCGATGGCAATTGCCGCCTTTGGTTCAGGTATCTTATCCCAGACCATCTTCAGCTTGTCTTCCCACTGCGGCGAGAAACCTCCGGTAATCAATAGAATATCTGCTTCCCTCGGGTTATTGTGGACGTAGATACCATACTGCTCGATATCGTACCGGGGCGCAAGACACGCAAGAATTTCGATATCACATCCATTACAGGAACCAACATTCACATAACAGACATGAATGGAACGTGAACGGACGGCGTTTTTAAGATCCTGTAACACTTTCATGACTGGATTACCTCTCGTATCATTGTTATTCCTTCATCCATCGCCTGTTTTGTATCGTAACCAGCTGAAATTTTGTCATTCGTCTGCTGGATAATACGATCCATCTCATCCTCCGTGAGCAGGGGTATCTGCCGGGTGATAAGCGATATACCCAATATCGATTCCATAGATTCCTTTGTTTCAGGCTGTTCTTTCTCCCAGACATCATATCGTGCCGGAATATTTTCTAAAAGGGACATGTCGAAGAGCTTGATCATTTTCCTTCGGAGAACCTGCCGGCGCACCCCGTATTTTTCACCCAGGGCCGCCATGGTCACTTCATGAAACGGACTTGACAGAATGATGAGTTTCATCTCGCTTAGATCCCTTTCGTAGAGATAGGTGACCATTTAGACCATCCCTCCTG
>CAZFXY010000034.1:0-12597 GCA_964523185.1 uncultured Methanoculleus sp.
GATAACAATAGTGTGAGGATACTGTTTTGTTTGGACATGCGGCACGGTAAAATAGTGCCTTTGGGCGCGATTCCAAAGTCGGATTGACTTTGAGATATACTTAAATGTTTTTAAATAAACCCTTTCAGTATGAGCATAAGGTGTCGAACATCACTATGCATATCGCTTGGGCTGATACTTTTGTTTCTGTTGATATGTGTGCCGTCTGCTGCTGTCATTGCAGAAGTAAGGAATGGAACGCTTCTGGAATTTCAGAGTGAGGGGGAATTTATTCAATATACCATAGAAGTGAGCGGCATCCCCAAGCAGACGCGGATCATTGAGATGACAACAGATCTCATGCCAGTACCGGGCACGAATCTCTGGCGCCCTGAAGGAAGCGGGTTTACGGTATCCGGGGGTGACGTGGCATTAAATAACCACAAAATTGAATTGACAGAGGGTGCTGAATCATTGGATGCCTTTAACGTAACCGTATCCGGGAGGGTGCCTGTGCTGACATCAGTAGAGATCGTTAACGGAGTTGTGGTAACGAAACGGAATACACAGACAACAGGGTATGTCTACTACCGTATTCAGGCACTTGATGAGAACCGCGACAGCCTTGGAACAGGGACAACAGAAATCTTTTCCGTGAAGGTTCCGGGTGACGAACAGTTCACCGCCCGACTGAACGCGGTCACTGACCCTGATATGAGGGCCCTGATAAATGATCTCTATTCAAGGGGACTCCGGGGTGAGGCAAAAGACCTCTTAGCATATGCCGAAGTGCCAAAAGCGTCAACGGTGCCGGTGACCGTTGCGATTCTCATAGCCATCGTGTTGCTTGTGGCTGGATTTGGGGCCGGAATGATCTTCGGTCAAATGCGGGCAAAGAACATGCAGGAATTTCAGAAAGAATACAAAGGGGAATGAAAAATAATGCCACGTGATACGATAATCGAAGGGAAGCCTTTCCAGATGCCTGATGAATTAACTGTTGTTGCTATCGGTGGGTGTGGAAAAAAGCTTTTATCAAACCTGTATGAGCATGAATGGTTCCTGAAACACTATCTTTCAGACGGAAAACGGTTGTCTCTTTTCACCATCGATACGGATACCAACCAGAGAAAGGATGATATCAAACGATCAGAGGAGGTAATGGCACGGCTGGGCGATATCCAGCGGACAAACAGCCAGATGGGCGGAAGCGTTAAAAGTTTCCATTACCACCTTCCCGACCTTGCAAACGTCGAACGTGTTTCTTCCCTGACATCACGGGAGGTTACCGAACAGATGAAAAAGCGGCGGGAACGTCCTCTTGTCGATGTATGGTGGATGAATGATCCGGAATACGGATTTGACTACCAGATGTTAAAAAAGGTGGACAAAAATATCGTAGACGACTTCGGGGGCGGTGTCCATCGGAGGCGAGCAATATCCAAGGCGGTGTTTTACAAGGCGATCACCCAGGGGGGAGAGCAATTCCCTTCATTCCAGGGTCATGGGCCGGTGGCGCTCATTGTCGGTCTCGGGGGTGGTACAGGGTCCGGGATGTTTATTGATCTGGCCCGCTACATCAAGGAGAAACGCGGCCAGGAGGCAAAAATCTGGCTTTTTGTCGTGCTTCCGGCGGCAAGCGAAGGGGAGAAGGAGCAGCTTAACGCTGCGATCGCCTTATCCGAGCTGGAATATCTGAATATGATCGAGGACAAACTCTTCAACTACATCGTTGTCTCATCCCTGAGTCCCACCGGATATGTCGACGGAGGGGACAGAAAACAGGAAGTGGTCGAGTTTGACGCAGCTTTCCCCTATATGTTCATCAATTCCTTTTACCTTCCTACCGCGGATATATCCGCTATCGTGGATGCGAAAAAAGATTATTCGGGCTTTATCTTTGCAGATTCGCATGTAATCGAGTATCCGGTGGAAAACCTCCGCTCGTTAAAGAAAGGGTTTGAGGATGTCATTGAAAGCCTCTCGGGTTTCGGACAGAACCGGGGGAAGATCTTAACGGAGGTCGCTGAATTTATTGCCACCAATGAAAGTCTCTACCCCGGGGAATTTTCAAAGACGGACACGGAAATAACCCACAACGATGTGAATCTGTACCGAAAAGAGATAGAGAAGCTGAAAAAAGTCTGGGAGAACGAGATCACCGATCTATTAAACTTTAAAACGCAGTCCATTATTGAATCGGCGGTAACAAACAACATGCCTGCCGAGCTCAAAGACATCTCTTCTGTGCAGGACTATGACAAACTCACCGAGTATGTCGAAAGGCTCAAAAATTCTCTGGAAAACGAGAGCAAACCGCATGAGAATGCAAAGGACCAGGAATTATACGAGCTGATAAAAAAGAATCTGCATTTCCTTGAAAAGATGTCAGATCTCCAGAAGAAGACGCTCTCCGTGAATGAGAAATCGGCACGTATGGCACTGTTAAACATCATTCGCGGCGAAGAAAATTTCGGAAAGATTTCAGGCGAACTCTCATCGCGCCAGTCGGCTCTCAGGGCAGAGATCAGTGAAGCGGATGTCAGGATCAAAAAGAAGCGTGGCGACCTTGAGGAGATCACCGCTGTGCAGAACAGCATGCTTGACCGGATCAGATCCGAGGTCAACGCGCTCGCTAAACCGGTTGATGATTATGTCGCACTCGGCCATGGAACGGCTACTGCTGCCGGACAGGGTTCAATAGAAGACCTTGAACAGGGATTTCTGGAGAAGTTCGCGGCTCTCCTCTTTGCTCTCAGGGAAAAACTCAACAAGGCGGAGAAAAAGAAGGCAAAACTGATACGGCGTGATGAATGGCTCTCCTCCCTTCCGCTCGGGGATCTCCAGGGCGATATCGAGAAACTGGAGAAGGCGACATCTGCAGACTTTTCCTACCTGAGGGATCTTGCAGAGTCGGTCTCTCTCTATTTCTACAACGACTATATGCTCAGGATTTCCAGGAAACAAGGTTTTACCGACAGCCTTCTGGGGCGTAAACTCAATCCCGAGATGTACAGAAACGAAAAAGCGACAAAAGAAGAGAGAATTCGCAAGATATCCCAGATGCATCCGGGAAAGATATCGATACGTGATCCTTTTGAGGTCTTTGTACAGGAGAAATTCCTTACACGGGAGTTAGACATACGGCTCGTCTCTCTGAGGGAAGCGACCTTAGCACCGATTTCATCGGAATTCAACCTTGAATCAGAAGAGAAGGCAGAGCTTGTCCGGTCCTTTTCCGGAAGGGACACTGCATCGATTCTTACCGGCATCAGGGAGGCGCTCACTGAGATGGTAAATAACCGTGAAGGCTACTCTGCAAAGATCGGCACCATTACCAAAGAGATAGACTTCCTGATCCAGTCACAGAAGCAGATGCAGCAGCAGGTTGAATTCCTGCAGAAAACGGACAATCTGGTGAATACAACCTTTGATCCCCGAAAGAAATTTAATGCAGACGTGAATGGCTATGAGTCCGGGCTGAGGAATATTGACGAAAAGAGAAAGAGCGGCAATGCAACCATCGAGGGCATGTACCGGACGTGGTTTGGAGAAATTAACCCGACCATTCTCTCCCTGCTGCGGGATGACTCTGACCTTTCTGTTCTTGACTATGACACAGAGGGGAAACGTGAGATTGAAAAACTCTACAATATCGTGCAGTGGAAGTACAAGGAGCTTATTGATGCACATAAACTCGGGATAAACAACATATCCATCGGCTATGGAAGTGCCGGAACAGAGCGATGGAGTTTTGACAAGGCCGCCCTTGTTGCATCATCACCCTCCCGGTGGCTTTCACAGTTAATCGATAACAAAGAGAGTGATTTCAGGCGGAATCTGGTAAAATCTCTGGACTTAAAGGGTGTCGACAGTGCCAAAGTTAATTCCCACAATTATACCAAACCCTGGGAGATATCGCTCACGTTCTTTGCAGCGGCAAGTTTCCTGGACAATATATCGCCCCTGACAACCGGCGGAGGATACTGGGAGAAATACGAGAAGTCAAAGAACAATATCCTTCACCATGCCCTCTATCTCCACGAAGGGAAGTACATTGTCCGTGACAAAACCCTGCTTTTGACCGAAGCGGCAGAAATCTCTGATCTTGAATCAGGAGACAAAGAACAGATCAAGGAGGCAAAGGATAGAATTTTGGACATATACACGGTAAAGGACATCAAAGAGGCTGCCGGGGAATGATTATCAACAATAAAAAAAGAAGAGCATACCTTCTTTTCGCTCTTCCTTTGAGCATTATTGTTGCCTACATGTTCACATCGATTGCACCTGTCTTTAAGCTTCACCCGTCGCCGTTTGTGCTGACCGTCTCCGTTGAATTTTTATGCGGGCTCTTCTTTGCCGTCGCGGTGGGTATGCTCTTTAACGAGGACTCCCGGATAAACGGCGTTATTTACGCCGGTATCTTTGCTGCAATCCCCATTTTTTATGTGTATTTATCCCCGTGGGCAGACGTCGGTCTCCTGATGCTTACCTTCTCGGCAGGAGTTGTGTGCGGTGCAGTGTTTGTTGTAAAGGCGGTCATCACAAATCGGTATGACACTCTTGGAAAATTTGCCAAGGTGCTTTTTACCCTGTTCTTTGCCATCATCATCAGTTTTCTTGTCTACGAGTTGTATCTGACTTCCTTTGCGCCTGATGGAATGGTGAGTGAGGCATATGTGATCCAAAACATCTTCTTTTTTGGCATCGGGATTGTTCTGACAGCGATTCTCTACTGGCTTGCGTTAAAAATCACCGTCGGCGTACGGGCATCTGAGATATTTATATTTGGGCCGCGTTCATCGGGCAAGACATACCTTGTCCTCGGTCTGTGGAGCTACATATCAGAGCATTTTGAAAGGGGTCATTCAAATGAGGGCGTTGTCTTAACGGGCGATCCTAATGACGAGGGTGACGAACTGAGAATATCAAGCCTCTACGCAAACATTCTCGACGGAAAGATTCTCCCCCGGACATATCGCTACCAGATGGTGATGTACCAGCTTACCGGAAAGAAGTATGGTCTCATTCCGGTGAAATGGACAGTTGTCGACTATGCCGGTGAGTATTACGATGAGCTAAACGAAATAAACTATAAAAAGGCCGTCTCCCTGTTAAGCAGCCGTATCAATATGCCGGAGAGTGAGGTCAGAAAGGGTGCAGGGACGATCGATTTTGTTAAATACATTAAACTACACCACCCGGAAGAACTGATCGACCCGGAGTTTACCAAAAGCGTCATCCTGTCGACGATGTACGGCAATTTTCTCCGGGCAGGAAAGGTCATGTTTCTTATCGACGGTGAAAAAATTACCGATGACAGAAAGGGCCATTCACAACTGGCACGGGAATTTGGGGGGTATATGAAGACTCTGATCGATCTGGAAGGGAAAAATTATCTTGGGTTTTTCCGGTCCAACAAGAAATATGCCCTTGTGGTGACCAAAACCGATCTGGTGTTCTGGAAGAACCAGGAGATTAGAAACCTGATCCAGTCAATGAATGCAGAAAAACTCTCGGAAATCCCGGAAAAATCCAGGGAGGCCCTGGCTATCGAAAAAAGTCTCTTTGAGATCCTCAGTACAAACACGGTCTTTAAAAACCTGGTAAACATGATGAACGATCTCTCAATGTATTTTATCGCCGTCTCTGTAGATGCGTCAGCAGAGCCATTTCCTACAGAGGAAGGGTTTGAAGAGGAGATTGCTCCATCAACCCTTGCACTGTGGAGGTTTACGGAGATATTCAAATTTGGGCTGTGATCAAGTCATTTCAGGGGGAGGTATATGAATGGATGATGCGTACGGAATATTTACCACCGACGGCGAGACGGTTGCAGGCACCCTGAATGATGAGTATGCACTCCGTCTTGCCGAAAGACTTGATGAGAGCACAGCATCGTTGTATATCAGCACAAAAAACGGCGTTTTTCTGCTCGGAACTGCGGTAAACGTACAGAAGAAGGGAAGACGGCCTGATACGTTCATTTATTTAGAAAAAGTCGGGTGGACCCGGGAGCTACCGCCGGGGATTGATCTTGGATTCATTCATGCGTTTTACGGCCGTATCGAACGAAGGCTCGCAGACATAGAGTATGAGGTGCGTGACCTTGCATCAGACGCTGATTTTTTTAATGAACGGCACAAAAAAGTTGTAACCGGCCTTCTGAGTTCCCGTACAGCCGATTACTCGGTAGGGAGGCTACTCATGGGAAAAGAGGTGGTGTGTGTATCAGGCAACCTCTCAAAGTCCGTTGATTTTGTTGTCGCCGTCACCGAAAAACTTCACTCCTTCCTCACTGCCGGGTTTACCTTCGTTGTTGCAAAACGCTTTTTCCGGGATGCAGACCTATTAGTGACCGAGAAACATACCGGTTCGGTCAATGTCGACCTTGACAGCGAACAAACAAATGATCCGAAATGGAGTAATCTCTACACAAGTATCGGTGTCTTTGCCCTGAACCCTGCAATCCAGCAGAAATTGTCCGGAGAACTGTCCCGGAAAAAACTGGAAGAGCATCTTGTTTCGTACGCAGCCCAAAAACTACCTCCCGGCAGTATAGGCCGGTTCCGCAAATTCCTTTCAGAAGAGAAGATAGGTGTTTTTGATAAGCCAGAGGATAAATTCTCTTCCTCTTCGTATGAATCGCCGGTAAAAGAAGGATTGAAACAGCCGAAGGAGTCAGACTACGAAAAGTGGGCGATTACTGAGTACGACAGAGACAGCCTCAAAAACGAGTATGAGGCATACATGGAGGGGAAACAGAAGGCGAGGATACGCCTGCTGGCAGTTTTGGGAGTGTTTGTCTTCCTGATTGCAGCTGTAGTCATTATTTTTGTTGTCTATCCGGGATCGATCCATGCTGGCCTGAATTCCACTGAAATGCCGCATATTACTCCTTCGGCAACGATTGAGCCCAACGACACGTCGCACATTGTCAAACAGCTGAACACCACACCGGGAAATATTCCCGACTATCTGTCCGGATTTGGAAGTGCATATGATATCACGCTTTCCGAACCGCGGGATGTGACACTGGACCTGAACGCGGTATATAACCCGGATTTGTCATATTACCTGATGCGTTATAACCAGTCGGATTCGTCATGGGAATCGGTGAAAACCCCGTTTTTCTTTACAAATGGGTCGGTGACCGTCTTCATTCAGGATTCAGGCATATACCGCTTCTTTACGGACAGGGAAAGCGTTTTCAATGAGGATTAAACGTTTTTCTCCACGTCCGTAGAACACAGACAGGTACACTCTATGAAAAAAGCCTCAGCACTGAGAATCATTCCTGTTCTCATTTTGTGTCTGCTCATGCAGGCGGCCGTATCACCCGCAGCAGCAGAGATGCAGAAAGGCACGATATCTATCTCATCAAACCCACAGGGTGCGAATATTTTCCTGAATGATGAAGATCTCGGTCTTCAGACAAATACGGTGATTCAGGACGTATTTCCCGGCATTCACTTTGTGCGGCTTGAGTTGTCGGGCTACCGCACGTGGGAGAAGATCTTTGAGGTAAAGGAAGGGGGAACTACCGACATCATTCACCAGATGGAGCCGGTGGTGGGCGATGCCTTATCGGTAACAACAACACCCAAGGGTGCGCAGATCTACATCGACGGGGTTTTTTACGGCGTATCAAATATCATTTTACATGAGCTTCCTGTGGGGCAGCACCGTGTGCTCCTGCTGCTTGACAACTATGCCGAATATGCAGCAACCGTGACCATCAGTGAAGGGATGTCGCAGTCATTGGCGCATACGTTTGAGCCGATACCTGATACCGGACGGATAACCGTTGAGTCTGTTCCGTCGGATGCCAAAATCTTTCTGAACGGGGAATATCAGGGCACCACCCGAAAAACACTTGACGAGGTTGTGCCCGGGACGTATGATATTGTCATCACAAAAACCGGGTATGACAACTGGACAGGCACCGTTGATGTTGCGGCAGGCAAGATATCTGAAATAATAGCGGATCTAAAGGCCGCAAAGGTAATGCTGTCCGTTATGACGGTTCCAAAAGGGGCCGATCTAATCATTGACGGTGTGTTCTCCGGCATTACTCCTCTCGATATTTCGGTTGATCAGGGATTGCACACGCTTCGTCTGGAAAAATTTGGCTATGAGAGCCATGAGGAAAAAACGGACATTGGTGCAGAAGGCGCCTCATTATCAGTGATTCTTGTTTCAATGGCGCCGCGGGCAATAGCAGAAGCAGAACAGGCGATATCCGATAATCTTGATTATCATCCGGAAAAAGCCCGAGAGGCACTTAAGAATGCACAAAAAAGCTATGCAACGGGTGATTCTGAGAGTGCAATAACCTATGCGGCGTCTGCGATTGCTCTTGCCTGGGACGTTGATGAGGACGGGGTAATAAATCAGCTTGACATCAGCCCGAATATTCACAATACCGTGATATATGCTTCCCCGTTTTTCGTTCTCTTTCTGTGCACCGGATTGGTTGCAAGGGATATGCTGCGGCACAGAATACGGCCTGAGGTAACGGTTCATCTGCCGGTTACCCTCCGGGAAAACGATATACTCGCACGCGCTGAGGTAACGGCGGATGCACCTGGAGGGCCATACCGTGGATTTGTCTGCACGGTGTACATCGACGGAACCTCTGTTGAGCATTTCACGAATCCAGGAACATATGATGTGATACTCTCAGGAAGAAGCCTAGGTGTTCACACCCTGATGGTGCATCTTCAGGTTGCAAAAGAACGCTACGGCAAAGCGGAGAAGAAGGTGAAGAAGAACTTTATCGTTGAACCCGCAGAACCGGCGTCCCCCGGTCCGGATGCGAGCGATACCGGGATTATTAATCCGGAAAAGGACTTTTTTGGGTCTGAGGGGCTGTTTGAAGAGGGAATACGTGATGATCCGGTGCAGTGATCCTGGAAACGGTACCTCTGTTCAGTCAGGCACCCATTCGCAACGGGATAAGTGTGGAGCAGCACTGGAATAGCACTGGAGTTTTGTGGAGCAGCACTGGAGTTTTGTGGAGCAGCACTGGAATAGCACTGGAGTTTGTGGAGCAGCACTGGAGTTTTGTGGAGTCATGATCTGACAGGTTCATATCTGTAGGCACCATTGCTGCTGTCTGCAGGAACCCTGAAACAACGGCAGACAACACAGTATTTTCTCTTACCATTCGATCGTCCTGCTCTGTACGCGATGTGGCGAGTTCGAAGATTTTTTCCATTGAGGTGATGGGTGAAGAGTTTGCACGCGTTCTTTGGAAAAACGTGTATGTAGTTGGGTTTGGGGGGACGCACTCTCTTCACCGCTGTTTTTAGGTGTGTGACACCGCTTCCTGTCACATCGGTTTCCAGCATTTTTTTCTTTCCACGAAGGAAGAACGATGATTAGATCGCCGTGAAGCCGAGCGCCGCATTGGTAATCCGAATGGACTCTTCTGCAGTGTCTGCTGCCTTCATCATCGCGCGGATGGCGTCGATGTTTTCGACCACGACATCTGCCTCCTGATGGATGGCCTGGAAGAGATAGAGTTCATTGTTTTTGCCGATCGAGACTGAATCCTCGAAGACGCAGGATTCCCAGAGATCACCGCGGGGGCGGCCCATATCGGCGGCGAGTTCCCGGAGTTCTGCTGTTGAGGTGATGCCGGTGGCACCCTTCACGATCCCGATTCTTGGATGGTTTCGTATCAGACCGAGGATATCCTCGCGTGTGGTTTTCTGAGCAAGCTCCATCCTGATCACATGCATATGCATAAAGGTCGTCGGCACGATGATTGCCGTTGTCACGATATCGATAAACGGGAGGACGGTGTTCACATCCGGCCCGTGGTGAGACGGGATGGTGACCGGGTTCAGGACGATGGCGTCAATGGGTCCCTTCTTGATATCACTTGGGTCAGCCCCGCGTCGTACCATCGTTGCAAAGACTGATTTTACTCCGTACGCCTCATCTGCAAGCTGGATGATGCGGCACAGGCCGGTGGTGTTGCAGGACACCACCCGCACAAAGTCAGCGCCATAGGCATCGCGGTAATTGCATGATGCATTAAATGAGATGCCTGCTGTCTCGTGTTTCTCGCCGCCCTGCCAGACTGCTTTTACATTGAAGAGCTCGTAGATTTTTCGGTTCTCTTTACCCACGCCGCCCGGTGTTGCGTCCACAACGATATCGCACTTCTTAAGCATCTCCTCTACATCGCCTGCGACTTCAATGCCCGCCTCGTCAAAGGCTGGCTTTTTCTTAATATCTGCGATATAAAGGGGATACCCTCGTTTGTTTGCGATATATGCCTCACTCGATGGCCGGGTTTTGGAAACACCGACCACTTCCATATCCGGCTGGGCGGCCACTGCGTCGGCTACCCGTTTGCCAATTGTTCCATATCCATTAATTGCCACTCTGATCATAGCTGCACACCTTCAGATGGTACACCCGGGGGCTGGTATACCTGCTCTTTTGCAGGGTATCCCATGCACCCGTTGTTCCACGTACCTGATTATTCAATTGATACAGCAGGCATACAAAAAAAAGGTTCTCTTTGAATGAGGCAGGTTTGGTCCGGAGGGATAACAATATTGATGAGATTTGTGCTCATAATACTCATAGAATAAGCCGTTGGGGGTGTATTGGAATAAAAAAGAATGTCTGCCCGCGGTGCGGTGAACCGGTGCAGGAGGGGGGCACTATCTGTATGGTCTGTGGTCAGTCGCTAAAGAAGCGTTTCACGTTACCGAGGAAAGGTGTTGTTGTCGCAATTCTTGGGGTAACGGCTATCATATCCATATATCTGCTGATGTCTGTTTTTTTTGGTGCGACAACCGTTACCAGCACCGGGAATGTTCGATTTGGCGTCACCCTTGAAGACGGGGCCATGTCTGTTGAATATGAGGGTACTGCCGATGGCAGGGATGTAACAGACCTGCGGATAGCGATTCTTGCAGAAGGTGGCCAGTCATCGCGATTACTATCCTTTAAAAATCCACACATGGGGGCGGTGCTTGGACCGGTTGAGACGGGCACCACGGGAAAGCCGGTTGCTGTCTATTACGTTGTTGTGTACACCGATGGCACAGAAATAAGTGATGCCATTCCCATCTGAAGAACTGCTGAAATGTAGGGCGAAAAAGAGTCAGGAAACGATGACAAGAGTTCCTGATTGTGAATGTCCGGTCTGAGTGACCCGGGATGAACTGAATGCAAAGAAAAAAGATTCACCTCGGCGGGAAGATTATTACCTCCCTGATTCCTGAACGGAACAATAAGCACGCAATGTTGCGTCTGAAAGGTCCGTGGTGTCTGAACGGCACTCATACAGGCAATGTAATCGTCCGGGTTACGTGTGTGTAAGAATACCACGGTTACGTGTGTGTAGGAATACCACGGTTACGTGTGTAGGAATACCACGGTTCAGAGCGATCGCTCCCCCGCGGCACCTGACAGTGTTCCTCTTATGGTGGTGGATTTGGAGCATAACCTTTGATGAAACCGTCATTGGATCATGAAGAAACCGTGTGAAAGGGGGATTCGCGCTCCATTGATAGGCTCTGAAAGACCCGATGCAGCAGAGACGGGCAGGATGTTATATCGCTGGTTCCGGACTCATGCTGGCCGCAAGAGTATATCCGGGTATTCTGCCTATCTTTGTGTGGGGAGGGGCCGTTATCGCTGCAGCAGGCATTATCGACGTCTTTTTTTCTGAGCGGCTATTATCCCTTGAAATTGGTGAAATAATTATCAATATATCCCTGTTTTTGCAGGCGTTCCCGTTCATGCGGATCACGGATGAGGTGCACTCCGGTGGTCTGGATTGCCGGACAGAAGGGGCAGAGGGCAAAGGGTACATCGTCTGCATGATCCCGGACCGGACAGTAACAGATACGCCCGTCCTGCGCAACCGTAAGCCCACCGGGAAAGGGTGTATCCACAGGGTGTCCCGGTCCATCTTCTACGAACATGGCATAGCAGGCAAGTGCATAGTGGAGCGAAAGGAGGGATGGATCCTTTTCCTCTGCCTTTCGTGCGGTTGCCCGCTGCACCATCCGGCAGTAATCTGCATGGCCTGTCCGCAGGGATACGCTGCGCCAGGGTCGTGTGCCTCCAGAGGCTGCCGCCGTCAGCAGGCGATGATGCGTGTTGAAGATTTCCTCATGGACTGCGATCAGCAGAGGGTCACGGTAATCAGCAGGTATGTCGCGTGTTTTGTGCTCAAAATTTGTCATCATCTGGCGAAGGCTTTCCTGTGGATACCCCCTGACATGACCTGCAAGAAGAGCGAGCAGTACCTCTTTCTCCCGGCATTCCCCTGCGGATTTCCAGAATGTCTCTATCCGTGTAAGGCGGTTTTGGTATGCGGGAAGCACATCTCCCGAGGGTAGGGTTTCACTGCATGTCACCGATGCGGTATCCACAATACAGTCGATCTCCGGCCGGTAGATGGTCCCCTCCGCCCTGGCGTTGCCGGATAACCGTGCCCATAGTTGTGAGAGAATTCCTCTCATACCATTCATTTTTGCAGCACCAGAAGATGAGTGTTTGTTTCATACCGGCCGGTTATTGAGAGACGGTTATTGAGAGACGGTTATTGAGAGACGGTTATTGAGAGACGGTTATTGAGAG
>CAZFXY010000034.1:12697-15219 GCA_964523185.1 uncultured Methanoculleus sp.
ACGTATAAATTTCCTCTTGAGATGTACCCACTGTCGAATCAGGCAAATGGTTATTAATAACCGGTATCTGAATGGGTAGGTATGTCTGTTCAGATTGATAGTGTATTCATCCCCGACCCCTCATTCCGTTCGTATCTGATCATCGTGACCGCATTCGGTATGATGATTCCCGCATTCTTCTTTGCATTCATGATATTTGGGATAACAGACGGGGCAGGCAATGCGCTTGCCGTGGCGGCCGGTATTTTTGCCGTGCTTGCTTTCGCAGGCGGCCTGTGGGCCTATCTCTATTACGACACCGTCCGCTATCTGCTCACTCCGACTGAGATGACCTGGGGCCGCGGTGTCCTTTGGAGGCAGACAGGTATCGTCCCCTATAATCGTATCACAAACGTTGACATCATCCAGGGCCCGGTGATGCGGATTTTTGGGATATCAAATCTGCGTATCCAGACCGCAGGCTACTCGGGAAATCAGATGGCGGAGATTAAACTCCAGGGTATCCATGACCCTGAACCGCTGCGTGCCATTATCATGGACTTTGTACGGTCCGGCCACCCGGTCGCAGCCGTCACCGGTGCGGAAATTTCAGCGGCCCCTGCCTTTGTCTCAGCCGCATCACCGTCCGGGCAGGCAGCCGATGCTGGCGTGCTCCGGGAACTCCGGGAGATAGGAGTGATTCTGAAGAGGATCGAAGAGAAGATGCAGTGAATTGAGACATGCCTCCCCGCCCCATATCTCCCCGCCCCATATCTTCCCGCCCCATGCCTCCTCTGTTGCCGTCCGTAGGGATCCCTTCTTCTCTTTGTGCTCTGATGTCATCTTTCCCTTCTGCATTCCGCTTGCTGTTTCACCGGAACCTTTTCTACCCGGAATGTCTCCGGCAGGAGGAAGATGAATGGACAAGGGATGAACTACAGACCGCAACGGGAAAGGAGAATACTATTAGCACCGACGAACAACCATTCTCATAATGAGAGTGTATATGAGACTGGTGCTGCTGGTCTGTTTGGTCGTGTTCCTTGTCTGTGGGGCTGCTGTGGCCATTCAGCCGCTGGATTTGAGCCGGACAATCACCATCGATAATGCAGCTGAGGTGGCGACCTTTATTGAATCCCCTGCTACAGGTGGGTTTGTCGCGGCGGGTGCTGCAAAGAATGGCCCTGCGGTGTGGTTTTTAGCAAAAAACGGCACGGTCATTGGAAACATGACGGTAGCCGTGGATAGCGCCTCTGTTATCCGGTACATTCGGGAGGAAAAAAACGGGTATCTGGTCTTCACCGATACCCATGATTTTGCCGGAGTCACCCCCAATGGTAAAATCCTGTGGATGTGGCATCTGCCTCTTGGTGAAGTATCTTCGGTGGATGCTGTCCCTGAAGGTGGTGTTATTATTGCTGCAAACTACCTGCATCCCATTCTCTATCGTCTGGATGCAGACGGCACTCCCCTCTGGAACAAGACCTATGCGGACTCATCAGGCACCGGCATCGGGCGTATACAGTCGGTGAAGGCAGTGGGTGATGGTTATATCGTGGCTGGCTATGCCACACCGGTGATTGCCTCTGGAGATGCGGCAGGACTGGTGATGTACCTGGACGAGGATGGGGGTGTGGTCTGGGAAGAACGCTATGGTGAGGAGGGTATTGGCTATGTGCTCCACATCAATCCCCTTCCCGGCGGTGGATATATTGCCCCTGCCCTTACCATAAAAGATGAAGCAGCCGTTCTCATTCTCAATGAGACCGGTGCAGTGAATCAGGTGTTTGTTTATCCCAAGCGGATGGAACTGATATACCATGCAGGTGCGACCCCCGGCGGCGGGTACTATCTGCTGGGCTATGACGCAAATCTTGTAAATGGTAATCCGCAGTATCTGGTGATGGGCGTATCCCAGGAGGGTGAAAAGGAATGGGTGCAGAGGCTTGGAGACACCAGTATCCGGGCATTCGTTTCTACCGATGACGGGTTTGTTGCCGCAGGACAAAACGGGGAGATCTCTTACTTTACCTTTAGTGAGACCGGAAAAGAAATGGATTTCTCGAAAGGATGGATGTTTATCTTTGTAATTCTCGCCGGAGTAATCGCCGGATACCTCATTTACCGGCAGCGGTGACAACCCCCTTTTTTCCCCTTCTCGTTTTCTGTCGGTCATGCTATTGGCATGCACTATCGGCTATCTTTCCTGAAGAAGTTCTGAGCATTATTGAATGGATTGGTGGTTTCATCCCGAAATTATGAGTATTTCATCTGTTTTTTGGGCGTTTCCCGACAGACAGTAATGGAAGGGTATTTAATCAATTGGGGGGTAAGTTATATAATTATCTTCCTTGTCTGCGTGCTCGGATGGATGTTTGCCCGTTCCGTGTTTCATGCAGATACAAGTGATCTAAGTGATTCCCATGTCATTACAAATTATTGAAGATGCGCTGCGACGTGCACTTGAGGGCGACTTTACTGGTTCTCTTAGTAAGGTGGCCGCAGACCCGGAGACACAAAACCTTGCCGGGCTCGTGGAGAAG
>CAZFXY010000035.1:0-14736 GCA_964523185.1 uncultured Methanoculleus sp.
ATTCAGCATTGAATAGCAAATAGGCGCCCTCACGCATATAACTACTCCGACGAATAAGATCCCGAGAATGATCCGGTGTTTTTTTGGTGACTTTTGCGTGGCACCGTACATTCGTGAAATACAGGAAAAAACGAAATTCCCCATGCCGTATATCCACCATTTCCCTACACAAAGAGGTGCATTAACCAAAAGGCCTTATTATTCGCGCGGGCATATCTAGATCAGTGAAGTGATCTGGTGACACCTGAGCCTGAATGGAACCAATATGAAACGGCAAAGCCCATTATTTGGGTTACCCTCGTCGTCATCGCCATACTGATGGAGTTTTACTGCCATCTGATCCTGGGCATCTCCATTGTGTACACCTCTTTTGCCTATCTCTTAATCGCCATCGGTGGCCTCTGGTACAGAAAAGGGGTCATCTATATGGGCACTGCACTGGGGCTGCTGCACATCATCAACGGTTACCTGTTGACCGGTATCTTTGAAGCATCAATTGTCATGCGTGGCCTGATGTATGGTGTGGTTGCGATTGTCATCTGGGCAATCTCCGGAATGGCAGAAAAAGAGCACTATGCGCTGGTCGGATATATCACCGAGACTGCGCTTCGTCTGAAGGAGCCGTTGCATGACATCAGCAAGAACCTCGAGGATATCGCAGGAGAAATCACCGATGAGGATATTCGTATACAGATTCTGGTGCAGGCGTCTCATGTCGCACAGGCATCTGAGACCATCCGGGAACTGAACCACGACATTATCACCAGGGCAACTGATATCCCCGATGCATATCGCGAGTACCTCTTAAAGTAAAATGACACTCTGCCAACCCTTTTTTTCCGATACCGCACATATCATTTATAAAGGCCGAAAACGGCCAGCGTTACCATGAACGAACACACACTTATCCATATCACCCAGGGCAGTCTTCGGCACATGAATCCGGTGACAGATACCGCGATACTTGAAGCAGGGCGTGCTGCAGAGATCAAAGAAGACAGTTTTGTGATCGATGTCGGGGCCGGCAACGGGACGGCGCTCATCCTTCTTGCAGACGCATACGGCTGCAGTGGATTTGGCATTGACATCCGCGATGACGCGTGCCGGGTGGCTTCAGCTGCGGCAGATAGTGCCGGGCTTTCGGGGCAGCTAAAATTTATCTGCGGCGATGCGACAACAGCGCCATTCCCGGGGGAAGCAGATCTCGTCATCTCACTTGGCTCTGCTGACTGCTGGGGAGGGCCTGATGAGGCCATCCACGCCTGCGCAGAACGGGCCGGCAAAAAAGGTTTCATCCTCTTCGGTGACAGAATCTGGGAAGCATCACGCACACCTCCCGAGTTTGCCCGTGAATGGCCGGAGGTTCGAACCCTGTATGAGCTGATCTCCGCCGGCCGGCAGGAGGGCTATGTGCCGGTATGGATCTGGAATGCGACACCGGCAGACTGGGATCGTTATGAGTCCGGCATCTGGACCAACACGGCTACCTGGCTGCAGGAACACCCCGGCACCCCCGAGGCAGCAGACCTCACCGCCTATCTTGAGGCGATACAGGATGAATACATCCTGTATGGGCGGGAAGCCATCGGCTGGGCAATGATCCTCTTTCGTCCTGCCTGAATATCGAAAATATATGACAAAATCGGAATAAAACCATGAATCGATACGCATTTGTCACAACCATCCCCATCCAGACCGGGGCCCTCCAACGGGGCGTCGCCATCATCACGGAGCATAATGGCAACATCAACCGGATTCATTTCGATCGCGGTATCGACCCCCACACGGTATTTTTTGAAGTGACCGCCACGGCTGAGGAGTACGAAAGCATTCGCCAGAGGCTTGCTGATATCGGCTATCTGCAGACAACCCTTGAAACCTATGCCTCCCTAAAGATCCAGATTCACCTGCCGCATGAATCCGGGGCGCTCAACGATTTCCTGACGATGACCACGGGGGCAGGGGCAGAGATCACCTCTATCACCTTTGATGATGTAGGCATTCACCCGGACCGGGTCACCATAAGCATGAGCGTTCGGGAAAGCAGCCCCGTCGAAGAGCTTCTCCATACACTCAAGTCACACTACCTGATTGAGGTGCTGGAGTTCGACTGCACCGGTCAGACCCTCGATGACACGGTATTCTACCTGCGGTTTGCCCAGAAGATGCGCACACTCATCGACACCCCGGACGACAATTTTCTGCTGCGGTTTTTGGGTGACATCAACCACACCGCACAGGATTTGACCGCCCGCGGGGAGAACCCCAGGACCGTATTTCAAAATGTGCTGGGAGCAGGTGAATATATCGCATCGACTTGCGGGGACGGATTCTATGCAGATGTGCAGGTAATAACCCTCTCCGAGGAGGTGACACT
Source organism: uncultured Methanoculleus sp. (assembly GCA_964523185.1). Lineage (GTDB taxonomy): Archaea > Halobacteriota > Methanomicrobia > Methanomicrobiales > Methanomicrobiaceae > Methanogenium. The sequence goes on from CAZFXY010000035.1 coordinate 2,378, forward strand.
CTATGCCATCCAGCTCCCCAGCGGCGGAAATATCTATCTCTTCCGGACACTGGACGGAATACAGATGCTGGATACCGGATACGGGGTCTATCATCAGGATGTGATGCAGCTTTTTGCCGCATACGGCCTGCCGGTCACAGAAGAGCTGACCTGCATCATCGTCTCGCACGGAGATGCAGACCACTGTGGTGCGGGCGGGTTTTTTGATGTGCCGGCACTGATGCACCCCGCGACCCGGGAGATCATCCGAACCGGCAACCGGGCGTGGGGATCCCGGAGTGAGGGAATGGTGCTCGAAGAGATCTATACCACCATGATCGCCCTCTACTCCCGATGGAACCCTCCGGCAGACGAACATATCCACCTCATCAGGCCGGAGAATGGGGAGAAACGCTCCATCTTCCCCGTGGTATGTCACCTCACCATCGGCGATCTCGCTTTTGAAATACTGGAAACACCAGGTGGTCACCAGGTGGGCGAACTTGTTCTCTACTGCCCAAAGGAAGGCTACCTCTTCACCGCAGACAGTTTCATGAATTTTGCGAGTCTCACCGAGGAGCGGCGGCGCTATAACTCCTATGCCGACTACCTTGTCACCTCGGTTAACGTGGATTCAGATCTTGCACGAACCGAACGGCATGCCCTCTCCGGGATTGCACAGGAATTCACCAGCGAGACCGGCCGGCCCTGCACCATCTTTGGCGGACACGGGGCCGTTTCCGATTACCGGGATGGTACCCTCACGGTCACCGGCACCATTGAGCATTACACCCATGCAGGAGGCAGGGAATTCCCGGAGGAGAACCCCTGATGCGCACGGTCACCAGCGTGGATACGGAGATTCACCGGATTGCAGCGGATATGATGACGGCCCAGACAAAAGGGGATCTTGGAGCCATGCTTGTTCGTGAGGTGAAACGATTCGACCGGTATGACTTGGCCGTGATTAGTGCACGGGTTAGGCAGGATATTAACCTGCTGCCGATGCCCTATCGTGAGAAGTTCCGCCCGTACGCAGAGAAGTGGTTCTTTGGCCGGTACCATGATCTTTTAAATTCTGATCGAAACAGAGCGTGGGAACATATGCAGGAACCAATTACCGATCGGGAAACATTTGAAAGATACTGCCGCATGATCCCGGATGCCTGTCTCCGGGAAGAACAGGACGTTCCGTATCCCGGTGACAACGAGAGAATGGTTCCGTTCTATCGGCTTTTTTATTACCTGCTGTGTGCATTTGCGATCTTTGTCCGTGATGAGCCCGGCCACCCGATGGGAACCCCGTTCCCCGGCGGGTTTACCGTACACACCAAAAAGGGTATCTGTTACTGTCCCATCCGGGACAAGGAGGAGGAGATCTGGCACTCCATATGCAACTTCTGTCCGGTTCTCCAGGACCCGGATAATCTCTAATAAAATGCTCGCCAAAACGACAACCGGGAAAGATTCAGAGAGTCAGGAGTCATATCTCTCTCTCAGGCTGGCAAGGCTCCGTTCAGGACGGCTCACCAGACCGGGAGGCCGTAATCTTAATGTATATTGAGAGAGCACTAACGGCTGGTGACACAGATGTCAGGAGAAGATTTATTTAAATTGGCAACCGATGAGCTCGGCAGCCTCATCAGTGCGAATACCATAATGGGCGATGCGATCGATACGGGAGATAAGGTAATTATTCCCATCGCATCATTCGGATTTGGCTTTGGTGGCGGGATGGTAAAAGGAGACGGGAAAGGTGAGGGAAAAGAAGACGGGAAAGGCGAAGGAAAAGGTGAAGGAAAAGGTGAAGTGGCCGGAGCTGGGGCTGGCGGTGGCGTCTCACCGATTGCACTCATCATCATACACAAGAACCTGACAGGGCTCGAGAGTGTGCAGGTGGTGTCCCTCAAAAAACATTCCAGGCTAGCTGAGGTCGTTGCCACCATCGGCGAGGACATCCTGCCACAGGTGACCGATACCCTGAAAACGATGACCAAAAAGAAAGAACCGGAAAAAGCCGTTGGAACAGAATCCTCCGGTGGAATGCCGGAAGGTACACACACTGCATAACCGGGACAGCACCCACCCCTCCTTTTTATGGCATACGGCATCCTTCTCGTAGCAGCAACGCTCCTGGTTGTCTTCGTTGCAGCCCTGCTCATCATTCTCTGGGCAGTGCCGGTGACCTTTACCAGCCGGGCTGAACTCTGCCGGGATGCGCCGACGCCTTTCATAACATTCTGTGCAAAGTGGGGGATTTTCTCCCTGCACGCAGATGTCCTCGACAGGACCGGCATTGAGGTATCACTCTGCGGTCGGACATTCTGGAAAATTCTGCCGAAGGCCAACCAAAAAGAAGAGATGGGGACAGAAAGTGAATCACCGGCACCCGATATTATCGGCATTGCAGACGCGGTGCTCCCACAGACGGGCCCTCTTCTGCGCCAGGTTGAAATTGACCACCTGTCTGCCTCTGTCAGGGTCGGGCTGGGTGACGCGGCACGTACCGGGCAGGTATTTGGCATCCTGATGGTTCTCCGGGGCATGCTGATGGCAACGGGGGGGCGTGTCTCTCTTGCCGCCGCCGCAGAGTTTCATGACCACGTGGTGGAAGGAAAGACAGAAGGTGCTATCCGGATTGCCCACCCGCTCTTTCTGATACCGCCAGTGTTCAGAATTATCCGCCACCCGGTGGTATGGAACATGGTGCGAAGCAGATGAAGGAGCATATCAGTGCAGAGTGCCCATACACGAGAGGCGGTGTAACCATCATTCCGGTGTCACAAACCCGCACAACCTCGTATCCCGGTTGGTATACCGGTGAGAAAGAACCGCTCGGTGTCCTGATACTCAGCGGAACCTCTCTATCCATCGTCTCGTTTACCGGATCCTATGAATGGTGGGAATACCTTACGAAAGAATATCCCGTGCTGCAGGCCATACACCTTGTTTTTCCGGATACAACGTCTGAAACGCCAAAAAAATAAGGTGTTTTTCTGTTTTTTTTACTCAAACCGGAGTGCCTCAATCGGATTGAGATTTGCCGCTTTCCATGCCGGGTAGAGACCGGAGACGAGGGTGACAAGGAGACCAATACCCATCCCGTAGGGGATATAGAAGAGTGTCTGTGGATAGAACAGATAGGACGCGTCCTGCAGCATAATAGACACGGCAATGTAACCGCCTGCAAAAGAGAGAATACCACCGATAACCGATCCGATCAAACCAAGGATAAGGGCCTCATACAGAAACATCCTCAGCACCTCAAACCGTTTGGTTCCGATACTCCGGATGATGCCAATCTCCTTTATTCGTTCCGTAACCGACATCATCTGGACATTAAAGATGGAGACCCCCGCCACTAACAGAGATATTCCGCCAATGGCTGTCGTAAAGACAGAAATCTGATTGAAGGTGTCTACGATGATCTCGAGGAGCATCCGGGTATCATAGACCGTCACCTCATCGTCCCGGCGGTTGAGTGTTCGTTCCACTGCCCGTTTCACCGCATCGATGTCATTGATATCACGCACCTTGACAATCACCTGATCATAGTTGTCCTGTTCATAGGTTGAGGAATACCACTTATCCGATACGATGAGGGCATTGTCCGGATTGATGTCAAAGCCCATACCCTGTTCTTCCATAATTCCCGTGATGCGTACGGTCTTGTCGCCGACTTTTACCCGGCTGCCGGTCTTTAGATCATACTTGTCTGCAAGCACAGCCCCGGCAAGGGCGCCGCTGGTACTGCGGGGAGCGATGCCATCGGCAATGGTAACCATTACGGGGATCTGGTCCGGCCTGATGGCATAGATGGAAACCACCGTCTTTTCCTGACCGATCTCGATTCTACTACCGCCGGCATAGATGGGCACCACCTCATTCGGGGCGACCACCCGCTCGATTTGCTGGAGCTGACGACTGGTGATGAGGGCATCCGTTGCCACCATATTCGGACCGGGTTGCCCCGACACAGGAACGATAATAACTGAATCGCCTACTGACGAGAGGGATTCAGTGACTGACAGCGTCAGAGAGCTGCCAAGAATACCCATGGATGAGATCGCAACCACGCCGATAACAATACCTGCGGCCGCTAAAAACGAACGCATCCAGTTGAGACGTATACTGCGTTTGGAGAGTTCAAAGAATATCATGCAACCTTCCCGTCCACGATGGTGATGATCCGGCCTGCGTAGGCCGCGACGTCGACATCATGCGTGACCATGATGATCGTTTTACCCCGTTTGTTGACTTCGGAAAGCATGTCCATGATCATCTTTCCGGTCGCCTGATCCAGATTGCCCGTCGGCTCATCACAAAGGAGAATGGCCGGGTCATTGATCAGTGACCGGGCAATGGCCACCCGCTGCTGCTGTCCGCCGGAAAGCTCTCTCGGCTTGTGCGCAAGCATCTGTTCGGTGAGACCGACCTTCAGCAGGAGATCCCGAGCACGGGAATTGCCCTTCACCGACCGCCGGTCCTTGATAATCATGGGGTATTCTACATTCTCAAGGACCGTTAAAAGGGGAATCAGATTGAATTGCTGAAAGATGAAGCCGATGTGATCCCGCCGCAGTTCCGTGAGTTCATCATCCGAGAGCGTGCGGGTATTTTGGCCGTCAATATAGATATCTCCTGATGTTGGGACATCAAGACTGCCGATGAGATTGAGAAGGGTGGATTTCCCAGAACCTGAGGGACCCATGATGGCGATAAACTCACCGGGCATCACCTCGATACAGACCCCGCCCAGTGCTACCACATCACCGAAGGGGAGAGAGTAGATTTTTGTCGCCCCTTCCAGCCGGATGACTGCGTCCGGTGAAAGTTCCTCAGCACAGACCGGGCTCTTTACTTCTTTTTCCATGAGTAGTAGATGACGCCGGCAACCACCGCGGCACTGATCACAAAGACCACAATACAGATAACAGACAGGTTATCCCCCCCCTCCGGACCCTTACCGTCCTGACCTGCAACTGAGGAGAGCGGGACACTGATCTGATCTGAGTAAAGATTGCCATCCTTATCCTTATAACTTGTAATCAACGGTATTTCCTTGGTGCCCGCTTTCGCTGAGAAGGTCACTTCAAAGCTTGCAAAGTCGTCCGGCTCAAGGGCCCCGATCACGTAGGAGCGGTACGGGTCTACCGGAGTCGCCGGAGAACCCGTGGTGACCACCACGGATTTCGCGTCTTCCAGACCGGCATTCGTGACATCGCCGGTAATAATATAGTGATCTCCTTGCGGTGCAACTACGATATTGTTGAGCACTGCCTCCGCCTGTTTCCGGCCGATGCCAAACGTGACCGGTACTGCTGTGGTGACCTCATGATTATTCATCCCGTTCCGGTAATGGATGGTGAACTCCATCGGCGTCTCCGAGTAGGGAGTTACGGAAAAGGTTCCATCAGCCGCCTGATCCGGCGTAAGGGTTCCGATAAAGTGCGAGGTTTCGGTTGTTTCGTAGCCGTTTGTCGCCGGGGTGATCACGACACCGTTCACCGTGTTCTCGCGAGGATTTCCGACCATAATGGTGACATCCTCCTTTTTTCCGGAGGTAAAAGCGTCCGGCCGGTCAGTGACAGAAACAGAGAGGCCCGTGTTCTCCACTTTGACGGGCACCCGGTAGCGCAGACTGGAGGCATCCCGCATGTCGAGATAGAAGAGCGGATAATAGATGCCGTCTGGTGCGGTTGCGATTATCGTAAAGGTGAACTGCAGGCTGTTTCCCGGCCCGATGGTTCCAACAGATCCATAGTTTTCATCGCCCATGATACTAAGTTCATTGGAATAGAGTTTGACCCGTGATACTGCAACCGGCGTTGTGCCGGTGTTTGTTACCGTGACTTTGACCGTTCCGCTATCTCCATACATGAAGACACCGGGGTCAATATTCACATCGGTGACGCCCAGCTGACCTTCAATAACTGTTGCAGCATCCGCTGCTGCTGCCGGGACGATACAAAGCCCCAACAGAATACAAAAAACTGTAAATGGATTTCGATATTTCATTCACATCACCCAATAAGGGGAAACAACGTAATCAGACAATATATGAGAACCGGAATGCCGACGGTGATCAGGGCGTCTTTTCCGGAAAGGCCCCTTGCTTCCTGCATCCCGAATACCCATATATTTGCACTCCAGATAACAAAAACAAGCGAAATGACCCCTGTCAACACCATCGGGGTGCATGACATGAGTTCAGCTACGGCAGCACTGAACTGCATTGGATCGGGTACCGGACAGATGTTTGCACCGGAGAGGTAGGCATAGGTAATTATCGAGGAGATGATGGCCCCGAATACCATTGGCAGACTGCCATAACCGGTCACCGCAAGGGTACGCTGGTAATCCCCTTTTCCCCCCCGAAGTGCCGATATGCCGTGGAAGACAGCGGCAACAATGATCCAGATCAACAGAGCTCCGATAAATGCCGCAAACACACCGATGCCAAGGAGCAGCGCCCCTATATTTGCTATCTCTGAGGGCATCATTGCCATCGTCACTGAAGATACATAGGCAGCAGACACCGCACCCACAATCCCATAGAGCAGAACAATTGCAAGAGGCATCTTCAGACCCGGTTTATCCCCTTTAAGACGGCCGGAAAAGAAGACCGCCGGGCGGAACAAAAGATCAGCAATATTCATCATGACATCCCCTAATACTCTCTTCTGGTTAATATATTCGTAGGGTGGAGCATGGGCATGAAAAGAGCACAGATCGCAGGAATAGCAGGAATAGGGACATTTGCGCTCATTATTCTCGCAATCTTTAATCCCCTCATTCTGGTGCTCACCGCAGGCTGCCTCGCTGGTGCAGCCCTTGTATATGCAATGCTTTTGGCAGCGCCTGCGGAGTATGAAGAGGAGGAACAGGAAGTAACTGAAGACGAGATCCTTTTTGTGTGTGATGATAGCTAAAAACGCATGCAGTCGAGGAGAGGAACACCGCCGATATATGAACAAAACGAAGCCCGAAAAAACCTTATAAAAGGAAATGCGTTATTTCAGTCCTGCAGCCCGCATCGCAGCAAGACGCACCACCGATTCCGGGATACCCTCGTATCTTCTGCCCCCCGTACATTCCCCTTCTGAACCGTCACAGGTGCCGCACATCGAGCAGGTCTTCGGCACATAGATGGGGACGATATTCTCAAAAGGCACGCCATTAAAGAGGAGCTGCACCGGGCCATCCTCTTCGGTTACAGTAGAGGGGATGCCCTGCCCTTCCAGCTGAGACCGGATGTCACGGATGACCTCCTGAAGAGGGCGTCCGGTGTCAGAACAGAGTATGGCAGGTGGCATGGGTCCTGCGGGCCGCTGCCAGGTGATGGTAACGCCTGCTGATTCGGTGCTAAAGGTTTCATCCACCCATGCAAAGACAAGGTCACGCACTTCCCGGAACCCCTCGGTAATATCGATATTATCCCCCTCAAATCGTGAGGGATCGGAGATGGGGTGGTCAATCACCCGGCGGGCAGGCGGCAATGGTGGGCAGGTACCCGAGCAGTCACAGAGCCGGGCCACCGTGTCAAACGGTTGGTTCATGAACACCTCCAGTGGTTTTGGTGCATGCCCCGCCATGGAAATGCCTGCCTCCTCCATCACGCGGATGGTATACTCGTTCATCGATGCACTGGGATAGTTGCCTGCCGAAAAAGCAGCATACCGATCCCCGTAGCGGGCATTCAGGTATGCCTCCGCCATCTGTGACCTGCCTGCATTGTGATTGCAGACGAAGAGAATGTCCTGTGTCATGGTTGTATCATTTACTCCGGTGAACGTTTGGTATCCGTTTCTGAATCAATTTCCATATTAATTTCCTTACCAATTTCTGTATCCGCTGGCCCGACGACGCCAAAGAACGGGTCGATATGCACCATCACATCTACCACGCCCTCCACCTCGGCCATCATCCGATCGCGTACCCGTTTACCTATGAGATACCCTTCATGAACGGTGATATACGGGGCGACCACCACATGCAGATCACAGAATATCTCACCCGCTTTCCCACGGCAGCGGAACTCATGGTAGCTGATTACGCCTTCTGTAGTCTTTAGAACCGCATCAACACTCTCGTAATCTATCGGAGCAGAGGCATCGGCAAGAACCTCCAGTGCCGCATAGAGGATCTTCACTCCCATCCGTGCAATGAGCGCAGCGATCAGGAGTGCGATGATGGCATCTGCGACCGGGTAGCCCAGCCAGATGAAAAGGAACCCAACAAGGACAGAGAGGGAGACTAAGATGTCACTTGCGGTGTGCTGTGAATCTGCCAGCAGAAACGAGCTCTCCTCTTCTTTACCCACGCGACGTTCATAGAGCGCGACAGTAATATTCACGCAGATGGTCCCAACCATTACGGCAACCGTGAGCAGCGATATCTCCGGCACTGTCCCGGAGGAAAACCTCCCAAAACCCTCATACCCGACAACAACTGCGGTGATGAGCAGGAGTGTCCCCACAACCATCGTCCCAATTGTCTCAAACTTGCCGTGCCCATACGGGTGCCCATGATCCGGGGGGGCATCGGCGATGGTGATACTGATGAGGCCAACGATATTTGAGACCGAATCAAAGAGGGAATGAAATGCATCTGCGACCATACTGACCGATCCGGCAAAAGCTCCGACAATCCCCTTTGCAAGGGACACAGAGAGGTTCAGGAAAAAGGTCAGAATAAGAGTCTTCTGTACACGCCGATAATTCACAGATAATCAGAATAAATCTGAATCAGCATCAGATAAGACTTTCTTACGCTACCGTTCTGGAGAGCAGTAGCGTTAAAACCCGGGTGTTTCGCGTTTTTCCGGTTTTTTCCTTCAAAACACTTCTGTGGCAGAGGGTCTCTCGGCATATATGAACCGTCTGCAGACCAATGGGGATGAGGACACCGGTGATGCTGATGCCTGCATACTAACCCGTGTCAGCCGTCAGCCTGTTACGTATGCTGCAGAGGTGCCGAATGACGAGGCATTGGTTCCCATCAGCTTTGGTGACAGGTGGGTGGCATCAATGACCCGAACCACAACACTTCTACAGACCAGCATCCGGAAAGCATGCGACAATGGCATCCATGAGTATCTGACAGAGTTTGCGGTATCCGTCCCGTCCGTCTGCACCTGCGATGGCGGGGACCGGGATATTCAAAGTGATGTACTCCCCTGCCAGGGGGAGATGGTAGGCTTTCTCCCGGACTGAGGGGGAGAGAAAGATGACGGTGCCGTATACGGTATCCGCACAGGCACCAAGGGATCGGGGGTGATGGGAGGAGAGGTCAATGCCCTTCTCCTGCATCACCGCCACCACATCCGAGTCCACCAGAGACGGATAAATACCGGCGCTCTCTGCCCGGTAGCGGTTGCCTTCCGCCGCATTCAGGATGGCCGCCGCCATCACTGAGCGAACCGAGTTGTACGTGCAGACAAAAAGAACACGGTGCGGGTCAGACGACATCACAGACACCAAAAAAGATTTTATTCAGGGAGAGCAGCGATGCGTCCCATCGCTTCTTCCAGCCGATCCATTGACGCTGCGTAGGAGAGGCGAACCCATCCCGGTGTGCCAAAGGCAGTTCCCGGTGTTACCGCCACGTGGGCATTGGCAAGCCACTCGCCGGACACCGTCATATCGTCTCCGCCTGTCTTGACGTAGGCATAGAAAGCGCCGTCTGCGGGTGCAGTCTCATAGCCCATCCCCTGCAGGGCACCGATGATGTACTGGCGGCGGGTGTCAAATTCACGCCGCATATCCTCTACACACTGCTGGTCGCCGGTGAGGGCCGCCACTGCACCGTGCATCGCAAATGTGGCCGGGTGGCTGATCGTGTGCTGCTGCACCTTGATCATCTGTTTTGCCACGGGATCAGGTGCTGACGCATATCCGATACGCCATCCGGTCATCGCATAGGCCTTGGAGAAGCCGTTTACCGTGATGGTCCGGTCTGCCATACCGTCAAACGATCCAATGGAGACATGCGTCTTTTCGTAGATGAGCTTCTCGTATATCTCATCTGAAAGGACGTAGCAGTCATGATCAATGGCCGCATCTGCGATCAGTCGGAGGGACGCATCGTTCATCACCGCACCGGATGGATTGCACGGGCTGTTGCAGACGATCATCTTCGTCTTCGGGGTGATGGCTTCAAGGAGACGGTCGTCTACCTGAAAGTCCGTTTCACGAACGCGGCAGTGAACCGGCGTCCCTCCCGCAAGCTGGACACAGGGCTGGTAACTGACCCATGAGGGATCGATGATAAGCACCTCGTCACCAGGATTCATCACGGCCTCCATCGCCTCGTAGATGGAGTTCTTTGCACCGCAGGCAACAATGACCTGACCCGGGGTACAGGGAATGTTGTTTTCTTTCTGCAGTTTTTCAGCGATGGCATCCCGGAGTGCCGGAATGCCGGAGGACGGGGCATAGTGGGTCTCCCCGCGTTCAAGGGCGTCAATGCACGCCCGGGTGATATGAGCGGGAGTTGGGAAGTCAGGCTCCCCAATCGAGAGGACGATGACATCGATACCTGCCGCCCGCATCTGCGCTGCCCGGTCCGAGATCTCTAACGTTGCAGACGGTGCAATGCCTGCCACTTTCCGGGAGAGTGTGTTCATGCTAATCGCTGGACAAGCTTGATAGCCGATTCAACCGCACGACGGGCATAATCGATTCTCTGGTGCGCCTCCAGGCGGGTCATACCGGGTCCGGAGATCCCAAGGGTGACCGGCTTATTGTATTCAAGAGACAGGTCAATGATCTTCCGGGCGGCATGCTGGACGACAATCTCGTCGTGCTGAGTGGCACCCTCAATCACACAGCCGATGGTGACAACCGCATCGACATCTCCGGCTTCAAGCAGCTTTTTGATCGCAAGCGGCATGTCATAGGCGCCGGGGACATAGAACTTCTCAGTCACCTCTGCGCCGAGAAATTTTGCATGTTCTTCGCCTTCAATCTCCATCATATAGGTCAGGTCGCGGTTGAATTCTGCGACAACAAATCCAAGTTTAATTACCATGTTCTCAATCAGCTCCGAATCGTATATTTCAGGTAGATAGAGATAGGCAGTTATCCCATAAAAGTGATGCTTCCCGGAAGTGGGGATTCGCGAGCTTACTGACAGACAAGAACATATTATCTGCATCATGGCTGATGCAATAACCTCCCCCGTTTCGTAGTATTGCCGCTAAAAACCTGAGTTACGGTGAACTCGTGCCAGACATACTGACCTGTGGTGTCAAATCCGAACGTTACAAAACCCGAACGTTACAAAAGGATTAGTGCCGGGCGGGACCTGCGTCCTCAAATCCCTGGCGCTGACCCGTCCCTGCCTCTTTGATGAGAGCGTCCGGGTACAGAATCAGTTTCACCGTATTCTCGGCATGCTCCCGTGCCCGCCGTTCAGCAAGCCAGGCAAGTTCCTTGTCATCTTTTGCCTCATCCTCATGAACGAAGACCTCGATAATGTGATGATTGGTCATCAACTGGCACAGGATCAGTCCCTGGGACGCCTCGTGCGCACAGAGGCGATCTTTCTCTTTGCCGCCCGGCATCCCGAGGGCCATGACGATATCACAGCCCCGCTCCTCAATAAGAATTTTTGCAGCGACGGGGAGATCCTTGACACCGGGGACCGTGTATCGCTCGATGGAAAGAGATGCATGGCGCCTGAGCTCGTCCACCGCAGCAGCGCCCATATTTACGCGGGCAAATGTGGTGTCACAAACTCCGATTTTCATGCAAACAGCACCCCACAGGCGGCAGAGACTCCGTCGCCCCTGAGGGAGTACCCTGCTGCTTTGAATGCTCCCTGCACCATCGCAAGCACTGCAAGCACTTCCGGAGCATCGATGGCCCCCATGGTGCCGATCCGGAAGATCTTCCCTTTTATGTGATCCTGCCCGCCGGAGACCTCAATGCCATGGTCTTTCATTTTTCCGCGGATGGCTGCATCGGTGATGCCCTCAGGGTAGCAGATCGCCGTTGCGGTATTGGAGTAGGAGTGAAGCGCATCGGGCTGTGCAAAGAGGGGGAGACCCCATACATCTGCGGCTGCCCGGACGGCATTTGACATCTGCCGGTGGCGGGCAATCCGGGTCTCCATGCCCTCCTCGAGTACAATCGCACATGCCTCGCGCAGAGCAAGATAGAGCGGCACGGCAGGGGTGAAGGGAGTCTGATTCTTGGCCGCGTTCTTCCGGTATGCTGGAAGGTCAAAATAGAACGGGGGGTTCTCGCACTGTGCATCCCATGCCTTCGGGGAGACAGAGAGTGCTGCGAGGCCTGCAGGTGCAGCAAGGCATTTCTGTGACCCGGTGATTGCCACATCCACACCCCACTTGTCGACGTATACCTCATCGGCACCGA
>CAZFXY010000036.1:0-13634 GCA_964523185.1 uncultured Methanoculleus sp.
GACCGGTTCTTTTCATCAACAAAGTAGATCGCCTGATCAATGAACTTCAGGTCGACGAAATGGAGATGCAGATTCGCCTTGGAAAAGTGATTGACAAGGTGAACAAGCTCATCAAAGGCATGAACGAAGAAGCCTACAAGAATGGCTGGAAACTTGATGCAGCAGGGGGAACTGTTGCCTTCGGTTCAGCTCTCTACAACTGGGCAATCTCTATCCCGTTCATGAAGCAGAGCGGTGTCTCATTCAAAGACGTGTATGACTGCTGTAAGGCAGGCGACATGAAGACCCTCGCCAAGTCAAGTCCCCTCTGTCAGGTTATTCTTGATATGGTGGTTAACCATCTGCCCAATCCCCTCGTTGCCCAGAAGCGCCGTGTGCCCATCATCTGGCAGCATGGAGACCCGAGTACCACCGAAGGCCAGGCAATGCTCAATTGTGATCCCGAAGGTCCCGTATGTCTGATGGTAACCGATATCTCCTTTGACCCGCACGCAGGCGAAGTTGCCACCGGACGCCTCTTCTCCGGCACCCTGAGACGTGGCAACGAGATGTATGTCATGGGTTCAGCAAAGCGCATCAACCGCCTCACTCAGGTAGGTGTCTTCATGGGTGCGGAGCGTATTGAGGTCGAATCATTGAATGCCGGAAATATCGTCGCTGTCACCGGCCTCAAAGACGCAGTTGTTGGTTCAACGGTCTCATCTCTGATGGAGATGCAGACCTTTGAGTCCCTCCAACACTACTCAGAGCCTGTGATGACCGTTGCTGTTGAAGCAAAGAACATGAAGGATCTCCCGAAGCTCGTTACCGTGCTCCGCCAGGTTGGAAAGGAAGACCCAACCGTTGTCGTCAACATCAACGAGGAAACCGGAGAACACCTGATCTCCGGTATGGGTGAACTGCACCTTGAGATCATCACCCATCGTATCCACCGTGATAAGGGCGTTGAGATCGTGACTACCCCGCCAATTGTGGTCTACCGTGAGACAATTACCGGCACAGCAGGTCCGGTTGAAGGAAAGTCACCAAATCGCCACAACCGGTTTTATCTTGAGTTCGAGTCAGTCCCTGACAATGTCGTTCAATTGATCAAAGAAGGAAAGATCTCCATGGACCTCCCGGCACTGGAGCGCCGTGACGCAATGGTTGAGGCAGGATTTGACAAGGACGAGGCAAAGAGCCTGGTTGCTATTCAGGGCACCAACATGTTTTTCGACATGACAAAGGGTATCCAGTATCTGAATGAGACGATGGAACTTGTCCTTGAAGCATGGCGTGAAGCACTCGCAGGTGGTCCTCTTGCTGACGAACAGGTTCAGAATGTGAAGATCCGTCTCATGGATGTTAAGCTCCACGAGGATGCCATCCACCGTGGTCCGGCACAGGTCATTCCTGCCGTCCGTGGTGCGGTGAAAGGCGGTCTTCTGATGGCTGACATTTCACTCCTTGAGCCGATGCAGATCCTCCAGATCACGGTTCCACAGGATCACATGGGTGCAGCAACTTCCCAGATCCAGGGGCGGCGCGGACAGGTATTTGACATGCGGTCCGAAGGTGACACCGTCACCGTCGTCGGAAAGGCGCCGGTTGCCGAACTCTTTGGGTTCGCAGGCGATGTCAGGTCAGCAACGGAAGGGCGTGCTATGTGGTCTACGGAATTCGCAGGATTCGAGACGGTGCCTGCTGGCATGCTCAGGGATGTAGTGAAGGAAATCAGGAAGCGCAAAGGCCTCAAAGAGAATATTCCTGAACCTGCAGACTACCTCGCATAACCTTTTTTTCAGTTAACCCTCACAAAAACGGGATGAAGCTGTTGTATCCCCTGTATCGAATTGGTTTTAGTCTTTCCCAACGAGACAGTACATGAGAGATACATCCATGAACTACCAGTTTGCACGCAGGCTTGACGCCGCACCGGAATCATTTCTGGACCGGCTCTTTGCGGTATCACGAGATCCGGAAATTATCTCTTTTGCAGGCGGTCTGCCGATGACATCCCTCATCGACGTTGCAGGTATTCGTGATGCCGCCGTGGCCGTCTTTGCAGACGAGGGAGAAGCAGCACTCCAATATACAACCACCGACGGGTATCTGCCCCTGCGGGAATGTATTGCAGCACGGTATCGGTCCCGTCTGGGGTTGCCCGCCACTGCAGATGAAATACGCATCACAAACGGATCCCAGCAATGTCTGGATCTGATTGCCAAGATCCTTGTGGATCCCTGTTCAGTAGTTGGGATGGAACGGCCGGGTTATCTCGGCGCGATTGAGGCCTTCAGCTACTATCAGCCTCGCATTAAAACCATTTCGATGACGGAGGAGGGGCCCGAAATGGACGCATTTCGTGCTCTCTGTCAGGAAGAAAAACCTGCCTTCTTCTATGGCATTCCGAATTTTCAGAACCCCTCCGGGACTGCGTACAGCGATGCCGTTCGGAGGGAATGTGCGGAGTGCTGCCGGGAGACGGAGACCATTTTCTATGAAGATGATGCATTCGGGGAACTTGCCTTCGACGGCAGGCCCCGCATGCCGGTAAAGGCTTTTGCACCGGAATGCGGGGTGATGAGCGGGTCGTTTTCCAAGACCGTATCGCCCGGTATGCGTATTGGCTGGATCTATGCACCAAACCCGGTTATTGAAAAGTTCGATGCCGTTCGGCAGGCAGCAGACCTTCACCCGAATGCACTTTCACAGGCAATAATGCATCGCTATCTCATCACCCATGACTATGAAGGTCATCTCAGACGGGTACGCCGGGTCTATGAAATGAACTGCCGCCAGATGTGCGACCTCTTAGATGACCTGCTGCCGGATGTCTCCCATACCACGCCGAAAGGGGGCATGTTCATGCTCGTTACCATGCCTGATGGGGTGGACTCAATGGCCCTCTTTGATACATGCCTCAAGGAGTACGTGGCAGTTCTCCCCGGTGTCCCTTTTTATGCAGACGGCGGCGGTCATGACACCTTCCGCCTGAATTTCTCTACTGCACAAGAAGAGGAGATCGCAGAGGGCATGAAGAGACTTGCGCGGGCATACCGGCACTGTGGCTGCTGATAACATCCCTCGTTATGCAGGAGCCTGTCGTGAAGAACGTTATCATATAGCATGCCCAACAAGTGTACGGCTAATATGGGGACAAACTATTCAATTCAGGAACTAATGCGATTGATCATCTCTGCAACACACTCTGTCGCCAAAGAACTGTCAGACAGAGAAGAGGAGCAGTTTATGCAGGCGCTTATTACTTCTCCCCGGATCTATGTGGCTGGTGCAGGGCGCTCAGGGCTCGTTGCCAAGGCATTTGCGATGCGGCTGATGCATCTTGGGATGGAGAGTTATGTCGTTGGGGAGACGATAACCCCCGCAATGGAGGAAGGGGACCTGCTTGTTGCATTTTCGGGGTCAGGCGAAACCCATTCCATCACTGAAATCTGCAGAACCGCCAAGGCAATCGGCGGCAGACTTGCGTTGCTCACATCAAGCAATGAATCTACTATGGCAAAAATAGCTGACGTGATGGTAGTCCTCAACAGCCGCCCGTATGACGACGAAGGGCTCTCCTCTGACTTTGCCATCCGGCAGATAACGGGTGAACACCGGTCAGGTGCGGTCTACAATCCGAAATCGCCCACAGGCTCACTTTTCGAGACCGCAGCCATGATATTCTCTGATGCGGTCATCCTCGAACTTATGGATCTGCGCCATACCGGAATGGATGAAATCGTGGACAATTATTCGAATATTCAATAATACTTTTTTTAAATATGGGGTCCGTTTTACCGTTTCGCGTTGACGTCAGTTGGATATCATGTGCACCATCTATCGATGATGTCTGTTATCCTACGGCTCCATCTGCGCCACGTTCTCGAATACCGGATAAGGCCACAGGCAGAAAAACATTACACAGACCTTATCCAAGCATCAGAATGGTAACCTGTGAATTCATTATTCTCGCAATGCATATTTTGGCCATTATCTGCGGTATAACGATCTGAACCCGCATGCATCACCTGATTTTTTAATCTTACAACAACACCCGATATATCTGAGAGGAGAATATCCGGGACATGCCCTTTCCGAACGTATCTTCTTCCCAGCGATGAATTGCCCGGCAAAGGTCGGTTTCTGCAAAGTACACCTCATGATAGTGACGCCGCAGGAGACGTTCGAGGTCCCGCCCCCCCATCTGCGTGCCATCACGCAGGGAATACCGCAGGTTGAGATCACGAACCAGAATACAGATAAGGTCATGCCCCCGGCAGATATGCCATGGGTATTCAAAGTAGTATCCGCCGGATTCACGGATAATTCGCTCAAACGCATCCATGAAATCCTCACCCCGTTCGGAATTTTTTTCCAGAATCACTTTTTTAAGCGCTTTAATATCACATTCAAGTGCCTCAGCATTGATAAACCGCGAGAACATGTCCCGCTTCTTGCAGTTGATGTGCTTAAAGGTAATATTAAAACCACCCTGATTGTTCACAAAGACTGCCATACCCAGGTACCGACCTGCCCGGGTCAGTGCTGCCCTCAGATTTCCGTGCCGGAGTGAACCGTATGCTTTCTGAGAGAATGTCTGCGGCAATGCATTCATTTCAACGTGGTCAATAACATTCTCAAGGGCACCTGAGGCAACGAGCATTGTTTCCAGATCATGCGTATCTGTACGGAAGATATTCTGTTGGTCTTTGCATGTAGTATCAAAAAGGGAATAATCCCTGTCGATGATACCGATGATGTGGCATTCATCCCGTTTGGCGTCCTCCTCTGGTTTGTCTGCAGTGCTTGATGCCTTTTGTGCGCAGATACTTTCCACAATCTCACAGACATTTTCCTTTGAGTTTGCAATGCGCAGAATGCAGGTCTCAGTGTCAAAACAGCGGTCATATACCTCTAGATCATAGGGCCCTTCCGTGATCACGAAGACTTTCCCACCCATCCCCGGATAGGTCATCTCCATCGTCTCAATCATGCCCCGTATTTCATCGGGGTCAGCCCAGATCTCTTCCAGGCGGTACCCGGCAAATCTGCGTTTTTTACCTTTCATCGGGATAATTCCCTGATAAGTCAATGGTCTTGTCCCAGTGTGTGTGAATCAGTTGCGGGGAATGGGTGGCGAGAATAAAATCAGATCCCGTGATGGCGATTATATCCAGAATGGTGTTCAAAAACTGCCGCTGCCAAACCACGTGCAGGGATATCTCCGGCTCATCGATCAGAACCAGTGTGCCGGGATCTGTTTTGAAAATGAGGTCATAATACATAACCAGCTGATTCTGTTCGCCGGAAGAGAGCGCCTCCGGTGGTATGGGGTCTCGTCCCATAAATTTCAGAAGAAAGCCACTTTCGATATCAACCGTAAGGTCAATTTTCAAAAAGAGCGCGTTAATCGTCTCCTCCAGCAGATCAATCTTCTGCTTCAACCCTCCGAAAATCTGATATTTTTCTCGTGAGTCTGCGATATACAGATAAATTGCCGTCCGGACGCCTGTTTCATCTCCGATTTTTCCGGGTGTGATCATCACATCCCCTTCATCAAGCCGGGTATATGGCAGAAATCCAAGTGTTTCAAACGACTCCCGCTCTGTTTGCAGGAGGGCAAGATCTGCTTCTATCTCTGCTGCCGACGGGGCAAGACTGCCATCTCCAAGCGCCTGCAGAAACCGGGCAGGATATGTGGCATCCAGTTCCTGTGCGATTGAGGCATAGTCAGCGATGAGTGCCTGAATACGCCTGATTACATCGTCTGCATACGCGAGGATCGTAAGTTCGTATGCTGCCTCATGATTGCGGTCATAGTTAGCCAGTAAATCCCCTGTAATACCTTTCCGGAGATTCCGGTCATGCCAAAGGCGCTGTGCAGAAATATATTTCACCGGCACCGGAGGAATAATTCCCGCAAGTTCTGTTGATACTACATCACTGTCATATTCTCCGTCTTTGAGGACATAATGCCGTTTTTGTTTGTCAGCGCCGCGGATATAGGTAAACGATATATCAATTCTCAGTGGGAACTGCGAACTTTGTTGCTTTTCAATCAGAAGCGTATCGCGGACATCCGGTACGGTGCAGTCATCCCGAATAAACTCCATTTCAGCGGAACCGAAGGGAAGTATCCGGAGTTCGTCAACATTCCCCACAAAGACTGCCCGGAGTATCCGGAGGATGGTTGTTTTCCCGTAACCGTTTGGAGCAGTGATGATGGAAAGTGATTCTTCCGGGAACAGGGAGATGTCATGGGTCAGTTCCCCAAAGAGACCTTCCACCCGTACCCGGAAGAGATGAATGATGTTGCTTCTTAGCGGTGTCCCCCGCGTGATGGAGTCGACGAGATGGCCAAGCATCTCCCCCCCTGATGCGGCATGTTCAAGCGGCACCTCAACCCAGCTTCCGGTAAATGTCTGCCTGACGACATCAATGTACCCTCCATAATCCTCACGGTTGCCAAGGAAAATGACCGAATCATATCCCAGGAGTTCATCATATTCAGCATTTTCGCGGATTGTATCGAATTCAAGGCTGTATTCCCCGAATGTATCATTACGATAATTGCGAACCTCATCGTCTGGCAAAAGATATCCAAAGTTTGGCGAGAGAATCACCCAGTCCTTTGGATAATGTATTCGGGCATACTGGGCACACCGGCGGGCAAACCGACCGGTGAAGGCATCTGCTGCACGTACCATATCCGGCGGATTCCTGCCGGGAACATCCCAGACCTTCTCCTTTCCTGCGGGAGTAACGAGGAGTGTCTTGAGTGACATAGGTATTCGATATTCTACCTAAGGAGATATTAGGTTGTGCACAGCACCACGGATGGGTATCCCGGAAAGAACTATTCATCCCCTTCCAAAAAAGGGGATTCATATTATTAGCGTGCTGGAGGAGAGAGATCAATCAAAGTGTCTGTTCCCATACGTCATACTTTTGTGCCCGCTCTTCTTTCTTAGTTTCACCCTGCTCAGCCAGAATTCAAATACCTTATTCCCGAAATAGAAATACACTGGCAGAGACTGCAAGGAAGAGAGGACATACAGGATATGCACGAGGCACAGACAGAACGGATTATTCTTCATGTGGACATGGATAGTTTCTTTGCATCTGTTGAAGTCCGAAATAATCCTGTTCTTGCCGGTCTGCCAGTGGTCGTTGGCGCTAATCCGAAAGGGGGAAGTGGGCGTGGGGTGGTCTGCACCTGTTCCTACGAGGCACGTGAGTATGGTATCCGGAGTGCAATGCCCATCAGCGAGGCATATGTACGCTGCCCCGATGCGGTCTACCTGCCGGTCAGACACGCATTATATTCTGAGGTGTCAGCGGACATTATGCAGGCGATCCGACCATTTGCCGATGCATTTGCCCAGGTGAGCGTGGATGAGGCATATTGTGACATATCGTCCTGTGGTTCATATGCCGCTGCGGGAACCATTGGAAGAAAGATTAAGAATTTGGTCAGGGATCGCCAAAAAATCACCTGCTCGGTGGGCATCGGGCCAAATAAGATCATTGCAAAGATTGCATCCGATTACCGCAAACCGGATGGGATGACCATTGTCCAACCAGACGAAGCTGTTGCATTTCTTGCGCCTCTCCCGGTGAGAAAAATTCCCGGTATCGGAAAAAAAGCCGAGGAACGGCTTTCGTCCCTCTCGATTACCACTGTAGGCGACCTCGCAGCAGCTGATCCACACCTTCTTAGAACTGCTCTCGGAAAGTGGGGACTGGTGATGCATGCGCGGGCAAAGGGAATTGATGATACCCCGGTCGCCGGAAGGGGCGAACGAAAATCCATTGGGAAGGAACGCACCTTCCCTGAGGATGTGACAGACAGAGAGTTGCTCTGTCAGACCCTTTCCACTCTCACAGGAGAGGTCTGCAGGCGCCTCCGGAAGGATGGGGAAAGGTGCCGGACGGTTACGGTGAAGATACGCTACCAGGGATTTATTACGAGGACGAAGGCCATGTCGTTTGGCCATGCCACCGACCGTGATGATCTGATTGAACAGATGGCACAGTCACTGATACGTCCGTTTCTCACCTCGACACCGGTTCGCCTGATTGGCGTCAGTGTCTCCGGTCTTGAACGAAGGGAGGCCGCGCAGACGACGCTGGGTGAATTCTAAGGCATCCCGGCAGAATCAGAATCAGGACGGTAACCACTGGCTTGGGAGACCAATAGAATACCCATGCTTTGTCAATCTTCTTTTCGGGGATCAGGCGCCGGGCGGACGGGAATAATATAAGGGTAGTCTCCGTCACGGTTGATGCGGGTCTCAATGCCATACACCTGTTCAATGACATCTTCCGTGAGTACCTCCTCAGGGGTCCCGAACCCATATCGTGCCCCCTCTTTAAACATGACAATCCGGTCGCAGTAGCGTGAGGCGAGATTGAGATCGTGCAGGGACATGATCACCGTGAGATCATTCTTCACCGCAAGATTTCGTGCCACCTCCATCACCTCCATCTGGTGCCTGACATCCAGGCTGCTGGTGGGTTCATCCATCAGGATGACCGGAGTCTCCTGCACAATAGCACGAGCAATCATCACCCGCTGCCGCTCACCACCGGAGAGTTCCTTTATCTTCCGAAAGGCAAAATCCTCCACACGCAGCAGTTTCATTGCATGGTAAACCTTTTCCTCATCCTCCGGACCGGTCTGCCAGTTCAGGTATGGCCGCCTGCCCATCAGAATCGTTTCAAAGACCGCTGATGAGAGGCCTTCGGGAAAGGATTGTGGTACATAGGCAATCCTCCGGGCGATCTCCATCCGGTGCAGCGATGAGACGGGATCACCAAAGACCCGGACCTCACCCTGCGGATGCAGGATACCGTCAATGCACTTGATCATCGTGGTCTTTCCTGAACCATTTGGGCCTACCAGTCCCAGTACCTCACCTTTCACCGCCTCAAAAGATATATTGGAGAATACCGGTTTCTTCCGGTACATGTAGGAGAGATCTCTGACTGATACCGCTACCATCCGGCATCACCCCGTTTCAGGAATAAATACAGGAAAAATGGCACACCCAGAAACGCCGTCATAATTCCCACCGGGATCACAGACGGATAGATCAGGGTTCTGCAGAGATTGTCGGCGCCAAGGAGAATCGCAGCACCGACAAGACCTGAAGCCGGTACGAGCCAGCGATGGTCATTACCGATTGCCATGCGGGTGATATGCGGCGCAACAAGCCCGATAAACCCTATGGTTCCCGTGAACGCGATGATCACGGCGGTCATAACGGATGCGATCATCATGAAAATAGTCATCGTCCGCTCAACCGGCACTCCGATGCTCTTTGCAATCTCATCACCCTCGGCGAGTGCATTTAGATCCCATGCCCGCCTGATGGTATAGGGGGTCAGGATTGCAATCACTGTGGTGACGATCAACAGTTTTGGCCATGTGGTGCCTTCCAGGGATCCAAACATCCAGTAGACCACTGCTGCTGCCTGATCAGACGATCCGAAATACTGCATAAGGGAGGTGATGGCGGAGAAGAGGTACATGATGGCGATCCCTGCAAGAATAAGGGTCGATGAATTCAGGCCTTTATGCCGGGCCATACCATAGATAATGAGCGAAGCTGTCATCGCAAAGAGAAATGCCATGATAACAACCAGTACATTTCCGCTCACCAGTGTAACACCCGCAAAGAGAATGATCGCAATTGAGGCACCACATGAGGCAGCAGACGAAATACCCAGGGTAAAGGGGCTTGCCAAAGGATTTCTCAGGATGCCCTGCATGATTGTGCCTGCGATGGCCAATCCAAAGCCGGCGACAAGGGCAAAGAGAACCCGGTGGAGCCGGATGTCCCAGACGATAATCTCCTGGATAGAGGCATCAGAGACAGAATCCGTGGTGGTTCCAAAAAAGGCCGCCACTCTTGCGAGGAGGCCATCCCAGAGGGCTCCATAGGAATCCATGAACGAGAGGTTGCCTGACCCAAGGGTGATGCCAATCATTGCAAGCAGGATGAGCAGTGCAAGAGCCAGTAAAAAAAAGGAGATTCGCTTCCTTTTAATATGGGAATACTCTCTGCGAAAATCTTCGATCGTTAATGCCATCTATCCATCCTTAGGTGATGGTGTCTCCGGGTAGACAAAGACGCCCTGAGAATGGACGTCATACGTGCTGTGCTGATAGGTGGTGAGGTACTCCTGATGAATCTCCTCAGGGTTCATATCTGCAAAGAGATCCGGGTAGAACCAGGTGGCAAGGTAGAGGATACCGATGAAATGTTTCGGCCCTCCGAAGATATCGGTGTCAATGATGTAGATACGCCTGTTTTTAACTGCATCAATGGTGTTCCAGCCGGGTCGGGTAAAGAAATTTTCATACACCTCAATGGTCTTTGATGGATCATCATCCCCATATCCGCCAAAGTCAAGCTTGCCGGTGCCTTGCAGTTTGATGACGACTTCAGGGTTTGCAAAGAGCACCGACTCCGGGTTGACCACAGGATATATCGGCGTGGCGTTTTCAAAGATATTCTGTCCTCCTGCAATGGCAATCTTGTCATGAAATCCGGAGCCGGCTGCACAGCTTTTGAAATCTTCTGCGTTTTCAAAGTAGACGCGCACCCGCTCATCCTCAGGGATGGCTGCAATCCTTTCGGTGACCATATCCATCTGTCGGGTGTAGAATGCGGCAAATTGAGCCCCCCCTTCCTCCCGGTCAATGGCTGCTGCCAGAAGCCCTGCCTCTTCTGCATACGTGTCAGGGGTGAAGAGATCATAGCGCAGCACATGCACTGCAGGGTTCATCGACTGGATTGTCTCTTGTATCTCGTTACTTTTGCTGTCCATGAAATTCGCATAGATGAATACCACGTCAGGCGAGAGAGATATTATCTGTTCATAATCCGGTGACCAGACACTGCCGACATTTGGCATTCCAACATATTCAGGATAAAAAACCGGATCGTCCAGAATGTATTTGCCGACGCCGATGACATGTGCACGGTCAAAGCCGACTGAACGCATCGTCTCTGCCGTCTCTGCGTTCATCACGACGGCACGATGTATCGGCCTGGTCAGGGTAACGGACTGCCCAAAGGAGTCATGAACCGTCTTTGCGGTTTTATTCCAGTAGGTATAGATATAGGCGCCGTCGCAAAGGTCGTTATACTGATCGGCATCAGCCCCTTTACCTGCATATTTCTGATCCAGATATGTAAGGACCGAAATGGCCATCTCATCTGTGCTGATATGGTCATCTCCGTTTGCATCCAGCGGCAGGGAACTGGTATCCGCAGCAGATATGGGAGATACTGCAGCCATACATAGAACGATCAGCACAAGCCACAGACATGGGTATCTTTTGGATATCGTCATGCTCTCTCACTCCTGTTCCTGCTGGTATATATTCCGACAACGGCAAATGACGCAACTGTGGTGAATGCCATGCAGGCAAAGGGGCTCTTCTGCACTGGTGATGAAGGCTGTTCCCCGCTATCCTCAGTGCCAGCATTGCCGCCGGTGAGAACCGATACCTCTCCTGCATCCGATACCGATATTACTGCGTCACCAAAAAGTCCGTGGGCGAATTTCTCCCATGACAGATGGAGTGTCCCCGGCTGAAGGTCTGCACAACGGAGCTGTATCTGACAATTACTCTCATCAATAAGGGCGCAGGCAAGACTGGTGCCGTTTGCCCGGTACTGACTTTCAGGAAGTGTGGTGCTGACGATGGTAAACGGACCCGGAAAGGTTACAAAGATGCCTGCAGGCCCGTTATCTGATCCTGCACAGGAGAAAAGAAATTCGTCCTGTACATCGGCTACCGGTTCCATAGTAAACCGAATGCCGGACTCCGCAACGCCCGCAGCACCAACGTGGTTGGCACAGGTGACAAACAGAAGAACAATACTGACTAAAATGATACCTCTGAGTTTCATGTAGTACGTAAGAGTACATCCCGTGTAATAAAAGATTAACTTATTGTAATACAAGGTGCTATGATAATATTTATTATCGTGCGGCACAATCTACGTTCTCTTTGACTTTTTTCCGCTCTTTTCTGTTTCATACATCAGATAGTGGTACGGTCCTACTCCGATCCAGACACCACTCACATGCTCCACATTACACACGTGCTTCATTGTCCGCATTATCCCGGTGTGGATGTGGACGCGTCAGGATAGAGTGAGATGAGTATGATAACCATACATTCAGTGGACCTTCAGTGACTGGTTCATCATCACCTACCAGATTGCCTTCCGGACATTCTTCACGTGATTCACCAATATCTTCCATGCATTTACCGGGAAAAACAGTGCCTGAAAGACATTACCTGGCGCAAAGTGCTTTTCGCCATTGCAGGCATCATTGCAATCATTCTTGCGTTTTCTGCGTGTTGATCTATCCCCACTGGTGGCGATAGCCACCGTCATCTCCGTCCTGAGGAACTTTTCTGATTGTGGGGGTGCATCGCTGTTATGATCACTGGTATTATCAAAAACAATCACCTCTTTCACCACCGTTCAACCATTTCCACAAGAATTCCCCGGTCTTTAGGGTGGGGTAGTTGACTCATTATCTGTATATGTGTTCCTTTATCCGCCTGACAGAAAAGCAGTTTGTGGAAGAGTTTGATCAATCTGCTGCCACGGGAGATACCATGCAGGTATTTTAGCGGGAAGCACCAATTCTATATGATTACCATGGCATGGACTATCAGATCAGAAGCACCGGACGATGCTGCGGGTATCGCTACATTACTCACTGACGCATTCAGCCGGAAATATGAGGCAGAACTGGTAGCTGCGATACGTAATTCCGGGCCATTTGATCCTGAACTCTCCCTAGTCTGTGTTGAAAACGAGATCATCGTTGGCTATGTGCTCTTTTCGCCGGTGGTAATTCGCTCGGCGGAAAACGATGAAACACCTGCCCTGGCTTTGGCTCCGGTGGCAGTCCTCTCAGCGTTCCGGAACCAGGGAATCGGCACTGTGCTCATTGAAGAGGGCATTCACCGCTCGTACAAGAAGGGAGTGAAGATCATCGTAGTGCTTGGTGAACCAGGATATTACCGCAGGTTCCGGTTTGAACCAGCAAAAGATTATCAAATCAAACCCCCGTGGGAGGTGCCTGAAGGGCACTTCATGGTTCTCGCCCTTGAAACAAATGTGCTGCGTGATGTACATGGCGTGGTGCACTATCCAAAGGTATTTTCGCAGACAAAAGAGAGCCAACCGTGAACAGCCATGGGCTAAAGAGCCAAGAAATTTTCTGCTACGCACCTCAGACATACGTCCATGGCTCCACACGTCCAAATGAATGTAATCGTCTTTAAAGCGAAATGTTCGGGTATGTCCGCGATATTTTTATTGCCCGAACCGGCTATTGGGTGCTACTAACAGGACAGATGTATGAAAGGCGGTGCTGATCACACGAACTCCCAGATGAGGATGGGGGGGTTTGCATCAAGACATGAGACCATTTTAGTGTGGGACAGTACACCTCGAAGAAGAATTCCAAAACTGTGTTGACATCATATACGCTGCAGACGCGAAAATGGGTCCGCCAGTATAATGAAGCATCAATCTTTGGAAAACAATAGGACAACAATAGGACAACAATAGGACAACAATAGGACAACAATAGGACAACAATAGGAC
>CAZFXY010000036.1:13734-14687 GCA_964523185.1 uncultured Methanoculleus sp.
AACAATAGCGTAGCATCCCCTCCGGGAGCCTGAACGTTATACGAGAATGGTGACATCGCTCATCATTCCCGGAACTGTCCGAATAATGGGCAGGGCTGGGCCGAAAGGAGGAATCAGGGTGACGGTGATCTGATTTCCCGGGAGTGCTGCATCTGATTCGGGAACACGAACTACGATAGTTACCTGTTTATTGAATTGAAGGATTGATGCATCCCCGGCAGATGAAACGTCATATATTGTCCATCTGCCAGGGAGTGGAGGCATGTCTGAGATTAGCGTGCTGTTCGGCTGAAGGGTAAGAATGCGTGCAGATGTCACATATGTTATGCTGCTGCCGCTGAGATCTAATGCCCTCCCCCCTCCGGCAGATGTCTTGATCGTAAACCGCAGCATGTCCAAACCGTCACCGCCAGGTGCCCGGTAGCCATAGACATCCCCGATGAGCATCAGTGATGAAGTTGACTGATCTACACTGGTATGGATGACTTCCTGCGCTTTGTCCGTTGTAAAAAATCCGGCACCCAGTATGGTAAAGGAGAAGACTGAGGCTACCATTACAAAAGCAATCAGAATAATTGCGCCCTCCAGTCCGGTAAATCCGGCGTCATCAACCCGGCCCCACTCCATCGCAGCCTGTTTTACGTCTTTCACCAGCAGTTTCCTCTCTCTCTCATCTGTTCCTACTGTCTCTATTGTAAATTCTGTACGTAAAACATATTGCATACATTGCAAACCTATGATGAGAAGCAAAGTATTTCTTATCCGGGCACAAGAGAAAAACATGGAATTACAGGAATCAGGTTCAGGAATTGCAGGGATACTTCGCCCATTCAAGAAGTATATGGTTGAGTCCGGCATTATGGACACGGATCAGGTAGTGTTTTATGGGTGCCCCGGAACATGCACACCGTTTGTTGAACTGCTCACCTATGCCATTCGTGACCTGCCATTTG
>CAZFXY010000037.1:0-8408 GCA_964523185.1 uncultured Methanoculleus sp.
AAGAAAAGATACGCCGGAAGAAAAGATACGCCGGAAGAAAAGAATATTGGAGAAAATATTGTGTGTTGTATGGTGAGGTGCCGGCGACATTACCTGTGGGGTGTCGCAGGCGCAGCTGTTTTTACCGGGATATCATGCTCAATGTTTCGTTTTGTATAATTTCCGTGAAACGATTGAGCGAAGGTACCGGTTTCTTATTATTAACGGCCCGAAAATACAGCCCGAAAATAAAACCTGAAATTCGGTTGTTATCGCTTCCCCCTGTTTTATGCAGGGATTTTCTTTGTCGGTCTGGTGCTTATGGTCGCAGGTAATAGACCTGACGTGCGTCTGTGAAGTTAAACTTCCGGACGATATACCCTTCCTCAATAAGCCTGCGCAGTGCATTTCTGACGGTCCGTGGGGCCCATTCGACCTGACTGGATATCTCTGAAAATGTCCGGGGTTCGTTGTTATCGAGGATATCCAGTACTGCACGTGCTGAACCCGGAAGCTTATCTTCCGGGATTTTGGGCTTGATGCTGTCTTGGTTAGGCGTTACAGTATACGTTGTCATTGGTGTCCTCCTTGACTGGTATATGGTGTTTGAGGTGCTGGTGGTTCGCACCGTTTTTTTCGAATTGCTGTTCTGTGGTGGTGCCTGCCGTTCTCCGATCTAGTTACTGACTGGATTTGGGAGATAGTGGCACCATTCTACGGCATGAGTATTCTGGCTCACTGGGTGGTACCTCCTGAGTTTTTCTTTCTCCTGTGTTCAACCAATGATTCTTCGCGGGTGAATTTTCACACCTGGTCTTACGGCATATGCGTTCTTAACTGACATTTGTCCGAACCGGGGTTTCACGTCGCACTGCCTGAAAACTTTCCCTCGTAAAGCATCATTATCTCACCTGATCTAATGGGACAGCGGGCATTCCCGGATGTCTGTTCATTTGCCTCAGGGTCATCGGGGGATTCTATGATTTTGGAGGGGGCGGGTGTATTCCCTGCGCTGTTCGTCGCGGGGCCAGAAGTGGAGCCATTATGGGGGTTCAGGCTCCCATTCCGCATCGGGGTACTATGTCGATCTGATGCGACATATGTCACCCAACCTCTGTGCCAATGGGTATTAAAACTTTCGCATACGTGAAACTATCAGACATTACTGGTAAATATAAAGCTGCCTTAAAATCGAGCATTTATGAATATTTGCCCGTTTTTTACGGATGGTAATTTTTAATGACTTTTTTGGCTATAAGATGCGAATAAAAGGTAATATTTGATGTATATGGGTCCATATGTCCGATTGGCCAATGGATTAGCGGGGAGCAAACGGCACCGGGCGCTGAATGGTGTTCGGTGTGTATTGGGCAAAAAAATCATTCAGCCGCGGGTTTTTCTGGTTCTTGTAGCATTCATAGAGAATAAGGAACTCTCCGACTACCTTTTCGGGGATGCCGGTGACGTCAATGATTTCATCTGCCCGGTATCCCCGTGCATAGAGTATTACGGTATCAGTGAACTGACGGTGGTATCTGCGGACAATATCAGGAAAAACGCAGCATTCAACAGCGGTATTCTCCACATTCTCACCGCAGAGGAAACGGTCGACACAGACCGAGCGTATGGACGGAATATGCCCGTGCTCATTAATCGCACCTCGTGTCGGCAGCCGGATGCCTGCGCCTCTCAGTTCTTTCATGTCACGTTGGATGGTACGTGAGGAGGTGGTAAGCAGCAGTGCAAGGTCGTGCTGGGTTAAAAGCCCCCCCTGATCATATGCCTCACGGGCGAGCCGGATCAGTTTATACTGCCTCATTCCCTGCAAACCCCCTTCCTCAAACGCCGAGGCGTCCTCAGGGACAGATATCGTGAGAAACACGGGTCGAAGCGGGATCTCTCCGAATGCTCTTCCGGGGGGTTCTCGCATATCCACCGTATGGTAGATTATTTGCATGTCTCCACGGTGCCAGCCATAGAACTCTCCTGAAAATTCATTCATCAGGTGGACAAGGGAACGACTGGTTGCCTGTTTGAAACCGTACTCTTCTTCAAGAATGGCAAAGAGCTGGTATTCTTTGGTTTTGGTCCAGGCGTTTCTGAGCGACGGGGCCTCGGTACGCTGCATTGACATGGGGTCGTTTCCTCACAAAAGATGGATCCTTCTGCACGATAAACCTCACGTCAAATGTCAGATCGGTTTATATGAAAAATCACGGTAATATGTTGTTAATCAGACGATATCTGATGCTGATGGGAATGATTATATAGCAAAATGGGGCATGGCGCACGTTGCCTGCGTTAGCTGAAGAGTGAAATACCGGTAGTCTTTGTGTGCTCAAAAAAAGGTGGAAGATATCAAATCTTCTTAAAGCAGAGATACCAGTCTTTACACTCGTATCCCTCTTTTTCAGCTACTCGGAGACGTTCTTCTGCTCCCTCCAGCGTCGTTGGTGACGGCACAACCACCTTGTCGCCCGGTTGCCAGTTCGCCGGAGTTGCGACACCCTTCTCGTCGGTTGTCTGGAGCGCCTTTACCAGTCGTACGATCTCGGGGATGTACCGACCATTTGTGAGTGGGTAATAGAGCATGGCACGCAGAATACCTTCCGGATCAATAATGAACACACATCGGACTGTTGACGTGTTGCTCGCACCGGACTGAACCATCCCATACAGTTGGGCCACATTCATATCGAGATCGGCAATGACCGGGAAGTGGATATCGACTCCCATCCGTTCCTTGATGTTGCGCAACCACCCGAGGTGGGCATGCACTGAGTCAATGGAGAGACCGATGAGGTACGTGTTTAGCGCACGGAGTTCATCGTCGACTCCTGCGAGTGCGATAAACTCGGTGGTGCAAACCGGAGTGAAGTCTGCCGGGTGACTAAAGATGATCACCCATTTTCCCCGGTAATCTTCCAGTTTCATTGGCCCCTGTGTCGTCAGAGCAGAGAAATCCGGTGCAGGTTCACCTAACACCGGGCCTCCCTGATTACAGAAGCATTCATCGAATAATTCGTCGTCACACATATGTATTTCCTCTTTATCATGAGGCCATTGCCTTTCAGAAGGCAAGGCCGTTTTGTTTGTCTTATTCTCACTGGGAGAAAAGCAACAGCAAAGAATGAATATATCCTTCATTCGATTACTCTACTCTCCTGAACAGATCATTGAATAAGGGGGGGTGCCGCCAGAAATATTTCCGGCGGATTATTTCTTCATCAGATCTTCGATCGCCGTGCGTCCATAAACATAGGCGGGCATTCCTGCAAGCAGGAACGTCACCCGGAGGGCCTCTGCCACATCTTCAAACTCGACACCGAGTTTGGATGCCCCTGCTGCCTGTGCCCGGACCGCATGCCGGTCGCGAAGGGCAGCTGCTACACAGATCGCAATTATTTTCTTTGTCTGGCGGGATAGTCTCCCGTCTTCCCAGACAATGCTGTCCATTTCTGCGACCGCTTTCTTCAGTTCCGGGTCACTGTCTGCCCATCTGTGCATGACCTGAGGAACCTCACCGATCTGCTTTTCAAGTTTTTTGAGATCTGGATCCATCGATTTTTACTCCTTCAGGATCATCGGTTCGCCGCAACAGACGAGTTCTCCCCCGCCCGCTTCTTTTACTTCAACAACATTCCCGCAGATCTCACATTCAAAGATCTCGCCTTCTTCTGATACGTTTACCATTTATCATTCACTCCCGCAGAACCATTGGCTCGCCGCAACAGACGAGTTCTCCCCCGCCCGCTTCTTTTACTTCAACAACATTCCCGCAGATCTCACATTCAAAGATCTCGCCTTCTTCTGATACGTTTACCATTTATCATTCACTCCTTTGTCGGGGAGGTAATTTCCCCCCGTTTCTGTTTTTTTCAGCGTTTTGGAGGATTTTTAGCGTCTTCCGGAGTCTTGATATCGGTCCGGATGTGAGTCATTGGGAAACAGTTGTATGTCTCGCATGCACAGGTCGGACATTTCCTGAGATCCTTATCAGACTCATTGATGGCAAATTCAAGACCACAGTCAACACATTTGTACGTACCGGGTCCGACTTTGTCGCCGGCTTTTACGCGTTTTGGGCTTTCACTCATGAATACTCACCTCTCCCCCTACATCATACTACGGCGCAATAAACTTTTCCCGAAAGGTGATTCTCAATAAACACTCCCTCTCAAATTCGCCTAAGGAATTTTTATTATGATGGACATCGTAATCACCTCCAATGGCACCACAGATTATTGCCCTTCTGGGAAGTCCCCGGCCGAAGGGAAATACCGCAAAGCTGATGAATGAGGCGGTGCGGGGAGTTCGTGACGCAGGTTGTGAGGTGGAGATTGTGTCTGTGCCGCAGCTAAAATGCAGCCCTTGCAAAGAGATTTTCTACTGCCGGGATCATGCTGCCTGCGGAATTCAAGACGATGTGACCCCGTTTTTTGAGAAATTCCGTGATATTGATGGCCTTATTGTCGCCACTCCGGTGATGACAATGGGCATTCCGGGTGCCCTGAAGTCGTTTATGGATCGGTTTCAGGTCTTTTTTATGGCGAAATACTTCAGAAAAGAACCGCTGGTTGCCCCTGATAAGAAAAAACACCGGAAAACCCTTCTTCTGAGCATCGGCGGGATGAATATTGAGGATGATTTTGATGGGGTTATCCTCTCTGTGAAGGCGTTCTGTGACATCATCGACTGCCCGTGCTGGGATGCGGTGCTGCAGAATA
Source organism: uncultured Methanoculleus sp. (assembly GCA_964523185.1). Classification (GTDB taxonomy): domain Archaea; phylum Halobacteriota; class Methanomicrobia; order Methanomicrobiales; family Methanomicrobiaceae; genus Methanogenium. The sequence continues at coordinate 4,707 of CAZFXY010000037.1, forward strand.
ACATGGATGAGATAATTGACATTACAACACGACCTGAAGTGATGAAAGCCGCTTATGAGAAGGGATATCGCATGGGCGAGCTCATCGCCCGCGATATGGCAGCATAACCAGCAGAACTACCGGAAAGATTGGAGTTCTCAGCATTTTTTCTGCGTTTACATGTGATGAAATGATCCTCATTTTATCTGTGGTGGGTGCGAGTGAAACCGGGTTTATTACGGCGGGCGGGAGATTCGGGCCTGTTTTTTATGGCATCAGGTAACGATTCTGTTTTGCAAAATCTCGGTTTACGATTTTTACGATTTTTACGGGTTTTACGATTTTTACGATTTTTACGGGTTCTTTTCTTTGCAAGAATTGCTCATGCTTTAGAAGAGGCCCCGCTCCTTTAGGCTGGTGTACCCCGCCCTTGCCACAATTACATGGTCGAGCACGCGGATGCCAAGAATCTCACCTGCTTCAGCGAGGGTGCGGGTGATGGTGATGTCTGCATCTGAAGGTTCCGTATTGCCCGAGGGATGGTTATGGACAAAGATCACTGAGGCCGCATGGTCAGTGAGGGCGGGGGCAAAGACTTCACGGGGGTGCACCGGTGAATGGGTAAGTGTACCTTTTGTGATGGTATGACGTCGGATCACTTCACCTGCCCCGTTGAGGGTAAAGGCAATGAAGTGTTCCTGCTGTTTATGGAGGAGATCGGTAGACATCAGCAGAATATCCTCCGGTCGTGTGATCGTGAGACCGGGCGTTTGGAGGTAGCGGCGGGCCAGTTCAAAGGCGGCGACCATCTGGGACGCCTTGGTGTCCCCTATTCCTTTTATCCCCTTAAGATCATCGTAGCTCATATCAGCTCTCTTTTCATCCAGAAGGGCAACAATGTCGGTTGCGATTGCGTTGACATCGCGGCCGGGAATGCCCTTCCCGATGATTGCCGCAACGAGTTCACGATTTTCAAGGGCTGCCGGACCAGCGGTGGCGATCCGTTCCCGGGGCCGGTCAATCATCTCCGTATCTCGCATCCGTTTCACTGCCATATTATCTCATTTCCCACAATAATTTCTTGTTATATTGAGTGAATGGAAAACAGGGAATAAAACGGTGACGGTATGCAACAGCCCCTCGGCGTGAACGGCGGAATTTTTAATAAGGGGTATGCCTACTCTATACCCATCCAAAAGGAGACTTTAGATATTACCATGACAACAGAAGAGAATGCATGGGAGGCGTTTGCCGGGGAATCACAGGCAAACCGAAAATATGCAAATTATTCCGTGAAAGCAAAGGATGAAGGATACCCTGTCGTTGCGAAACTCTTTACCGCAGCATCCAGGGCAGAGGAAATTCATGCGCGGCGCCTTCTCGGTGCCCTGAAGGCAATTGGTTCAACCGAAGAGAATCTCGCCGATGCTGTCGAGGGAGAGACCTATGAATTTACCGAGATGTACCCTTCCTTTATTGAAGAGGCAACAGCCGAAAATGCTACTGAGGCACGGACTGTCTTTACCCATGCAATGAAGGCGGAGGAGATCCACGCGGGTCTCTATGCAAAAGCGCTGGATGCGGTGAAGGCCGGTGATGACCTCCCGGATACGTTGATGCATCTCTGTCCGCTCTGCGGCAATATCGTGCTCGGTGAGGTGCCGGAGCGCTGCTCCATATGTGGTATTCCCGGTGTAAAATTTGAACTGATTGAATAAAAATCCCCATTTTTCCGGCTGTTCCGGTAAACCTTATCTGCCTCACTGGTATAGATGAGACCATGGCGAATGTCACGATATATTCAACGGAAGGGTGCCAGTACTGCCACCTGACAAAGAGCTACCTCTCCCGTCTGGGGGTGCCGTTCACAGAAGTCGATGTCGGCCGGGATCAAAGGGCCGCAGAAGAGATGGTGAAACTGTCCGGCCAGTACGGAGTGCCGGTCACCGTGGTGGATGGTGAGGTCATCGTCGGGTTTGATGTGACCCGGTTCCGCGAACTCTTTGATGCCGGTGAGGTACCGGATGCCTATGACGTGATTATCATCGGTGGTGGACCTGCCGGGCTCACGGCTGCAATGTATGCCTCACGCAAGATGCTCTCGGTGCTGGTGCTCACAGAAAATATCGGTGGTCAGGCCCTTGAATCATGGGCCATCGAGAATTATATGGGGTTCCGCATCGTGACCGGCGGGGAACTGATGCAGAAATTTGAGGAGAAGGTGCGTGAGGATGCGGGCATCACTCTTGAACTCGAACCGGTCACCGCTCTTCATGAGGGGACTGATGGCAGATTTGCGGTAGAGACTGCCTCCGGGAGAACGTTCTTTGCCCGGTCTGTCATTATCGCCTCAGGTATGCGCCCGCAGTGGCTGGGCCTTCCTGAGGAGAAGCGGTTCATCGGGCGTGGGGTGAGTATCTGTTCCACCTGTGACGGGCCACTCTTTTCCGGAAAGACGGTCGCGGTTGTCGGCGGCGGCAACTATGCCCTTACTACCGCAATCGAGATGAGCGGCATTGCAAAAGAGGTGCATCTCATCGTCCGTTCAAAACTGCGGGCAGATGAAATATACCAGAAAGAGTATGTATCTGTCAAAAATATCCTCACCCATATGCCGGCGGTAGTGGCTGCCATCCACGGGGAGGCGCTGGTGCAGGGCGTTACCATTAAGGACCCGAAAACGAACAAAGAGACCAAACTTGCAGTAGATGGTATCTTTCTCGCAATTGGCCATCGGCCGAATAACGCCTTTTTGGACGGCTTTGTGGAACTGAACGAGCAAGGTGAGATTATCATTGATGTGAACTGCACCACTTCACGGCCCGGTGTCTTTGCGGCTGGCGATATCACCGAGGTACACAACAAGCAGGTGATCATTGCCGCAGGTGAGGGGGCCAAAGCAGCACTTGAGGCATATGCGTATCTTTCGCGGATCCACTGAAAGGAATCGTTTTTTACGTTCCCTTCTCTTTGGCCCCTCCTTCCGGTGAGTGAGATTTTTGTGTTTTTACGATCAAACGAGTATATATGCGACCATCCCCGGCATGGAAGGCCGGTGCCCTAATCCTTCTCCTCCTCGCCGTCTGCATCTGTGGATGTACAGAGAGTTCTGGAGGAAAAACAGGCACTGACGGTATGATTGACCAGCAGATACAGGCACTTTCGTTTAACGACCGGGATGCGGAACATGCCGCCATCATGGCTCTTATCCGGGCTGGTGAACCCGCCATACAGCCAGTCATCGACTCCTTTGGGGTGAGTGACAACAAAACTCGTATCTACGGTGCTTTTATTCTTCAGGAAATAGGTGAACCGGCGATCCCGCCGCTGGTTGCTGCCCTGAACGCTGAGGACACCGACACACGGTCGATCTGTGCGACGACCCTTGTGGGTATGGGTGCACCCGCGGTGCCGCACCTGCTTGACGCCCTCAAACGTGGTCATTCAGATACACGGAAGGTAAAAGAGGTCATTGTTCGGATCGGCAAACCAGCCCTGCCCGCATTGCAGGCGGCCACCCTGGACCCAAACCCGGACTATGCACGTGAATCTGACGCTCTTATTAAGTCCATTTATCTCAGTGCACAATTTAAGGCCGGTGCGCTCAATGTATCGCAGAATACCACTGCTGCGACAACAGACTGAAAGGCAACCGGCTGAAAGACAACAGACTGAAAGGCAACAGACTGAAAGGCAACCGGCTGAAAGGCAACCGGCTGAAAG
>CAZFXY010000037.1:8508-14676 GCA_964523185.1 uncultured Methanoculleus sp.
CAACCCGGCTGAAAGGCAACCCGGCTGAAAGGCAGCGAATGAATAAAAAAAGGATGGGTAGGGTTTCATCCCCCTTCGCATTTGATCTGTTTTAGTTATTTGTTGTCCCTGCAGGGGATGTCTTTCCAGCCAGAATCCTCACCCGATGCTTCATCTATTCGTTCATATGCCTCAAAAAGGAGAGTGATGATGTTGATGACGGGCACCCCGGAGTGTTCACTGATATGGAATTCACAGAACGGGCATGAGGTGACAACAAGGGCTGCACCGGTATCTGCAATGGCATCCCTGCGGTCTCGACCGAGGTCTGCTGCCACATCAGGAAGTCCGGAGCGCACACCACCCCCTGCTCCACAGCAGCGTGCCGGCATCTCGCGGAAGTCGTCAGTCAGTTTCCGGAGGAGTGCCCGCGGCTCTTCGCTGATGCCCTGGCCCCGGCGGAGGTGGCAGGGGTCGTGGTAGGTCATGGGAAGAGAGGATGAGACCGGTGGTTCGATGCCGTATTCCGTTAGCAGTTCATTGATATCGACCACCCGGAAAGGCGTGTCGTAATCATTTTTGAGGGTTGAACCGCACCCGGCGCACGTCGTGAGGACAGTGTCGATGCCCCGGTCAACGAAGCAGCCGATATTAATCCGTTTCAGCTCGCGGATAAATTCTGTCTGACCTGTCCGTATCAGGGGTGATCCACAGCAGACCTGTTCGGGAGGGATAATGACGCGGATGCCGTTTCTGCGGAGCACTGCAAGCATCTTGAGGGCGGTGTCCGGCAGGCGGCCATTGTACATGCAACCGACAAAGAACCCAACCTCGCCTTTCACTTCACCCACCGGCTCGATCACTTCAGGCACCTGTTCCAGTACGGTGGGCATAATGCGATCCACACTTCGTCCGGTGGCGCGAACCATATCCGCGACCGTCTGGTGCTTTGGGAGAGTAAGACCCTCGCGGTGGGCGATCTCCCGCAACTTTTCGATGGCTTTCCCCGGAATTGCAATATGTTTTGGACATACCTCAAGACAGCGCTGGCAGGTGGTGCAGGTAAAAAGACCATTGTCGACAGAGAGAACCGCGCGATTCCGATCGTCCCGTGGATCAAGGGCAATACGCATCTCCTGGCGCATTGCCACCGGCCCTGCAAAGGTTGTGACAGCAAGCGCAGGACACTCGGAGACGCAGGCGAGACATTCGATACAGTCCCGGATAGGCCGGATTGCCTCATTTGCCTCCGTCGTCAGGTAGCCGGTGAAGATACCCGGGGTGATGCCGGCAAGATCCTGCAGGTAGCTTTTCATCTCGACGGCGAGGTCACGCTCCACCGGGAGGTTCAGGGGGGCGACTGCCATGCCGTCGTATGCCTCGTGCATACAGGCGAGCACAGGTTCGCCGTTCACCCGGACTGCACAACTGCCACACTGGCCGGTCATGCAGCAGTAGCGGTAGACAAGGGTCGGATCACACTGCTCACGGACGGCGTGGAGGGCATCCAGTACCCGTGCTCCCTCGTTTATCTCTACGGTATAGGTTTCTATATGCGGTGCCGGGTCCGTTTCCGGATCAAAGCGTTCGATGGTAAAGGTGATCGTGTTCATGCCTCCCTCCGGGTATCTTCAATGGTTGATCCAGACAACGACTGCACCGTATGGCCGAAGGGTGAGTTTTCCGGGTTCCAGCTTTGGGTGATGTCTGACCTCACGTGGGCTCCGCGGGACTCCTCTCTGAGGAGCGCGCCCTGAATGATGAGGCGCGCAACCGTGAGCATATTGGTGACGGTGCAGCATTCGTTGAGCATCCGGCGGTTTGCTGCCTTTGGTACCAGCATCTGGAGGCGGCTGACGGTGGCCCCGGCCTCCTGCAGGCCTGCTTTCGTCCGGAAGATACCGGCATGACTCCACATCGCCTGCCTCAGGTCATGGCTGATCTCGTGCGGCGGTGTGGTGCCATGGCAGTAGGCGTCACAGCGTGCTGCCTCGATTGCAAGGACTGCATCGATATCCACCGAAAGGGAGATTGCAGGTGACTTTCCTGCGGATTCTCCGGCTCGTTTTCCGAATACCTGGGTATCTGCCAGTGCGTTCCCGCCGAGGCGGTTGGCGCCATGGACGCCGCCGGTCACCTCTCCGCAGGCATAGAGCCCCGGCAGGGTAGTAGCTGCATCAGGGGTTATCTTTAATCCGCCCATGAGGTGATGGGCGGTGGGGGCGACCTCCATCGGCTGGATGCGTATGTCCACACCGAACTGGAGGAACTGTTCGAGCATGATAGGGAGCCTGCATTCGATCTCTGCTGCAGGCAGGTGGGTCACGTCGAGGTAGACGCCGCCGTGTTTACTCCCACGGCCCTCGAGGATCTCAGTCGCGATGGAACGTGCCACCACATCACGGGTAGAGAGCTCCATCCTCTCCGGGTCGTAGCGTTCCATAAACCGTTCCCCGAGGCTGTTCTTGAGCAGTCCGCCCTCTCCTCTAACGGCCTCAGTGATGAGGCGGCCGCGTGAATCCGGAGGATAAACAGCGCCCGTCGGGTGGAACTGCACCATCTCCATATCTATGAGGGCGGCCCCTGCCCGGTATCCAAGAGCAAAGCCGTCTCCGGTTCCTGCGGCGCAGTTGGTAGAGACGTCATAGCATCGGGTGCCTCCGCCGGTGGCAAGCACGGTCGCGTCAGCAGTGATTGCGCCGAGGTGTCCGTTTTTATCCAGTGTGATGGCACCCGCCACCCGTTTTCCGTCCATGAGCAGGTCGATAGCGCTCGTTTCCTGCACCTGCCGGATGTCGGTGTTTCGTATCTGTTCGGTGAGGGTGACGATCATCTCATGACCCGACCGGTCGCCCGCATAGCAGGTGCGGTTGCATCGCTGGCCGCCGAAAGGGCGCTGGGCCGGTACACAGTCAGTCTCCACGTCAAAGACTGAGCCCCAGGCAGCGAGGTCCCGGAAGCGGTCCGGCGACTCGGTCACCAGCACCTCTGCGAGTGCAGGGTCATTGAGGTATGCTCCTCCGCGCATGGTATCTTCAAAGTGAAGGACGGTTGAGTCCTCCTCAGCAAGGACCGCATTATACCCGCCCTCCGCCATGATGGTGCAACCACCTTTCCCCGTCAATGTTCGCGAAAGGAGCACTGTCTCACCGTACTGGCTTGCTTCAAGTGCCGCCCTGCAGCCGGCACCGCCGCTGCCGATGACGAGCACATGGCAGTCTGTCACATGATCTCCAGGCATGATATTAACCATTGTGCAGTATAATTACATAAAGAAATAGATAGGGTAGTGGGGCCAGAATGAGGCTTTTAATGAAATTTGGCGGCACCTCGGTCGGTGATCAGGAGTCTATCGGCCGGGTTGTCGAAATACTGAGGCACTATTATACAGCAGGTAATGAACTCTGTGTTGTGGTTTCAGCGATGTCAGGCGTGACAGACCAGCTCCATGCAATCGCAGCAGAGGTCGAAGGTGCCCTCGATGAGCCACCTATTGATGTGTTTATTGCATCAATGCGGGCGCGACACGGAAATGTTTTGCAGGCCGTGGCCCCGGGCGAGTATAACATCGTTATGCAGGTGATCAACGAGCGGCTTGAAAATCTGAGAAGTATTCTTACTGCTGTTGATAATTTGCGGGAAATGACCCCTCGGTCACGGGACTATATCATATCGTTTGGTGAACGGCTCTCAGCCCTTATCCTCTCTGCGGCACTCCGGGAAGCAGGTATTTCCTCCCGGGCACTGAGCGGCTGTGAGGCGGGTATTCGCACCACCGATCGGCATGGGTGTGCAGAGGTGCTCCCAGAGAGCAGCATCCAGATCCAATCCCGTGTCTGCCCGCTTCTCAGGGAGTTGGTGCCGGTTATTATGGGCTACATGGGTTGTACCGCTGACGGAATCGTGACCACCCTCGGACGTAGTGGCTCGGATTACACTGCCGGTATTGTGGGCGCTGCCATCGATGCAGATGAGATCTGGATCTGGACCGATGTGGACGGCGTCATGACCGCCGACCCCCGTATTATTGAGGACGCGCGGGTGCTTCCCGATGTCTCATACAGTGAGGCAATGGAGCTCTCGTTTTTTGGTGCAAAGGTGTTGCACCCGCGCTCTATTGAACCAGCGATGAAAAAAGGAATTTTAGTTCGGGTGAAAAATACCCACAATCCCGGAGCTCCGGGCTCCTGTGTTGTGGACAAGACGACACCCAACCATCGCGTGGTCAAGGCGATCACCTACATCGACAAGGTCTCGTTGATCAACATCACCGGTGCGCAGATGATCGGTCGCCCGGGAGTTGCCCGTGCCATCTTCTCCGCACTGGGGGAGTATGAGGTAAATATCATGATGATCTCTCAAGGGTCGTCTGAGGCAAACATCTCCCTTATTGTGGGTGATGAACACCTGGTCGTTGCCCTTGCTGCCCTTAATGAGGTGCTGAAGAAAGGATATGTCCAGGAAGTGGGGCATGACCGCGATGTGGTGGCGGTGGCCGTCGTCGGTGTCGGGATGGCTGGTTCTCCCGGTATTGCCGGCCAGATATTCACCGCCCTCGGACGGGAGGGCATCAACCTGGTGATGATCTCGCAGGGGTCATCTGAGGTGAATATCTCGTTTGTGGTGAAGCAGGCAGACGGACAGCGGGCCGTCCGTGTGTTGCATAAAGAATTTGCACTTGCAGAGGAGAACTAAAAAAATGAGAAGACTGGGCAGGAAACATACATACAGTGAAGCGGGTGTGGATATCGGGCTGGAGGCATCTGCGGTAAAGGCACTTGTCTCAAAACTGACGTTTCAGAGGACGGGCGACTATGCACCGGCGGGTGGTAGCGGGCATTTTGCCGGCCTGATTGAGTTTGGCGATTATTATCTTGCCTTGGCAGTGGATGGTGTTGGCACCAAGATGCTCGTTGCAGATGTGATGGAGGACTGGACTACCATTGGCATTGACTGCATCGCGATGAACGTAAACGATCTTTATGTGATGAACATCGAACCAATCGCCTTTGTCGATTATGTGGCCACCGACAAACTCTCCATCAGCAGGATGGAGCAGGTGGGCGTGGGCTTAAACGAAGGTGCCCGGCAGGCGAACATGACGGTCATCGGCGGCGAGACGGCGACCCTGAAGGGCATGGTGACCGGCCTTGACGTGGCAGGAACCTGTCTGGGCGTTCAGAAAAAGGATGCAATCGTCACTGGAGAAACCATCAGTGCAGGCGATATCATCGTGGGTGTGCCATCCTCAGGTATCCATTCAAACGGTCTCACCCTGGCCCGTGAGCTGGTCGAGTCATATGCACGGTATGATCAGATGATGCCTTGGGGAACCACGCTGGGAGAGGAGCTTCTCACCCCGACACGCATCTATGCGGGGGTGCTGGAGGTTACTGCTACCTGTGAGGTGCACGGTATGTGCCATATCACCGGAGGCGGCCTTCTGAATCTGAAACGGCTGGGTGAATGGGGCTATGAGATCACTGACCCCCTCATCCCGCAGCCGATTTTTCCCTGGATGCAGTCAATGGGTGATGTAGACGAGATGGAGATGTACCGGACCTTCAATATGGGCATGGGATATGTCTTTATCGTACCAAAGGAGTCTGTCACTGCAGTACAGAAGGTCTTCTCCGATGCCCGCCCGGTAGGCAGAATCACTAACACACCTGGTGTCTTTCTCCGCGGCGAACCGATCGAATAACCTCCTTTTTTTCCCTTTTTTCTACGCCGGAGTCTTTAGATTCCGGATAATGCAAAACACCCCTGTGTGAACCAAAGAGAAAGAAAAATTCTTCTGAACATATTTCTGCAGACCGTTCGTTTGCTTCCGTTGGTTGTGGAGGTATGCAGGAAAAAGAGGCATGGAATCGTCCCTTCATGCACCGTGAGAACGGTGCAACGTTTGTCGCAGCGTCAAAGAAGAAAGAGGTATGAAACCGTTCTTTCATGCACCGTCAATCAAAATTCGTGGTCGAAATACCCTCGTAAATGAGGTGGGATTGCCACCTGTATCTTTGTTCAGAAGAGGTGGCATGAGGGTAGTATTTGTGGTATTCTGCCATCGGGACCGGGTGCTTCCGGATTCATATGGTGTTATCCCGTCACATGCAGGACATGTTCGGTGGTATTGGTATTATGCGGCGCATCTGTTTTACACTCCTGATTACGGCGGGTGCATTCCTATTC
>CAZFXY010000038.1:0-14574 GCA_964523185.1 uncultured Methanoculleus sp.
TGATGGATATCTGTTCCTTTGATGATGTTCTGTCTGGCCATAATGATAATTCAACGCCAAACCATATCGTACTAACTAATTGCATTATATATTGACCCTAAAATTACTCTATGTGGTTACCTTCGTGCAACAGCCCTTTATATTCTCCTTTTTTATTTTCCTTTTTTATTCTCCTTTTTTTGTTTCCCTGCAGGGAACAATGTATCACGAGACTTTTGAGATACCACGTGTGCATTCAATCCCTTTTAAGTGAGCACACCACCAATGTGTATACCAATTGGGTGATGATAATGACTGACCGATTTGTGCCGAAACGTGTGTTTTTTACCGGTGGTGTTGGCCGGAGTCCGGATGAACTGACATCTTTTGAGATGGCATTGCGGGATGCATCGATTGAATGCTATAATATTGTCACGGTCAGTTCAATCCTCCCTCCCCAATGCAGGATTATTTCAAAAGAAGTAGCGCTCCCGGACATGCACCCAGGCAGTATTGTCTTTACGGTGTTTTCGCGCATTTCTTCCAATGAACCGCATCGGAGGATTTCCGCTGCTATCGGGGTTGCAATACCTGAGGATATGGAAAATCAATGGGGATATTTTACCGAGCACCATTCGTTTGGTGAGGGGCCGGAACGAACGGGACAATATGCGGAAAAACTTGCAGAGGATATGTTTGGCAGCCTCTCTGAGGGCGTGCTTCATCGTACCATGAATGTGACAAAGAGTGCAGTGGTGGGAGATGAGGGGGACTGGACCTCTGTCATCGCAGCAGCGGTATTTTTGCTGGACTGATCGTCCTCTCCTTTTCGTATTGCATACCTATATATGTAAATTCGATTTTTATTGACTCTCGTATGCTCTTTTCTGTCGATCACCAACACTGTTAAATATTATAATGCTAAATAGCTCATTGTCCTCTTTGGTGGCAAACATTCCAATTTTCCACCCTGTTTTTTTGTGAATGTATGCATAACGTAACGCCCCCCGATCATTTTCCCGGAGGCCGTTCACGTTTCTGATGAGGATTGCATCTGATGATGCAGGCATTTTTGTCCAGAAAAAAGGAGGGTTAGTATGTCCGTGCAATGATTGCCGGATGTGCAGGTTTTCCACAGATGATGCACGTGCCTGCAGTTGCATCAATATATCTGCTCTGAACATCAGAACCCAGCACACTGACATCGAGCTCAGTTTCAAGGGCGGTGGCACACGCCTCGCTTCCGCACCACTGAATCACTGCTACCCCGTCATTTGCTGCCTCGCGTGCCTCTCCAAGGGAGGAGACTGCCACAATTTTCTCCTGTGCTTTTTGTTCTGCCCGGGTTCTCATTTCCGCCGTGAACGTCTCCATAATGGCCTGGATCTCAGGAATCAACTGATCTCTTGCGACGGTCATCTTTTCCCCAAACCGTGTCACGGTCATCACCACACCGTTATCAATATCGCGTGGCCCGATCTCTACCCTGAGCGGTACGCCGCGCATCTCCCAGTGGTAATATTTGGCCCCGGGGCGAAGATTTCGGTAATCGGTTTTCACCCGGTATCCGGCATTTTTAAGCTCCGTTTCAAGCTTTTTTGCTTCGGCGCGAATCTCTTCATCGCGTTTTTTCATGAGAATCGGGATGATGGCAATCTGCACCGGCGCCACTGCCGGAGGGAGAACCAGTCCCTTGTCATCGCCATGGACACTGATCAGTGCAGCGATACAGCGTTCTGAGATCCCGTAGCAGGTCTGGTATGCATACTGCTGTTTCCCTTCCGCATCCTCATAGGTGATATCAAAGGTGCGTGAGAAATGATCGCCCAGGTGGTGGACGGTGCCTGCCTGCAGCGTTTTTCCATCAGGCATTATCACATCGGTGGCGATGGTATAGTCTGCACCAGGGAATTTATCCCACTCAGGGCGGCGTGAGACAATCACTGGCACGCAGAGCATATCATAGAATCTGCGATACAGCGTTATTGCATCTTTGACCTGTGATTCAGCCTCGTCCCATGTTGCATGGACGGTATGTGCCTCTTTAAACGAGGTGATCTCTCTCAGGCGAATCAGCGGGCGGGTATGCTTTGTTTCATAGCGGAATGTATTGACTATCTGGTAGAGTTTGATCGGAAGATCTGCATGGGATCTGACCCAGAGAGCATACATGGGGTATATCGCTGTCTCTGATGTCGGACGCAGTGCAAGCGGCACATCAAGTTTATTGGTTCCCCCGTGGGTGACCCAGTATACCTCTTCTTCAAATCCCTTGATGTGCTCTGCCTCCTTCATAAATTCGTGCTCAGGGATCAGGAGCGGAAAGAGTGTCTCTTCATGGTCGTTATCCAGCAATTCCCTGAGAATTGCATAGGTAGCTTTTCTTACGGCAAATCCGTGAGGAAACCAGACATACAGACCCTTAACCGGGTACCTGACATCCATTACTTCTGCCTGCCAGAGAATGTCATTGTACCACTCACTAAACTGTTCTTTTGGCGGGAGTGCGCCCTTATCGTCCTGCATTTCTCATTCTCCTAGATAAATAACTGTATGATTTCCGGCGTAATAAACCCCTCTATAATCGCTGCAATTGCAAGAAGAGGAAGGACATAGACGAGAAATCGCTTTCCATTCAGTTCTGCCAATGTGATTGCATTCCCGGTGCCATGCAGTTCTTTCCATAGTTCTTTACCGAGCATTACCCCGAACGTGGCTGCGAGGAGCAGTGCAGGTATCTCAAATATCCCATGGGGTAATATTCCCGCAAGAACAACATAGAGTCCCTGTTCCTGCCGGATATACTCGACAACGATGCCAATAATAAATCCGTTCATCGAGAGGATCAGTAGTGTTATGAGACCAAAGGCTGCTCCGCCAATAAACAGAATGGTGGACGCCTGTAGATTATTTACAAAGATGTTTGCTGCAACAACTGCTGAATTATCAGATTCAATGTTAGCAAATACTTCCTCATTCATCATGGCAATCAGGTCTGTTGCAACTGATTCATCTGCATGAACGGCAAAACCCCCGAGAACGATGCCGAAGATAAGAATTGCCACCGTGATGAGTGCAGAGGCTCGGTCGATTTCCTTATACATACAGTATCATCCTTACCATGTCTCTGGTACCGGGTGCCATTCCAACAACAATCATTGCGAGAATGATGAGGTGCCACAACTGACTGTCCCCTTCTTTCCTGTACATCTCAAGCACATATATGGCAGGGATGATTACTGCCAGTTTCAGGGCAAACATTGAAAATGCTGTCCCTGTTGCCTCTATGAGGCGAGATCCGACCACATGCACCTCGACATAGGTCAGTTCGTGGAGATCGATACCATAACTGGTCGCACTTGCGTCCAGCATGTGTCCGAAAATAAGGAGTTTATAAAGAATATTATCGGTAAAAGACCATTTGAATCCATACCGGAGCAAACCCCAGACCGCCGCTGATGAGACGGTTGCCATAGCGAGTATTGCAACCAGGACATTCAGGGCAATCTGTGTCTCGGTGATACCGTAGTATGCAAGAAGCGCTGTCGTGATGATACAGACGCATATTCCGCCGGCAGCATACCCTTTGGTGTAGGATGGGATCAGACCCTTCTTTTCCAGTGTTCGTGTGAGTACCAGTATTGTAACGGTAATAAAAAAGACGACAAAAAAAATGAACGGGGTCACAAGAATGACGTTCCATGGCCGGGGGATTACTCCGGTATCCTCGACAACACGCAGCACACCTCCGAGAATGACAAAAGGAATAGTTGATATGATGAATTCCTTGTCAATGTCAATACCGGTCTTTTTCAGCCATCGGTACACGAGATATACGGCAAGAATAAGGATGATGGCATAGGTGAGGGTATCAACAATGGTATAGGGTTCACCATTCAATATCGGGCCAACGTAGTATTTGTATATAAAATCCCAGATCATTTAATAATAGTACATGAGTCCTGACGGTATAAAATTACTCAAAACACCTGTTTTGGATAAATCTAAATGGATGCAGTTCCCCCGGAATGTTGTCATCGGGCATGATACGCTTGCGCAGCTGCCGAAGGTCTGTGTGGATCTCCAGGTGTCTGGTTCTGTACTCGTTTTCAGTGGGAGGGGGACGATGGACATTGCAGGCAGCCGGGTCCTGTCACTGGTGGGGGAGGTGGCCGATGCAGATTATTTTATTGTTGATACCATCACACCAGAGATCATCGCTGAGGCAGAAGAGGTTGGAAAGGATGTCGACGTCTTTATCGGTGTGGGCGGTGGCAGGGTCATTGACACCGCAAAAATCGTGTCATTCAATTGCTGCCGCCCGTTTATCAGCATTCCGACTGCCGCGTCTCATGACGGCATTGCCTCATCACGTGCGTCTGTGCCGGTGAAGGGGGGGAGTGTCTCACTTGAGGCAAACCCCCCCTTTGCGCTGGTTGCTGATACCGGCATTATTGCCGCGGCCCCCCATCGCCTGCTCGCAGCCGGGTGCGCAGATGTGATATCCAATTATACCGCCATTCTTGACTGGGAACTCTCACACCGTCTCCGTGGTGAACCCATATCTGAATATGCGGTAGCACTGTCGCGTATGACTGCTGAGATCATCAGCAAAAATGCTGAATACATAAAACCCCACTCTGAAGAGAGCGCGTGGACGGTTGTCAAAGCACTCCTTTCCTCAGGTGTGGCAATGAGTATTGCAGGTTCGTCGCGCCCTGCATCGGGAGGAGAACACAAGTTCAGTCACGCCCTTGATCAGGTTGCTCCGGGAAAAGGACTTCATGGCGAACAGTGTGGTATTGGCTCGATCATCACCATGTATCTGCACGGTGGTGACTGGAGGGGTATTCGTTCATCGCTCAAAGCGATTGGAGCGCCAACAACGCCAAAGGAGATCGGGATTGATGACCAGACCGCGGCACAGGCACTGGTTCTTGCTCATGACATCCGTCCGGAACGGTTTACGATTCTGGATATGGGTGTCACCGATGAGGTGGCAGAACAGCTGATTGCGATGTTATATGAGGAATAAAATGATTGAAAAAGACGAACGCATAAAAATCACCCTGATTGGAAAGGCGCTTGCACGGGAAGGCGCTGAATTTGTGTATCGGGGAGAGGTTCATGAATGTGAGGGGTGCAAAGTCCGGAAGGTCTGCCACAACCTGCTGCCCAACAGAAGGTACCGGATCGTCGGCGTCCGGACAACCACGCTGCATTCCTGCCATGTTCATATGGATGGTGCATACACGGTGGAGGTGGTGGAAGCTACCATTCCTGCTGCTGTTTCAGCAGAACGTGCCATTCTGAATTCAACCATTACCCATGATGCAGGATGCACGCAGGGCGACTGTGTCAATTTTGAACTCTGCAATCCTGAAGGCATTGCGCCTGGTGTGGGCTACCGCATTGCTGAGGTCGAGAATGTAGGTTTTATCTCCTGTGAACTTGGGAAGCGGATGAAGCGGGTGCTTTTGAGTCCGTTCTGATCACCTTTTTTTCATGACCCACAGGGCTCGTGCAACAGCCATCACCTCATCGATGCCCTGTGTCTTTGAAAGCCACTCTTGCGGCAATGATTCTCTGCCGTGTTCTGCCCCTTTTAATGCCCCGGCAAGGGCAGCAATCGTGTCAGTGTCTCCTCCCAGCATGACTGCCTCTTTGACTGCATCCACAAACGAATGTGTGGTGAGTGCAATGGAAAGGGATGCATGCAGGGTGTCAAGTGCGTCCATGGATGGGTTCAGCGGGTATTTTTCAGGGCTAACAATTCGATTGAACACCTCTTTGTTTTCACAGGATTCCATGGCCCTGTCCACTGCACTGGCGAACTCCATGCCCCGCACCATACATGATATGGTGGTGTTGAAAACGGCGGACGCTTCACAGGCAACCGGGTGGTAATGGGTAATTTTTGACGCAACCAGGCTGATGGATCTGACCTCTTCGGGGGGGTAGTATATCCCAATAGGCACACCCCGCATCACACTTCCGTTTGTCCGGCCCCGACCTTCTGCTGTATAGAGAATTCGCGCTGCTTCCCGCGGAGCGCATCCTTTTTTGATCAGGGAAAAAACGCTCCCTGATGTGGGGCCATAGAAACGCGGGTCCCGATCATACTCTTCAATTAACGCCTTTAATGCGTCAATTTCGTTAAATGATCCACATTTTAATAGTGATTTCGATATTGCAAGTGTTTGCTTCGTGTCATCCGTAAACTGGCCGGGAATTATCGGATTAACGCCGAAATAACCCGGTTCAGAGACGCTGTGCTCCGGTGCGTGGCCCCCCTCAAACGGGGCGCCGAATGCATCTCCCAGAGCAAGTCCTGTGAGCGCTCCGATTGCGCGTGAAATCTGTGTTATAAAGATCACCAATAAACTATATGTTCTTCTGATTAGTAGTAATTCTAAGGATTGGTGATTTGGTGCAAAAAGAGGAACTTCTACATCTTCACATGCTCTTTGTTCATGTGAAAAAATATTACGAATCGACATACAGCGAAGAGGTTTGCACAACCGGATACGATGGGTTCTGCATTTCTCCGGTGCATATTCATAAAAACAAGTCCTGTCATAAGGAAGCGATTCTGACGCTGGGTGATGAACTGGTTGCGTATCTGAAGTCCAAAGGTCTCTCTTCACTTGACTATCAGGAGTTTGCGGCCCCTGATGAGATTATTGCCGGTCATTAAACGGTATGCAGGACAATGATATTTTCCGGGAAATCATTTCCCGGCTCTCTTTTCCAGGAATTACTGCGTCAGATGTTCAGAAGATAAAGATTCAGGTTGCAAAGAAATACGGCCTGTCTGAAATCCCTAAAAATTCCGTTATCCTTGCAGCCGCTGCTGATGACGAATTTGAGTCCATGCGTTTGATTCTTCAGGTAAAACCAACCCGGACACTGTCCGGTGTGGCACCGGTTGCGGTGATGACCTCCCCCCACCCTTGTCCTCATGGCATCTGTCTGCCCTGTCCAGGTGGGCCGGCACATCCGTTTGGTTCACCTCAGAGCTATACCGGCCAGGAACCTGCGGCACTTCGTGGGTGTCAGTATGCATTTGATCCGTATGTGCAGGTCAGGCAGCGGATTCTGCAGTTTGAGCAACTTGGTCACCATATTGATAAAGTTGAGCTGATTGTGATGGGCGGCACCATGACTGCCCGTGATCCAACGTATCAGAGCTCGTTTATGGGCGCATGCATCCGTGCCATGAATGAGTATGGCGGCGCGGTTTCTTTCGATGATGCATCTTCGTATGAGGAGTTATGCCGCAGGAATGAAACGGCCCGGGCACGTTGTATTGCAGCAACATTCGAAACACGTCCGGACTGGTGCAAAAAAGAGCATATTGACAGCATGCTCTCCCTTGGGGTGACGAAGGTTGAAATCGGTGTACAGCAGCTGAAAGATGATATTCTTGCGTATAACCGCCGTGGGCATGGAATTGCAGAGACGGTGGCTGCAAATACCCTGCTGCGGGATGCCGGTATGAAGGTGGGTTTTCATGTCATGCCAAACCTTCCTTCGGCAACGCTGGATGATGATCGCTGGATGTTTAAAGAGCTTTTTTCTGACTCCTCATACCGCCCGGATTTTCTGAAGATTTATCCCACACTTGTCACTCCTGGTTCAGAGATTGAAGCGCTGTGGAAGGCCGGAGGATATACGACCTATCCAGAGGATGACCTGATTGACCTCATCGCATTCGGGAAATCATGCATTCCGGAATACACCCGTCTGCAGCGCGTTCAGCGGGATATTCCGGCACGGCTTATTGTGTCCGGTTCGCACCACAGTAACTTCCGGCAGCTTGCCCAGAAACGACTTCATGA
Source organism: uncultured Methanoculleus sp. (assembly GCA_964523185.1). Lineage (GTDB taxonomy): Archaea > Halobacteriota > Methanomicrobia > Methanomicrobiales > Methanomicrobiaceae > Methanogenium. The sequence continues at coordinate 7,821 of CAZFXY010000038.1, forward strand.
AATGGGTGGGCGCTGCCGCTGTATCCGGTGCAGAGAGGCAGGCCGCACCCCGGTCAGTGGCGAGGGCGAGGGCGAGGTTGCCATTGAGACGCTGACCTATGAGTGCTGTGGGGGCACGGAACATTTTATATCGGCAACGGCGTCGGATTCACTCATCGGGTTTGTCCGTCTGCGTTATCCCGGTAATCCCTGGCGCCCGGAGTTGTCCGGGTGTGCGCTTATTCGTGAACTTCATGTCTACGGGTCTCTGGTGCCTCTGGAAAAGAATGCCACAGAATCAGGGGAGTGGCAGCACCGGCAGTATGGTGCATCCCTGTTGAAAACAGCAGAAGAACGAGCAGCATCAGACGGGTATCGCTCGGTTGGTGTGATGAGCGGGATTGGCGTCCGGCCGTATTATGTCAGACACGGATATGAACGATCAGGCCCATATATGATCAAGAGGCTTGGATGAATCCTGCCACTCGTGAATATATCAGACAGAAGTTTGCTGCTTATTACTCGCATGCTCCGGTATTTGTACCGCCATCGCTGCGTCAGCGTGAATGGGGTTTTATCTTTTTTGATGAAACGTCAAAGGTACAGATGCGGCGGCACATGGCGTTTCAGTCACGTGAGGAGGTGGCATCATATGTTCGTGTGACGGTGCCCCGTCATATGTTTTTTTCCACCGCGTACTATGAATTTCCGTCAGCACCCACGATGAATGACAAAATCTGGGCTGGTGCGGATTTGATCTTTGATCTGGATGCCGATCACATTGTTCAGAACGTGCCATACGATGCCATGCTTTCCCGGGTGAAAGACGAGACCCTGAAACTGATTGATATGCTCACTGATGAGCTTGGTTTTTCAAAGCGTAGTATGTCACTGGTCTTTTCGGGCGGGCGCGGATATCACATCCATATCCGGGATCTTGAGATTCGGGAATGGGGCAGTTCACAGCGGCGCGAACTGGTGGATTACGTCTGTGGTATCGGTATTGACCCTCTGTGTATGCTCGCCGGCCATGAGGGAGGGGGCAACGGATGGCCAGTGCGATATCGGGATTCTCTGCGTGAGGAACTCCAGTTCATCCGTGATAAGGGAATCAAAGACGGGGTGAAGTATCTGTCTTCGCTGCAGGGTGTGGGTGAAGGGTCTGCACGTTCGCTGGTTGAAGAGATAGACTCCGTGATTGCGTCGGTTGATGATCTTTCTTCTCCGGTACTTTTAATGAAAAACAATGCGTTTCGTGCAATCACCGGGGGCGAGTATGAGCCGCTGAAACGCCGGATTCTGTCAAAGGCTGCCCTGACCGATGAACCGGTTACCACTGATGTCAAACGGCTGATTCGTGCACCAGGCTCTCTTCATGGCGGATCAGGCTTTCGTGTCACTGAACTGGCCTCAGTGGCAGATCTCGAGAGTTTTGATCCGCTCGTTGATGCTGTCGTCGCTGATTTTGATCGCAATATGGTATCCGTGGAATGTCTGTTCTCTCTCACAATGCCTATGATGGGTCAGGTGTATACTATTGAGAAGGGAGTCAACCGGGTGCCGGATGCAATGGCAGTTTTTCTTTGCTGCAGGGGCATGGGAGAAATTACGGCCCTGGATGGCTGATCGGTCGAATGTGGTGGGCTGATATGTATGGAGCTTGAAGACCTGCGGATAATCGTGCTGGATGAACGTGAAAGCGGCAAACTCACGCCGATATCCCGGGATATTTTTAAAAAAGGGCAGATGCGCTTGCGGGAACTCTACGCTGAAGCCCAGTCGATTGACAATTTTCTTACGGATCGTGGGTCTGATCTCATGAATGAGATCGACAGTCTTACGGTAACGCTCAATGACATCTCCCGTGAACGGTTTAAAAAAATCCTGAAGATGGCCATAAATCAGATGGATACGCATTATGTTGATGCGCAGGAACTCCGGAAGATGATTCCTGAAGAGCGGGAGATGTATGATGATATCCATGCCGCAATTGCAGCATGCAGACATTCCCTGATTGACGGTGCGTTTGCTGAAAGAACGAAAATTGTTCCGGCTGCATCTTCACCCGTTTCTGTGGAGACTGTGGTAAAATTGCCTTTGGATAACGAAATTACTCCTGTTGAAGCAGAATCTTTAGATGAGGACGGTTCGGGGTATGACCTTGTTCATGTGTTTGATGATATCGAACCATTTATGGGGACTGACGGCAGAATATATAGTCTTATTAAAGATGACCTGGTGTCGCTTCCTCTCAGGAATGCGCAGGTACTTTATGAACGCAACATAGCCTTAAATATTAAGGTAAGTAAATAATATTGGGATTCAATATCCACACAAAGGGGCTTATTCCATGAAAATGCCAACGAAATTTAATACCTACTGTCCTTATTGCAGGAAACATGAGATCCATGAGGTCGAAAAGGTGAAGCGCGGGAAAGATATGCATCTTCATTGGATCGACCGTCAGAAAGCACGCCGCGGTAAAGTCGGGAACATGGGTAAGTTCTCAAAAGTGCCTGGTGGCGACAAGCCAACGAAGAGACTCAATGTCCGCTACCGGTGCACCGTGTGCGGCAAGGCACATCTACGCAGTAGTGTAAGAGCTGGAAAGTTTGAACTCACGGAGTGATTAGAATGGTACGAATTAACCGAGAGAACCGGAGCGTTTTTTACAAAGTAAAATGCCCGGACTGTGAAAATGAACAGATAATCTTCCAGCGGGCAAGCACACATGTTGATTGTGTTGTCTGCGGAAGTGTTCTGGCCGAACCGTCTGGTGGAAATGCCCGGATTCGTGCTGAAATTATCGAAGAGCTGAGTGAGTAATTCTATGCAAGAGAGAGAATGGCCTGACGAAGGTGAACTTGTTGTCTGCACGGTTACGAATGTAAAGGATTTTGTTGCATTTGTATCCCTGGATGAATATAATGAACGTGAAGGCCTGATTCCTATTGCAGAGGTGGCCCGTGGCTGGATTAAGCACATTAGGGATTACGTCCGTGAAGGTCAGAAGGTTGTATGCAAGGTTCTCCATGTTGAAATATCCAAGGGCCATATCGATCTCTCGCTAAAGGATGTGAATGATCATCAGCGCAAAGAGAAGATCCATGAATGGAAGAACGAGCAGAAAGCACGGAAATGGATCTCATTCGTTTCAACTGCATCGGGCGCTGATGAGGAATCTATACAGGCGGTTTTTTACCATGAATACGGGGCATTATTCCCGGCATTTGAAGACATCATCACCGATGAAAAATCAACCCTTGAACGTCTGAATCTTGATAAAAAGGTTGCAGATACACTGATTCTCGTTGCCAATGAGAATGTGAAATTACCCAAGGTCACCATTGCCGGCAATCTGATCCTTACGTCCGCGAAATCGGACGGAGTGAATGTGATTCGCCGTGCGTTGCGCAGTGCTCAGCCGAGTATTGACGGGGTTGAGATTGAACTGGTGTATGTTGGTGCCCCGGAATACCGTGTGAAAGTGACTGCACACGATTACAAGAGTGCTGAAAGGGCTATCAACAAAGTTGCCAAAGCAGCCATTGGTGTTGTTGAACGTGCCGGCGGAACCGGAGAATTTGTCCGAAAAGCACGTTCTGGTAAAAATTAATGGGCGGAAAAATGAGACAATGTCCGTCTGATGGAACATATACCCTCAATTTTTCCTGTCCCAAATGTGGAGCGGTAACCCGGACTGCACATCCGGCCCGGTATTCTTCGCAGGACAGGTTTGGAAAATATCGGCGGAAAGTTCGTTATGGATGATATTTGTATAAAAATGCTCAGTGATGAGAAGTATCATGCTGATATTCTTATTGAAGGTCTCCCTGGCGTAGGTCAGGTTGGAAAACTGGTGGCTGAGCATATGATTGAAGAATTTGGTGCAGTGAAAATTGCAGAGATCACATCCATTTTCTTTCCTCCGCAGGTGCTTATCGATGAAAATGGCGTGGCCCGCCTTACCCGCAATGAAGTCTACCAGGTCAATAAAGATGGGCACTCAATTGCATTTCTTGTCGGCGATGTGCAGAGCGGTTCTCCGGAAGGGCATTATCTGCTCGCCGATGCGTATCTTGACATTGCTGAGAGTCTGGGGGTCAAACAGATCTATGCGCTTGGAGGGTATGGAACCGGTCATTTGCACGAAGAAATTCAGGTATTTGGGGCCGTCAATGCGCTTGCCCTAAAGGAATCTGCTGAAAAAGCAGGAGTTGTTTTTTCAACAGATGAGCCGGGTGGTGGTATCTTTGGTGCATCCGGACTTCTTCTCGCGTTTGGAGCAGAGCGCGGTATGGAGGGGATGTGTCTGATGGGAGAAACCTCGGGATATATTGTCGATCCCAAGAGTGCTCATGCTGTGCTTGGTGTGCTGAGCGCCCTGATGGGCGTTGATATTGATGCCACGAAGCTTGAAGAGCGTGCTACCGAAATGGAAGCGATCGTTGAAAAGATTCGTGAACTTGAGAATGCGAAAACCGAAGAAGAACTGAGTTATATCGGCTGATATGCAACTCAGTGCTGATCTCCATATTCACTCTCCCTATTCTGTGGCCGTGTCAAAGGCCATGTCTCCTGAACGCCTCCTTGAAGCGGGGCGGATAAAAGGTCTCGATATTCTGGGTACAGGTGATGCTCTTCACCCCGGGTGGCGTTTGTCGTGGGCAGATTATATGGATAATGATGAGGGTATTCTCATTGTACCAACAATGGAAATTGAAGCACAGGGAAAGGTGCATCATCTCATCATGACTGATACGCTTGATGCTGCAGGAGCAATCGCTGAAGCATTCAGCCCTTTTTGTAACAACATTATGACGTCGGGCCGGCCGTATGTCTCTTTAAGCGGAGAGCACATTGTGGATATTGTACATGATTGCGGGGGGATTGTCGGGCCGGCACATGCGTTTACCCCATGGACCGGGATGTATGGCAGGTTTGACAATCTGAGGGCATGCTATGGCTCCGGGGTCCCTGATTTTCTGGAGTTGGGTCTTTCTGCGGACAGTTCATATGGAGCGGGTATTTCCGAATTGGATGGGCTGCCATTCCTTTCGAATTCGGATGCTCATAGTCCTTCTCCTCTCACCGTCGGACGCGAGTTTACCCGTTTAGATCTCCATGCGAGGAATCCAAAGTCTGTGATTCAGCATATCTGTAGTGGGGATATCACCCTGAATGCCGGCATTTTTCCTGAAAAAGGAAAATACAGTTGTACTGCGTGTACCCGATGTTATACTCACTTCACTTATGCAGAGGCCAGACAGCTGTCCTGGCGCTGTCCTTCTGATGGTGGTCGGATTAAAATGGGTGTGCGGGATCGTGCGCTTCTTCATTCAACGCATGGACTGTCCGCCCGTCCTCCCTATGTTTATACCGTTCCCCTGGGGGAAATTGTTTGTGCGGTGCTGGGCACATCATCTCCGCTGACGCGCAAGTGTCAGGCGTTGTATGCAGAGCTTACCGACACGCTGGGTGCAGAAATACCCATTCTCATGGATATACCATTGCCGGATATTTTTGCGGTGAACGAGAGAGTGGCCCGGGTAATCTCAGATATCAGGGGCGGGGATGGTATTCTTCACCCCGGTGGCGGCGGGAAATACGGCACCCTTACTTTTCCATCACTTTGTCATGAACCTGGATTACCGTGCTAAATATTTTTTCACGGATTATTGAAGGCAGAGATTGCATACGGATTCATAGGGTAGGGGATGCACATGGTATACTCTCTCCGGAATACTATTGCCATGGATATCCTGCTTCCGGTATGTGCTGGTAGTATTCTGTGAGGATATTTCACGATTCAATCGGATCTTAAAACATATCCATCTCTTTGACCTGAGTAATTTTCTGACTTTGGTGCAGTTTTTTTCCTCACCGTTTTCCCGGTGACTGAGCAACGGCTGTATCTGATGGTGTGTCTGTATCGTAATCCGGGGTGTAGCATGGGGATTGGGGATATGGGATGATATATCCGGGCCGAAGTTGAGATTATTGCCGGTGCGCACTGCACATGTGTCCCATGGTTTCTCTGAGTGATGAAAAGAGGAAAAGAATTTATGCGCCGTTTCCGCAATGCCTGCTCAAAATCAGGGTGCTTTTGTTCTATTTCCTTACTACTGAAAGGAAGGGTTATAGTTTACCAAGACCAAATTAGTCTACATGTTTATCATCAAAAGGGAAGTGTGCGGCTACTGTGGTGCCTGCGTTTCGGTCTGCCCCGAAGGTGCACTTGAACTGGTAGATGCTTACCTTACTGTTGATCCAGAGACCTGTATCGAATGCGGGATATGTTCCAAAATCTGCCCTCTTGGTGCTCTTGAGGTGAAGAATGAAGAATAAATACGACGTTTTGATCATTGGAGGCGGCCCGGGAGGAGCAATGGCCGGAAAAGCAGTAGCAGAAGCCGGCCTCTCCTGTTGCATCGTTGAAAAACGCCCGGCAATAGGTGCACCCGTGCGGTGTGCAGAGGGCGTGGGAAGCGAAGTCGCAGACTTTATTGAGCTGGATCCGAAATGGATCTCTTCAACGATTGAAGGTGCTCTGCTTGTTGCGCCTGATGGGCAGACTCTTGAACTGAATCCTAAAATGGCAGGGAATGAAGTTGGGTATGTCCTTGACCGAAAGATCTTTGACCGTGAACTGGTTTGGAACGCAGCCAACGCCGGGTGTGACGTATGGGTCAAGTCGCGTGCAAGCAATGCAATAATTATCGATGGCAAGGTCTGTGGTGCGATAATTGAGACCGGGGGCAAAACGGTTGAAGTA
>CAZFXY010000039.1:0-13980 GCA_964523185.1 uncultured Methanoculleus sp.
TGCTCTCTTCGATGGCACGCAAGATGATCGCAGGTATCCTCGACGCAGGTGATGCAATCACTGCCTTTGGGAACTGCATTCCAACCTCATACCTCCGTCTGGTCCCTCACCAGGAAGCACCGACGAATATCTGCTGGGGTGACCGCAACCGTTCTGTTGTAGTGCGTGTACCGCTCGGCTGGATAGGCGGCCATAGCATGGCGCTTGACGCAAACCCCAATGACTGCAGCTGTGACGAAGAGAGACCTTCAAAGCAGACATTTGAGTACCGTGTAGCAGATGGTTCCGCAGATATCTATCTGACCCTTGCAGGCCTCATCACATCCGCCCTCCACGGCATCACCATGCCAAATGCACTTGAATATGCGGAGTCTCTCTATGTTGACGCAAGCATATTTAAACCGGAAAGCAAGGAAAGGCTCAGGCAGCTCAGACAGCTCCCGGCCTCATGCGGGGAATCTGCAGACGTGCTCGCAGAAAAGCGCGGGATATTTGAAAAGAATGGCATCTTCCCTGCAGGGATGATCGACAATCAGATTGCCAACCTGAAGGCATTTGAAGACGAAGGGATGAGCGAAAAGCTCTACGGCAAGAGTGACGAGATCGCTGAAGTGGTAAAGAAATATATTCACATTGCGTGATTAAGGGATATATTCAGCAATTCCCTTTTTTCCCCATTACGTGGCAAACGTGTCATTCAATGTAGGCCGGTTCATGGGTTCCCCATATCAGTACGCGTGATAATGAACACTGATTCTGGTCTTAGGAAACGGGAATGTGAAGTGGATATGATAGACGTTACGGGCGGTATCACAAAACCACACCATTTACATATTTGAACCGTGGACCGTCCTTGGTTACTGATATCAAAGTGTTTTTACCGCGCGGTGCCCGGCGAAGTTGATATCACGGGCATAGGATGGTTTTGTTCGAATCATCATAACTCTCCGGCAATGTTTCCGAAAGTGTCATCTGGTGAAAAAGGGTAAAATGGGACACACGATATCCGGTGTCGCCGTCTTAGTCATTGATTTTTTTCTTTATTTTCCCAACTTCCTGCTGAACTTGCCCCTCAGCCTGTTCCATCTTTCCTTTGATCTGTTGGGATTTGTCATCTGTCAATTTGCCCGCTTCTTCACGAATCTGTCCCTTTATTTCTTTCCCTTTTCCAACAATTCTGTCTTTTTCACCACTCATGTTTTTTTCACTTCCGTGTATTCTCTGCTCCGGGGCCGCTAACCCTGGCAGTGCACTCATGTAGGGTAAATTGTTTAATGATTTGCCCGGCAATTGACTGTATCCTCTTTTCCTTTACCCCATACACCTCAGGGCAATGTCATCCGTTTCAGAAAGGACATGCTCGCTCCATCAGAGGAGTGTGTCGGGAAAAATGGTGATGCTTTGTTCCGGTCACAGGAACGGGTTCTGTTTATTAAGAGGGTTCCGTTATTAGATCCTATTACCAGATCCCATTATCGTACTGACTCGGTATTCCCTCCCTCCCTCCCTCCCTCTCTCACTCCACTCCATCCTTTCCATTCTTTTCCCGCAACAGCATCTCGCATCACACCTCTCATCTATTCCCGTCCTTTTTTTCTTTCTCTGACCATGAGGCAACCCCACCCTCGCTGCAAAAAAACAGCCCCCAAATCCCTCACCGTCCGAAAGGACTTTTTAGATAAAAGACGACTCAGTAAAGGAATTAGGTCGGGCGTGCGTTCATCATCGCAGGCGGGTGTTGTCCCCTTGTTAGCGGCAAATACAGCAGATTGCTGCAGATTGCAGCAGATGGCGGAAGGTGCCGCTATCGTAAAGAACGATTATATCGCTTTGTTCACTTTTTTGAGCTGAAAATTTACCGGAAGCAATCTGGTTAGCGGAATCTCTCAGGGCGCACTCACCCGGATCATCATCTGGATGGGGTTCATCCGGGTGCAGTGGGGTCAAAGATTGCCGCGATACCCTGTTCTCTTGAAGAAGCGTCTCTCTATTCTCTCTTCGATCTGCATCATTCGGCTGGAATGAATCGATTTTACCTTAGCGGCACGTGCCGCTAAGCTGCTGCAATCCCGCCGCTATTCCGCTAACGTCACCCCGCAGGGGTGGTGTCCGGTCGAGCCAGACGAACACCGACTCGACCCAGTTGCCAACGATTCGATCCAGACGATCTCCGATCCTACCTGTTCCATTGCCGGTAGACCTCCAGGTAAATGGTGGAGATATTATTGCGTTTCCAGAGCCAACCTGTTTCATCATGATCCGGGCCGTACCTCATCTTTTCCTGACATCCGACCATAACGATCCCTCAACAATCCAGAATAAATCGCCAGTTTAGGAAATTACAGGTATTGCAGCCGATTATTTTCCGAGAGGAAAAATGAGCAATAAATACGGTCCGATTCCCTTTTGATTCACCAGCAAAGAAGGACAAAGAAGGGCAAAAAATGACAATGAAGGGCAAAGAAGGGCAAAAAAGGACAAAGAAGGGCAAAGAGGACAACCAGAGGAGAAAAAGAGAGGTGTGCCAAGAGTTCACATCGATATGCATCTGGTCACTTAGCAGATATACGCAGGTCCTCTATCGTTTTATAACATTTCCGCCGAGCTAAAATGAGCGCATTCTAAGAAAGTCTTAATGTTAATTGACACTGTATGATTATGTAATAATCATACAATAAGCGTTGTTAGGCTGTTTCAACTGATAGAAATTTCAAATGATAGAAACAAGTTTAAATAAAGCTAAAACATATTTAAAAAAATCACTGAAAAATACAATCCCAAATAAAAAGACAAAAAAGTGTTAAAAATGAGATCATTAATATTTGAAAAAAAATATGACGTCACATTAAAAAATTTCTCGACAATTGAAGAAATTAACAGATGTGTAGAAAAAAAAGAGGGCCGAAAACTAGATTATAAGCGCTCTGATAATATCATCATGGCAAAAGGGGGTAGCGTATTTAAAATAAATACTACCAATCCTAGTAAGGTAATTGATACTGTTTTATCCAAAAAAAACTTATTTAAATGATATCAATTGAAGAATATAATGATCTAATAAATAATTATTTTTTGGTTTCCTATGCTGATTGCATTGCTTATTTAGGTCAAAAACCCATTGAAGTGCTTATTGAAATAGAAAGTGCATTTATGCATTTCTCGGTTTACTCCAACGAAAAAGAATCGGAAATAAAGGAAGAAAATCTTCAAAAAGCATATAATCACATAGTAAGGGCCACGCTTGACTGTCAAAAATTAATTTGGCTAAAAATGCATGAATTAATAGAGGGTCTCTATATGGACACAAGCATGCGAAAGTACTGTGTTAATGAAAGTGAACAGACCCTTGTTAGTAAATGCAATACTTTTTTTGATTTAGCTAAAAAAGCCAGAAAAGATGAAATAAATAACGTTGGCAAATCTCCTTTAATCTCAATAGAATCTTATCATAGATTATTGGAGATAGGTGATGACATCTTAAACTCTATTGATCTCGATAAAAAAGAGTCATTCATAAAATATAGTAAGTTATTATACTTGAGAGAAAATATCGTCCAACTTCTAATTTCCTTTATTGCCGGCGTCGCTGCTACTGGGGTATTTATTTTATTTACATGAATGTCATCATTTAAGATATGTCATCATTTAAGATAGTACATCAACAATAATGGCATCATCCACATATGGGGAGGGGAAAGAGGTGCAGACTCTTGTGCGGAAGAATGATCCTTTCGTCAAGATTTTTTATCCATTGTGGAAAGGATGATTGAGCAGATGAGCAGATGAGTAAATGAATAGATGACCAGATGAGCAGTATTAGCCCGATACCGTTCCGGTCCATCTATAAGGCCACGTTTCTTCTCTGCCTTCTTCTGGAGCGTAGTAATATCATATTTATTGAACCGGAACAGCGGGTGGTCGTTTAACCACCTTTGGACGTCTTTGTGTGCATCCGGTTCACAGTTTGACTCAGTTTTACAGAGTTTTCGAAGATGTTTCTTTGTCGCGTTCATTTTTTTTAAAAGATCCTTTTCCAAGGACTTCATTTTATTTTCATGCATGGGACGAGAATGATACAGAACCTGTTTTTGTCTGATGGCGGCGTAGTCGCTCTCATATTCAGAATAGGAATATCGCTCATCTGTGCGCGGTTTGAATTGACACTCTGATACGAGCTAATTCTTTGTCTCTTTGGCGGAAGAAGAGCACCCCAGGTGATCCAGAACATGTGCTGCCTGAGGTTCTGGAGATTCTTTGTGGTATAATAGGCGGAATCAGCTACCCGGTAGACCTTTCGGTATGATTTCAGATAGTTCTGAAGGTTTTCTATAATGATTTTTAAGCTTTCTTTCTCTGACCATGAGGCAACCCCACCCTCGCTGCAAAAAAACAGCCCCCAAATCCCTCACCGTCCGAAAGGACTTTTTAGATAAAAGACGACTCAGTAAAGGAATTAGGTCGGGCGTGCGTTCATCATCGCAGGCGGGTGTTGTCCCCTTGTTAGCGGCAAATACAGCAGATTGCTGCAGATTGCAGCAGATGGCGGAAGGTGCCGCTATCGTAAAGAACGATTATATCGCTTTGTTCACTTTTTTGAGCTGAAAATTTACCGGAAGCAATCTGGTTAGCGGAATCTCTCAGGGCGCACTCACCCGGATCATCATCTGGATGGGGTTCATCCGGGTGCAGTGGGGTCAAAGATTGCCGCGATACCCTGTTCTCTTGAAGAAGCGTCTCTCTATTCTCTCTTCGATCTGCATCATTCGGCTGGAATGAATCGATTTTACCTTAGCGGCACGTGCCGCTAAGCTGCTGCAATCCCGCCGCTATTCCGCTAACCTCTCTTCACACACAGTTACGGAAAACCGAATTTGGTTTCGGACTCTCTCTCTCTTCAAACTTCTGTCATGTATAGCAAACAGACCAAACTGGGATATTTTCATGTCGAAAAAATAGCCGGCGGTATTTTGCGGAACCGTGCTGTCGACTACCCTGTTCTGAAGACCGGAAACCACTCACAAAAACAAAATCTTCAGTCCAATCCCCACCAGAATCATCCCGCCTGCAACTTCGGCATATTCTCCTATCAGGTGGCCAATCCATCTACCTGCAAAGACGCCTCCAAACGAGAGAATGGCTGTCGCAATGCCGATGGCTATTGCAGGAATAAGCACCGTTTCACCCAGAAAAGCAATGCCCATCCCGGCAAAGAGGGTGTCAATGGACGTCGCAATGCCTATTACCATCAGGGCAGGGAGACTCTCAATCGGGTTTTCACCCGTTCCTTCCTGTTGGCTTTCATAGATCATTTTGATGCCGATTCCGGCGAGAATCAGAAATGCAATGAGAGACCCATAGCCTGTGAGAAACGATGATACTGCACTTCCGGCATACCCTCCGAGAATGGCCATACTCCCATGAAACCCACCAAAGACTACTGCTGCAATGATGCCGGTCTTTACCAGAGACCGTCGGGTGGTGATGCCTGCCGAGACTGAGACGGCGAATGCGTCCATTGCAAGACCGATGGCGATGATTAACAGTTCAAATGCCTGCACTGCACGTCTCCTCCGGTTGTAGTGTATGGCCCATTTGTCTGCTAAATACTGGGGCATTCCGGTATATTGGGTTGTTTATGCCGAGCTGGTGGGTGTTGCAATCTTTGCGGTGTATACGCATACCCGTGTTTGGCTTCCTGGTAACAACGAGAGGACGAGAGGACGAGAGGACGAGAGGACGAGAGGACGAGAGGACGAGAGAGGGAAAGAAGGTGTTACCGGGACAGTAAAGGCGGCCATCTATGCCTCCACGCCATCTCTCCTGTCTGGATGGATACCGGTAGCCGGGTTTGTGGGTTTGTGATGGGGGTGTGATCACGTGTTTTGACCTGTATCGGCATTCGTGCGCTGCAGCAGATGACAACGACATGGGTTGTTTTTCTTGCTGCCAGTATCGTGTGCCTGATCCTTGAGATGCCCAGTGTGGGCCTCATCGGATCGATGTCTGCCTCGTTTCTCGCCGCGTCGAAAAACCATTAAATGAAAGGGCTTCTTCCGGGCCAGAATATCCCTATGTCTTCTCCCATTTCAGGAGTTCAGCCACCGATGCAAGGATGGCCCCCGGCGAATTTCCTCTTGAATGTGTTGCCTGGTCTTGTTGACCTCAGGCGCCCGGCACGCCACATCGATCGCCTCGACCGGTTTTGCTCCGTCGCCGCCGAAGGTCTGCACCGTGAGGGCATACCCCATCGTGTGTACTCTCTTTCGTTAACAGATGGAGATGACCCGCTATATCGCACCGTGCGGCCGTTGCAAGGATTCTATTCCGGGTGGGTTCCTGCAATGAACTCAAGGCTGATGGGTACCTCTGATACAATTCACATAACTATATGATGGTTCACTAACCACTTCAAACAAAAGGGAGTTAAAATCATGGCAAAATCAAACATTCCTGCAAAAGGAGCGATAGTCCAGAGAGACCGGGAGACATTTCAGATCGCGCCCCACATCCCCGGGGGTTTCGTCGAACCGGCGCTTTTGAGAAAAATCGCTGATGTAGCGGAAAAATACGGTGCGAAGTTCGTGAAACTAACAGGCACCCAGAGGATGATCATCATCGGCCTACAGGAAGGGGACCTCGATGCAGTATGGGCTGAGTTTGAAGACAGCTCCAAAGCCATCGGCCTGACCATACGGAGCATTCAGATGTGCCCCGGCATTCGGTCATGCAAACGCGCCAAACAGGACAGCCCGGGGCTTGGATTTGCTCTTGACGAGGAGTTCTACGGCAAACCGGCGCCCGCGAAGTTCAAGATGGCCGTCTCAGGCTGCCCCAACTGCTGCACTGACCCCTGGATGAGAGATCTCGGGTTCATCGGCACCGATGACGGGTTCAAGGCGGTCGTTGGCGGCAAAGGCGGCGGGACGCCAACGTTGGCCCGGGAACTCACCGACGGTCTGACCGAGGAACAGGCCGTGACGCTGGCAAGGCAGATCATCACATTCTACCGGGAGAACGGACAGGCTCTCGAACGCCTGGGAACAACGATCGAACGGGTCGGATTTGATACATTCAAAGATGCCGTGCTCTGAGAGGCCGGTGCTCAAATCCCTGCCCTTCAGGCGGCTCTCTTCCCCATCCCCCCTGTCTTTTTTGCACCTGAGTCTGTCCCCTCACAGGTCCATTCATACACAGAGTTTCAAACAATACTGTGTCAGTGCCAACGAGCTCATGCCTCTCCTGTTGAATGATGTGTCTGGCTCATGCGTTGGTAACAGACGAGGGCAACACCAAAAATAGTGGATTGTTTGTGCGGCCCCTGTCTTTACATCGTGAAAGATACGAGGATAATATGACCGTCTTCTCCGCTGGAAACAGCTATTTCTTCTCCCACTTTAGGAGTTCCGTCACCGATGCAAGGGTGGACCCCCGGCGGATCTCCTCTCGAATGCGCCGCTCGGTCTTGTTGACCTCAAGCGCCCGGCGTGCCACTTCATAGGCACGTTCACGCGGCACGACCACCACCCCGGATTCATCCCCTACAATCCAGTCGCCGGGCCCGACTGCCTGCCCACAGCAGGTAATCGAGGCACCGATTTCTCCGAACCCCTTTGGTTCACCGGCGTTTGGAACAACGTTTGTTGCAAAGACCGGGAAGCCGTAGGATCGGATGTCATCCACATCACGCACCGGCCCGTCGATGACAATCCCCGCCACCTTGCGGTTCATCGCAGAGAGCGTCGCCAGTTCTCCCCACGGCGCGACCGAGCTGTCGCCGGAGTTATTGATCACAATCACCTCGCCTGCCCGCGCCACGTCAATCGCTTCGACCGGTTTTGCCCAGTCCCCGCCAAAGGTCTGCACCGTGACGGCAGGTCCCACCATATGCACTCGTCCGCAGATAGAGATGACTCGCTGCATCGCACCCGTGCGGTGCATCGCATCGGTCACGTTGGGTGCTGAAACCTGTGAAAAGATCGCACGAATTTCCTCCTCAGCGGACCGTTTTACCGGTGGTACAATCGACGGGTCATCGATGGCCGCCCGGACCGCTGCCGCAGAACCGGTCACATCATCAGATCGCACAATATTCCCGCCGACGATGACAATGGAGGCGCCTGCCGCCACTGCCTGCGCCGCTGTTGCGGCATCCAGACCGCCTGCCACGGCCACCGGCACCGTCACCTCGCCGATGATCGCCGCAAGGGTGTCAAGAGAATTTTTGCCGATCATCTGCTGATCTATCCCCACATGAGCGTTGATGATATCTATCCCCAGCGCCTCAAGTTCACGGGCCCGCTTTGCCGGGTCAGGGGTATTGATCAAATCGGCCATTAAATGCACCCCGTAGAGGCGTGCCGCCCGCACCGCATCCCGAATGACCGCGTCGTCTGCATCTGCGAGCACACAGACAATACTTGCGCCGGCCTTTGCCGCCATCTCGACTTCGATGGTGCCGGTGTCTGCGATCTTCATATCAGCAATGATCTCGTGGGTGGGAAATGCCTCCCGGAGACGGCGGACCGCGTCCATTCCAACACTTTTAATGAGCGGGGTGCCTGCCTCAATCCAGTCGGCACCCCCGGCAACTGCTTCCTGTGCGATGGGCACTGCCCGGTCGGCTTCCTGGATGTCAAGGGCGACCTGCAGGTGGACAGAATTCATATCCATTCTCTGGGTGTTCAAAAAAATTAAAGATTTGGTATTCCTGATGGGCAGGAATCTGTGCCTACCGGGTGTAGGTGTCTTTAAAGGTGACCTCTTCAAATGACTTCTTTACCGGTGCCACCATCCGTTCCCCCAGGGCCGGGTATCCGGCAGGAATGAGGGACACCAGCGTATACTCCGGCGGCACCTTCATGAGTGTGCGCACGTCCTCGTTGTAGTCCATCTTGTCTCCGGCGACCCAGCAGGAGGCAATGCCGTAGGCCCAGAGGCCTAACATCAGATTTGAGGTGGCAGCACAGCAGTCTTCCACATAGAACTTCTCGTCACGCAGACCAAAGATCGCAAAACAGGCGGGGGCATCCGCAATAAATTTCCCATGGGTTGCCAGTTCACCCAGCGTTGTCAGCATTTTTCTGTCTGTCGTTACTCCGAAAAGCCACGGCTGGCCGTTTCGGGCGGTCGGTGCCATGCGTGCGCACTCCATTGCCTGCTCGATTGCCTCTCCGGGGATGGGTTCATCCTTGTAGTTCCGGATACTGCGCCGGCCCTTGATGATGGTTACTCCAAGATTCATACCTTACGTTTCTGTCAACACCAATATATGCTTCGTGAAAAGTGGGTGTCAGAAGGGAAGAATGCCCCCCAGATACGCCATCAGGTTGGTGAGTCCGTCACTGAGTATAATACGCGGGTCGATGCCGAGGATGGGCATGATAAAGATGATATAGGCAAATGTCCCGACGATACTCCCGATATTGGCGAGTGCGGCCACCAGCACCACCTTGAAGAGCGGATTTTTCCGCATCTGCCCCAGGTCATCTGCCTCGGCTATCCGACTAAAGTCAGCGGTTGTCGGATGGCGTATTTTTGCCTCGGTAATGGCGGCAAACCATCCGGCTGCCATGAAAGGGTTCAGAGATGTCATCCAGGCGACACCAAAGGCGGTCAGTGCCGAAAGTGGATGACCCCCCGCGGCAAAGACCCCGATCGCCGCGAGAATACCGTTAATGAGCACCCACCAGATCATTGCAGAGAAGAGTATGTCAAGACCGGCGCCGGAGAATGCAATGAGGATGAGGAAGAGAGCAAAGATCGCAAGGATAAAGAACCCAACTAATTTCACCCACGGAAAGGCCTTTGGTCGTTCCGTGAGACTGGCTTTGGTGGGCAGGGTTTCGGGAGAATCCAGGTAGCGGGCAATCCCCTGCCGGTGTCCGGCACCGACCACGGCAAGCACTCTGTCATACCGTCCGCCGAGATCGTGAATGGCATGGGCCAGGTACGCGTCCCGCTCGTCGATGAGCGCTGATGCACCCTTTGGTGCAAATCGGCGGAACTCCTCCATTGCAGCAGAGATCACATCCTGATCGGTCATCGAATCGATATCTATCTGTTCGCCCGCCTCCCCGGCACCGACCACGGATCCGATCAGTACATACACCATCTTCAGTTTCTCGGTGATGGGCATCAGGTGCCAGAATCTGCTGAAGGTGATCTGAATATCCCGGTCTGCAAGCGCTATCGGGATGCCCCGCTCTTCTGCCAGTTCAACGGCGGCCATCATCTCAGCGCCGGGCGAGACACCGGTCTCCTTCCCGATGCGCCGCTGGACATAGGCAAGCAGCCACTGGGCAAGGATGGCAGAAAAGTTCCCGCCCTTGATGACGTCATCCACCGACGGCGGTGCTGCATTGCCTTTCAGCACCATCAGGCGGCCGCGGTCCAGCTCCACTGCGACAATCTGCGGCTCAAACGTCTCGATTGCGTCGGTAACCTCATCAACGCTCTTCTGCGAGACATGGGCCGTCCCGATAATCTTTATTTCACCCAATCCGTTTCACTCCTTCACTATCTACAACGGCACGTTCGTTTGATTCCAGGTACATTTCCATATATATTTCTCCGGTGCGTTCTGCATCCATTACCTCTGCGTTCTCACGCCTGATGCATTCCTCTGCAATAATCTGTGCCTCTGTGTATTCGGAACAATGCCCGATGCCCGGACATGCATACACACAGAGTCTGCCTTGTTCCAGTGCAAACGGGTAGGTTCGGCAGATGAGCGGGCGCGCCGGGTATATGGTACACCGGTTGTTTTCGTTTAGAAAGATGCAGGCGTTCTCTGTCCGGCGCAGGCACCAGGCAAGAGTAAACGTTGCCCCCCCCTCTGTTGGGAGCCACTCGGGATAGGGCTCGGCAATATCTTCCCAGGCATACCCTGTATGCTCCATAATCGTTCGGACTTCCGGAGCACTCACAAGCACGATGTTCCCGTCATCCTCTTTCCTGCTGCAACACTCGCCGCACATCAGGCAGGTAAACCCGGTGGCATGTATTTCATCTGTTAGATGGTGAATATGATCCATTGCGGTCAGATCCGCTCAGGGGTGCGTGCCCTGAAAATCTCATATACCCGATTGTTGTCACAAACCCAGCTAACCTTTGGGTGGCACGGGATGGCAAAGATGGACGTTGTCTCATGGAGCCTCACCTTTGTGCCGTTGCCCGGCCAGAGGTTGTGGCAGAGACTGCGGCAGAAACCGTGGCAGGACTCTCTGATCTCTCTTAACGGGGCATGGTGTTTTGGTATCGTGATGTCGATATCGGCGTCCTGGTGCATCCTGAGGATACGATAGGTACACTGACCAATGGTGTCGAAGATATAGAGAACAGGATGCATTTTATAATAATTTGTTCTGCAAAGGTATATCTTTTTCAGCCGTACGGCAGGAGAAGGCCATTAAATCTGCCGGATAGTGGCTGCCAGTGCCGCCTCAATCTTCTCTTCCGCATACCCATGCCGGCGTGCCATCGCAAGGGCACCACCGGCACCGAATCCCTCTTTTACTACTCGGATGCAGGCACGCGAGGGCGAGGGCTTTTGCACAAATCGTGTCGGGACAGGGGAGACGGTCACTGGTATGCCCGCCAGATCAGCAATGGCTGCCACATCTGCTGCTGAATCCTCCCAGACACAATCGGTCACGGCACAGGTTACGCGGTTCCCGATATCCTTCACGTTCCTCGTGTCTTTGGCGAGAAGGGCCACCGCACTCATCTGTGTCGCACCACAGAGGATAATGTCTCCCGGAAAGCCCTGAATGAGGCCCTGTGCCGCGGCCATGACGGGGTCTCCGGTCTCCCGGATAAGGGCAATGCCCCGGAGAAAGGAGACATCCGGACAGCGTGTGGTGACCCCCTGCCATACTGCTTCTTTTTCTGCGGTGGAATCACGATTTGCAGACGAACTGACTCTGCCGGTGAACCCGTGTGCCCGGAGGATGCAGAGTGCATGGGTCGTTCCACCAGGAATGCATTCCCCCAGCCAGAGGGTGTGGTATTGTTCTGCAAGAACTGCACCAATCTCTGCGGCTTTCCTGACTATCGCCTCTGCATCCGGGACAGATGGGCCCGTGCGGGGGTCGCCCGCAGGCGTTTGGGAAAGTACCGGGGCAGGCACCGTGAGAGGACCTGCATATCCGGCATTAAGAAAAAGGGGAGTGATGCCGGTGAGCCTGCACATGGCCCGTGTCACCCCGGCCACGGTCAAACAGGGGGGAAGAGGGCCGGCGCCTGCCACAAAAGCCGCGTCCCGGCCTGGTGTGTTCCAGGTGTCCTCCGGCGTCCTGCCAGCCCCGGAGAGTCCGGGGATGAGACTCAGGCGTGATGAGCCAAGGAGCACGACACATCCGTCCGGGGATAACATACCTTTTCTTCAGGAGTAATCCTTCATAAATTCGCGTATCTTTTCCCAGATGGCATTCTTTGAGTGGCCCATCATGGACGCAAGCCAGAGTGCGCCGCCGGCACCGGCACCCTCCTTGACTTCCCCGGCACAGTAGCGGGCAAGGCCGGGATGGCCGATATTGCCGAAGTCCGGGTCAACAAACCAGGCAGTCGTGCCAATCTCTGCAACGGTCTTTTCAAAGGTGGCGAGCGGATCATCCCGGACATATACGGTGGTAGCAAGCGGCGGCGGTGTACCGCCAAGTGCTTTGACCAGCGCTGCAACGGCAAGCATCTGCGTGCCGCCGGCGAACACCAGCGTGTGTGGATAGGTGGCGGCGATGCCGGCGCAGACCGGCATCATCGGGTCTCCTGCCGCCCGCGCGATGGCAAGCGGTTCAGTGATGGCCTCTTCCTGTATTCGTTTCAGCACCGCCGCGCATATCTCCTCTTTCATGGATGTCGGGTGTATCACATGACTGGAACTGACATTGCTCGCATAACCGAGTGCCCTCAGCACACAGAGTGCCGTGGTGGTGCCGCCCGGGACGCTTTCTCCGAGAAGAAGGAAATCAGAGTACTGGCCAAGGAGAGTACCAAGGGTCTGTCCCCGGATGTAGAGTTCCTCGGCGTCGGGGACTGCATCGCCCTTTTGGGGATCATTGCCGCATGCGCTGTATACATCAAATGCAGGATAAGACGGTGGGTACGCAAGACCTGCGTTCACCACAAAGGGTTGGATACCGCAGAGTTCGGCCATGGCGCGGGTCAGTGTGGCCGGTGTAGCACATCCGGTAGGGCTGACCGGAATAACAGGCGCGCTGGTAATTTTCCCGTTAACAAGAATTTCTCCGTCCAGCACCGATGTGGCAAGGGTGAGATCCGGTGTCGGTCCGGCAGCAGAAATCCCGGGAACGGTTGATACTCGGGTATTTCCGATCACGACACCCATCATCGGACGGCTGAATGGGATATCGGGTTTATCGGTAATGATGCTCATTACCTGATCGTTTGAATGAATGAGATAATAACTGTTACTAATCACACGAGTTAATACAAATTTATTTGTTTTTGAAGCAATCCTGCTTTGCTGGTGAAATAAAGATACAAAGGCAATTATAACGCGAAGGTATACGGTGGATACTACGATGAGAATCTTCGAAGCGCTTCGTGCAATGTTCCAGTTTACTACGATACTTCCGGTGGGCAGGCACGCAGACTACGATGCCTTTGCGCGCCATGCCTATCTCCTCCCGCTCTCCGGTTATCTGGTGGGGGGCATTGCAGGGTTCATTGCGATGCTTTTTGTCCAGCCGCAGATTGCCGGTGCTGTGGCACTGGCAGTCGTGCTGGTGCTGACCGGATTCAATCATTTTGATGGGCTCTGTGATCTCGGTGACGGGTTGATGGCCCACGGGAGTCGCGAGAAGCGGGTGACGGCACTCACCGACCAAGCACTCGGTGCAGGCGCGACCGGGGTGGCGCTCATCGTCATGCTGCTCACCTATGCAGGCCTTACCACGGTCGTCTGTATTGCAGGGGCGATTCTCATTGCAGAGGTGATGGGAAAGGTGGTGCAGGTCATTC
>CAZFXY010000040.1:0-13818 GCA_964523185.1 uncultured Methanoculleus sp.
CGAGGTGATAAAATTCCACAACCGGGAATATATACTTGTATCCGTATCCCGCAACGTTTCTCTCGGTAGTCCCATCCTGCACCAGAGTGTAGATATTTGTACAGCTGAATGAACTGAATTTCGTTGAAATATCGTTTGTTTCACTGCTGTCCTGATACTTGTAGCATTCATGGATATACTTCGCATCGGGGAAGATTTCGTCACTGGGCAGCGCAAAAAGATTTGCTTCGATAGTTTTCATATCCAGTGCTGCAAGTGCTTCGTTATTGTTTGAAAAACCTTTCTGGACATAGGTATTGCCGGTTTTCACGGATTCGACCTCAGTGAATGTTGCACCATACCAGAGGTAGGTGCCCGCATATCGATAATTTCGTATGCCCTCCAGGAAATCGTCTGCCGCATCCCTATAATGTGGGGGTATCGGAAGCTGAGTGATCTCATCTTCTATCTCTGCTGCACGCGTGATCATCTCTTGTGAGGCGTGCGCCATCGCGCGGAAATCTGAACTGGTGGAATGACCGGATATCAACTGGATGTAGTTCTGCATCTCGTTACTGTATCGCCCAAGAAGGTCTGTTAGATCACTTTTGGAGATGTAGAGTTGGTATTCGTCGATTACACCACGGGACGATGCCGCATCTGAAGAGAGGGTATCGATTCCCTTTGATGCCGAAAGGGCGGCATCAATATTTTCATAGGGCACAACGTCTGCGGATGCATCTATGGTCACTGCAGACCATGCAGGCAGGGGGAGGTAGGTATATTCTGTCCAGTCTCCGCTGAGTGTTTCAGCATCCTTAGCTGTGAGTGATACCTGAAAGTACGGTGATATTTTCTCGTCCATCAGGTAGGAAATGGTTACATATCCGGTATCCCTGCCTGCTGCGCTGCCATACATTGCATAGGCAATGGCGGACGCATCGGTGAGATACCCCCAGTATGTATTTTCAAGTACCCCTGGCGTAGTGTTAGAGACTATTGACACCTTCATTCCTTTTTTCCGGCCAAGAAAATTCGGATCCCCAAAATCCGGGTCTGTCAGCAGGTTAAATGTCTCAATTTTGTAGGTATCCATCCCGCTTCCTGCTCCGGAAAATTGTTCTGCTGCCTGGAGAAAAGAACGGAGGACCTCTTCTTCGTGCTCTGAAGAGTTTGTGTTTCCATTGGACATGACGATCCCTTTCACCTTGGGAATCCGCTGAATATCCTCTTCGGTCATTTTATATTCTGCGGGTCGTGTCAGATTTGAGATGATGCTGCTCATTGGTTCGCCCGTGTTCAATGAAATTTTTTCTTTCGCAGCAGTAGTAGTATTGAAAAGTCCAATCCCCGTTTTGCCTTCTGCAGCAAGGCCCAGAGAAAGGAGGAATGCAAATATTGCAAATATTGCACCCATCTGTAGTATTTTTTGCCGATTCATGTATTGCCCTCCGGATAACGTATCGGGGTAACCTTCGGATAACATTGAGGGAATAAATATAAAGTAATAACGTTTGTTGCTACAGGAACCAAGGTCTTTTGTCCGTGATTGAACAAACGATAACGGTATATATGACTCCGGAGATGCCTGTCACCACGCTCATCGCAGATCTGCTCTCAGAAGAAGATACTCTCAGGGGGGCGGCCGAATCCTCTTTGAGGGATTTTCCTACCGAAACGGTGCTTCCAAAGATTTCTGCTCTGTTGCGTTCACCTGAAAAGTGTATTCGAAACCGTGGGATGGAATTATTCTGCTGTATGGGGAGTGTATCTGTCGCCTCACTTGGCATGCTCCTCAGCGACGATGAATGGACCGTGCGTTACCGTGCTGCAGAAGCGCTGGGTATCATCGGCGGCGATGCTGCGTGCTCCCTTCTTGTGCCTGCTCTGCAGGACAAACGGGATCACGTGAGATATATGGCCGCAAAAGGATTGGGAATTTCTTTATACGTGCATGCCGCTGATGCGGTGTCACGTCTTTTAGCGGATGAGAATGAATTTGTGCGTGCATCGGCGGCGCATGCGCTTGGACGGATGAATCTTACGGCATTTGCACCAGCCATCGAAAAGGCACTGGCGCGTGAAGAATGCGAAAAGACCGGTGACGTGATGGCAGAGGCGTTGGTTTGTCTTGGCGGGAAAGATAGGCAGCTGCATGCACCCTGAAATACCTGAAATGCGTTATTGGCTTTTTGCGGGCCTTGCTGCGCTGATCTTCTGTGTGCCGGTATCGGTCTATGGTATTGGGCCGATGCTGGGTGCCGGTGTGCAATTCCCGTTGTTCCGGTACCAGGATACCTATATGGGTACGAATGTGATCACGATCGCCCGCGACCTCCACTATGTGCTGGAAGGAACCATCACCGGCAGAAGTGCATTGATGCCGGTATTCTGGATTGCAGGAGTTTTTTCCGGGATTATTGGGCTTGTTTCCGTTGCAGTCCCGACCCGGGTGCATCTCCTCTATTCCCACCGCAGAGGCGGAATCTGCATCATGTGTGCCGGGTTACTCTATCTCGTAGCGCTCATTGTTCAATACGGGCCTACCTTTTTATCGAGCGGAGGGTTTGCCATCCCTGTTGGTGTCCCGGTGCTCGTTGTGGCAGGCTGGCTGGTATGGTCGGGCACCCTCTTCCCGTATACAAATGAAACAAATGAAACAAATGAAACAAATGAAACAAATGAAACAAATGAGTGTGTACCTGAAGTAACTCAGGACAATTCATCATGAAATAGTTTTTCAAGACCGGCTTTTCCGGAATATGCTGTGCAGTCCAGGGTAATGGGGGTGATGGAAATCCGTCCTGCATGCACTGCGTGGACATCGGTGCCCTTCCCGGCATCTGAACGGAGCGATCCGTTGATCCAGTAATATGGGCGCCCCCGGGGATCAGTGCGTTCTTCAACACCGGTAAAGAAGAGTTTCTCTGCAAGATGGGTGATCTCATATCCACCGGTAACCGTAGCAGGAATATTGACGTTGATGACATCCGTGCTCTGAGGGAACCCGTCTTTCAAAAGCCGCGTGCAGATATCTCTGATCGCTATTTTTGCCGCTCCAAAATTCTGTTCGGAACATCGCGGGTCGTCAAATTTCTTGCCCTGATCCTCTACTTCCAGCGAGAAGGCAATGGACGGAACGCCCTGATTGGACGCCTCCAGTGCTGCTCCGACCGTACCGGATGTCGTGATGGATTCGTAGGAAAGGTTCTCCCCGATATTAATGCCGCTCACTACCAGATCCGGCTGAAGTTTCAGAGAATAGATGCCAATGATCACGGCATCTGTGGGTTTTCCCCCGACAGAGTATGCCTCAGTGTCGTGCATCGGTATTTTTGTGACTCGTATTGGTTCAAAGATTGATATGGAACGTCCGACTGCACTCTGCTGGGCTGACGGAGCCACAACGGTTACATCTGCAAAAGGAGTGAGTGCATCGTAGGCTGCCCAGAGGCCCTCTGATGTGACGCCGTCATCGTTTGTGAGGAGTATTTTTGGTCTCATTTATCTGGATGAAAATGGGGTATTATGGCTACAAAAAGAGATCGATCGGCACTCTCTTCTTTTCCAGGGGCGTATATGATTTATAATGCTGGCACTTCTCGCAGAGTATACGGTATTTCATAATCCTGCACTTGCACCGGAGGGGAACGCAATGCTCTCGGTCTTAAGGGAGAGTTTTCTCCGGTCAGGATATGACGTGATAACCCCGGAATCCGGGGATTTTGAAGCAGAGCTCAGGCGTCTCTCGCCTCTTGCTGATGTAGGACTTGTCATTGCACCGGATCATCTGCTCGGAAAATACTCAAAGATTCTTGAAGACAACTGCCATTCTATCGGTTGCGGAAGTCTCAATTGCGCTCTCTGCTCAAACAAACCACATGTAGGAGCTATTCTTGCGGCACAGGGCATTGCTGTGCCGAAGGAGATTACAGAAGGTACCCGTGTGATTAAAGAAAAGCGCGGGGCGGGTGCATTGAATATGCGTATCGCTGATGAAGAACCCGGAGCAGGGGAATTTGGTCAGGAATTCATCGAAGGTGAGCATATGAGTGTAAGCCTTGTCATCGGCCGGTATGTGGGAGACGCCTGCTCATACTACAGCGGGCGTCCCCCGCTGGTACTCTCCCTGAACCGTCAGTTTATCCGTTTCGATGACGGGCGGGTCACATTTGAGGGTGGTGAGGTTGGCGTGGACCATCCCCGCAGGGATGAGATTGTTGCGACTGCCATACAGGCGGCCACCGTCCTTGGATGCCAGGGATATGCAGGTGTTGACGTAATCGTTGGTGATGATGTCTATGTTGTGGATGTCAATCCCCGGCCCACCTCAAGCATGATTGGTATCGCTGCCGTGATGGAGGAAGAGATCGCTCAGATACTTGTTGCTGCATCGAAAGGGGATGTGCCTGAATCTGTCCATCTCAGAGGAACAGCACGGTATGACAAGAACGGGACGGTGACGGTGCTGTGATCGGCATTGATGTGGGTGGTGCAAACCTAAAGATCGTGGATGGGGATGATGTCATCATTCATTACTGCCCGCTCTGGGAGAAATCGCCGATTACAAAATTCCTGCAGCCCTATGCCGAGCGAGATGCTGCAGTGGTGATGAGCGGAGAGCTTGCAGACGGTTTTTCCTCTAAGGAGGCAGGTATTGCCTTTATTGTCGATGCTGTCCTGGCAGCCATTCCTGGGGCCCGGTTCTATGGGACAGACGGGGCGTTTCACACCACTCCCTGCATGTCTCTTGCGGCTGCCAACTGGCTTGTTTCAGCCGATTATCTGCGAACCAAATACCCCGGATCAGTTTTTGTCGATATGGGGAGTACCACAACAGATATCATCCCTCTCTCTTCGTTTGACCGCCTGCTCTCCCTGCGCGATCTCGACAGGCTACAGCAGGGTATGCTGGTGTATACCGGTCTTCTGCGCGCACCTGTGGCCACGCTGTTGCGGGAGGTCTATCTGGATGGGGGTGTCACACGCACACTGGTTGCAAACGAACTCTTTGCTATTAGCGCAGATGTACATCTCGTGATGGGGCATATCAGCAAGGCCCATTATGCTGTGCCCACTCCGGATGGTGCGGGTATCATGATCACCGAGTCTCTGCAGCGACTGTCACGGATGGTCTGTTCTGATCTCTCAGAGATCGGAGAAATGAATGCGCGTGCGGTGGCTGTTGCATTCTGGGATGAACAGCGTTCAGTTATTGAAACCGAGATCAAGCGTGTTTCAGGCAGTGCTGCAATGCCGGATCTGATCTGTGCAGGGATTGGGTCAGCACTTCTTGCAGAGACATTCGGCGGCAAAAATCTGTCCGATATCTATGGGATTATGACAGATGCATTTCCCGCATTTGCTGTGCGGGAGGTGGCAAAACAACGCACACAAGCCTGAGCATTCTTTTACTGGCAGGCTTGCTTGCGGTAACCCTGGTCTGTTATATGACAGATATGGCAGATATGACAGATATGGCAGATGTGGCAGAATGTCCGTTGTGCTTCTTTCTGCTATTTATTCCGCAGATTCCGTTTGTCATTCCCTCTCTCCGAAAGAAGAAATGCCCGGGCTGCGGGTGGGAGATTACCGGAACCGAAGTCTTCTACCCCCGGAGAGGGACCGCTCTCTGTCCCTCTGAAGGAACGTTCGTTTATAGTAAAGATGGAGGTTGGAATGGGGACACCATACATCTCAATGATATCAGGTGACGGAAATGAGCGCTGTGCGTAATTTCTGAGTGTGCCCCTGTCAACCACAATTTCAAGAGCTGCAAGGATGCGGGCAGCATGATGATAGGGATGTTTTTCAATGAGGGCATTGCAGAGGTCAACGATGGGCATCCCTAATCGTGTATCCGGATAAAACGGGGACTCTGCATAACACAGTTTTCCACATTCTTCGCAATAATATCTTTTTACAAAAACATAGACTGTCTGGTTTCCTTTTTTGGTCTTGACTGTTGCAAAGCGTTTGCGGCGCATATCATGGCCCTTCACCGGCCCGCCGCAGTATGAACAGACATCCAGATAGTCAAAGGTAATGCCTTCAACCGATAATATCGCTGAAGAGACGAGGTCTCTGAGCATTGAAGGGATCTGTACTGTGCGCGCCAAAATTATCTCCTGTCGCTATCATTACCCACAAACATCTCTTAAGGGTATCCTTTCTCTTTCAATTTGGTGTGTTCGTATGATGGTATCTGGCACTGAAAATACTCTTCGTTCTTTCTATCAGGTTTATCATGCATTAAATAAAGAGGTATGGGCAGGTTAGCTGATGTCAAGACGTGCGGTAGATGCCCTGTTTCAGGCGTTGTATATTCTCACAGATATTCGATTTATTCTGCGGGAGACAGCACCTGTCCACGAACTGGATGATGAGCATAAGGTTCGTGTCGGAAAGGCGATTGAAAAACTAAAAAAACAGGTGACAATTCTTGAGGAGGAACTGATCAGATGAAATGCACCGCTGATATCGATACCCGTGATGTGGAAGAGCTCTACATTAATATCGACCCGATCCAGGCAGGCGGCCGTCTGACTGTTGATGCCCAGAAGGCGGTCATTGCCTATGGAGACGGATATTCGGTCTGTGATAATTGTCTGAAACCATTCCGTCTGGATCATATTAACAAACCTCCGATTGCAGAGTTTCACCGTGACTGTGCTGAATGGCTCAACATGGATGCGGTCCGGTTGGTTCCCGGTGCGCGGCGTGGATTTCAGGCAGTGGCCAGTTCGATGGTTGAGAAAGGTGACCCGGTGCTTTTGACAGCCCTTTCGCATTATACGGAATTTGTCTCACTGGAACAGGCGGGCGCTGACATCCATGAGATTCCGGCGGATGAACACAACCACATCACTGCAGATAACGCTGCGGCGCGGATTGAAGAGGTCACTCGTATGGTCGGAAAGACACCGTCTATTCTCTTTGTTGAGCATGTGGATTACCAGTATGGTAATGTTCATGAGGTAAAAGAGATCGCAAAGGTGGCACACCAGTATGACATTCCGGTTCTGTTAAACGGTGCGTACAGCGTTGGCATCATGCCGGTCGATGGAAAAGCACTGGGCGTTGATTTTGTTATTGGGTCTGGGCATAAGAGTATGGCTGCCCCCGCACCCTCAGGACTGGTTGCGACAACCAGTGAGTATACCGATATTGTATTCCGGACGACACAGGCGAAGGGGGATATCACTGGCCGGACGTTTGGCATCAAAGAAGTGGAGATGATGGGATGCACGCTGATGGGCGTGACAGTAATGGGTCTCATGGCATCATTTCCTGCAGTAAAAGAGCGTGTCCTTCACTGGAACCGGGAAGTCAAAAACAGCAACCGTGTTACTGATGCACTCTGCTCCATTGAAGGCACCCGTGGAGAGAGTGACATGCCGCGTGAGCATACGCTCACGAGAATTAATACCCTGGATTCCTTTGACAGGGTGGCTGAAACGCACAAGAAAAAGGGGTATTTCCTTTCGCAGGAGCTCAAAAAGAAAGGGATTATCGGTGTTATCCCCGGGTCTACCCGCATCTGGAAATATAATACCTATGGCCTGAATGATGCGCAGATATCTCATGTGTGCCGTGCATTTCAGGAAGTTGCTCACGAAAACGGGCTCACCGTCCTATAATATCCAGTGAGTACACCATGTTCGTTTCAGGGGGGAAAGACACCCCTGAGATCATTATTTTTTTGATGTTCTCTTTTGTTCATCAACGGTACAATCTTGATTATCGTCTGGATTATCGTCTGGATTATCGTCTGGATTATCGTCCGGATCATCTTTTTGATTACCATCACCTGCCAAACAATGTTTCCTGAAACGGATTTTCCGTTTTTTTGAGAGTGTTTCTCGAAAAAGCGGTGGATCATTCTGTCGTTCAATCCTGCAATCCCTGGGAATCGGTAATGACGGGTATCATTACAGAGATGGCGCTTCGACGATCTTGCCATTGTATGCCTGCACAACGGTGGCGTGTGTAAGGGCTTCTTTGAGAATATCCTCAAGGGGAATGCACCATTCATCCTCACGTATCTCTTCAGGCTTTGCTCCCGTGGAGGGATGTTTTGGAACGATGCTGCATCCGAGATCTCCGGCATTATCCCGGAAGGTTCCGATCATGCGTGCACGAAACACAATCTCTTCCTTGTCATAGGTCAGAAGCGGACGCAGAAGCGGTATCGCCTGTGGCACCACATCCTGTACCACACCGAGGTTGACCAGTGTCTGTGTCGCCACCTGGCCGATGTTGTCGCCCGTCATGATGGCAGCCACTCCTTCCTGGAGCGCAATGGCTGTAGCTGCACGAAGCATAAATCGTTTGCAGAGGATGCAGCGGGTTCTGAGCATGCCGGACGCCACAAGCGCATCATAGAATGGTTCAAGAGAAACAACGGTCATCCGGACGGTCCGTCCCGGACACCAGGCTGAGAGGATAGCAAGGTTTTTTTCTGTGGTGAGACGTGCATCCGCTCCGGCGTATCGGCCCCCGTCAGCATGAAAAAAGACCGGCACGCACCCACGGCGCATCATCATCCATGTGGCCACAGATGAGTCCAGTCCTGCAGAGAGGAGGGAGAGGAACTTTCCCTGTGTACCAAGAGGGAGACCTCCGGGCCCGGGTATCTGGCTATCATATACGATTCCTCCGAATGTCCGCGCTTCAACAAATACCTCGTAGTCTGGTGACGTCAGGTCGACACGGACACCGGGGCAACGCTCATAGATGCGTGCGCCTGTTGACGCCCCCAGTTCCTGGCTGGTAAACCCCTCCATCCCGGAGCGTTTTGCACGGACCGCAAACGACATGCCGGCGGTTATTTTTTCCGCTGCAAGCCGGGCGGCGGTCTCTTCGATGGTCTCTCGATCTGGTGGGGTGAGGATGCATCTTCCGACTCCGACAATACCAAATACCCGCGATGCGACTCGTGCAATCCGGTCAGGGTCATCTCCCCTGACGATGATTCTTCCCCGGTGCTGTTCAACAACACATTCCATGCCTGCTGCTTCAATTGCTGCGATCAGGTTCCGTACCAGGGTATTAATATAATATTTCATGACTGACTCGCTCTTTAGAAATAGTTCCCCAAAGCGCACCATCACAGCCTCATGTATCTCTCTGTTTTCTTCCATTATTTTATCTCCCTGCTTTCTGCAGGCTGGCAATAACCGGAGAATACATTGGTAGCGACGGGCAAAGTAGATTATCACCTGCCCGAAGAGACCGGTGAGAAAGGACAACGCGAAAACACTAATAGCGCAGATATACAATTGGTACCTACGATGGCGAAGAGTAAAAAGGAGAAAGTGGAGCCACAGTCAGCACTGTATTATTTTTATACACAGGAGCGATGGGATAACTGGATTAAAACGCTTGAAGAGATGAGTTTTGATTATGACGAGGATTCAGAGGAGATGCCGGAAGGCCTGCAGTCGCTTAATAATTTCACCGAAGACATTAATATTTCAGTCCTGAAAATAATCAAACTTTTCTTCCTGGGTAATTATAGTGGGGATGTGGCCAAACAAAAGATCGGGGAAGTTGAGGATATTGTTATGGGGCCGTTACCTGAGAGTGATGTCGCTGATATCATTTCCGGTGTTCAGATGCGTTTTTTGGTGCTCTTTGCTGCATGTAAGGCAGCCATCGACGGCACAGTTGAGGGTGAGATCAAGGATCTTGTGAAATACGGCAGAACGCTGGGTGATGACCAGGCAGAAGAGGCCCTGAAGACTGCGACGAAAATTGGTGCTCTGGTTATTCAGGGGGGATCGTGCTGTGGGAAATATCTTCGTGGAGATGTCGATGAACCGCTGCTCTTTGACGACTGGCTGATTGAAGTGGATGATATGGGCAATGCATTTAAGACTCTCAAGAACTTCGAAGAGCAGTTTGGAGAAGGTATTTGATCGCTGCAAAGGCCAGATTCCGGTATGCAAAAAAACTTCAGCACATCGCAGGATTTCGTGTCCCTGAATTTGCCTTTAACGGGTTATTCATGGACATTTTGGTCTCATCTCTGGACTATGACTCTCTTGACCGTTCGATGCGGTCACAGATCATTCAGTTTTACAAGGATTTTCTTGAGTGCGGGTGCAAGGAGTCTCCGCAGTGCGGATGCCCGGAGAGGAAATTTGCGTTAAAGATTCTTGAGCTCCGCAGTCTTGGACTTGACCATCGGCAGATCGGCGAGATTTTGCTGGACGATTATGGCGTGGATATGTACCCTACCGATATCCTGAGTTTTCTGGAGGATAGTGTGCATACTCTTGAAGCTATCCGTGATGTGGCACGGATTGAAGGGAAAGAGGCACTTCTGCAGAACACGGTCGATGCGATTAAGGAAATTGAGGGGAAATAGTATCCCATTCAGTCTTTTTATGCTCATTTGAAACGTTTTCACGATTATTTTTTGATTTTCTGTCTGTTTCACTTTCCTTCTCTAAGGCATGAAAAATGAGGGGACAAAAAAGGGGGGTACGGGCAGGAAAACGGGTGGATGAAACCTCTGTCGCAGCGGATGAAACAGGCCGTTTTTTCCGTGATGATCCAGAAGGCAGTGAAAGTCTATAAAATGCCCATCTCACTCAGACGGGACGGGAGATAGTCTTTGGTGACAAAATCAAGTCCCCTGCTTGCAAACGCCTGCTGTTCTGATTTCAGGCCCATCTCAAGTTGAAGTTTGATCTGTTTTCTCCAGTATTCGGTGTCAAACCGCGGGTCGGTGAGTTCGGCTTTCAGGGCAGCGATGTCCCCCTCGGTGAGTTTATCTGACGGTAGATTATAGTCGCTGATGTCACTTGGCTGGACGCCGATGAACTGTGCAGATGGGGTGACAAGCAGGTCAGACATATGGGCTGCCTTGATTGACCCATACGCAATGCTTGCAAAGATGCGGTATGACCAGGGGTCGCCGTCCGTGAAGATCACCACAGGGATACCCAGTTCACTATTTATCCGTTGGAGCATGCGCCGTGAGGAACGTGCGGGCTGTCCCTTGAGATGGAGGAGGATGGCATTATGTTCCTCGTCAAATCCGTTCTCCATTAACCGGGCGTACATACCTCCGGTCTCTGTTGCGATGAGAAATGAGGCGTCATGACCAAGAAATTCGATATTCTCTACATTTGATGGGATCGGATACCCTGCCTCTCCCACATCTTCCTGGCAGTGTATATCCCGGTTTCCGCGTTTGGTCTGCTCCCGGATACGGAGTGGCCCATAAATCGATGCACCGTCCTCCTCCGGGCGCAGATGAAACGCCTCCCGTGAGAGTTCGGTGACGATCTCTAAGTCCTCTACCAGCATGTTGCTCTCATCCTGAGCGGTAAATTTCGCCCGCTTCCATCCTTCAGAGATGTAATACATCTCCCTGAGGGTCGATGAGCGGGACTCGACGAGCTGCTGCTTCAGAAACCCGACGACATATGCCATCTTCAGGATATGCAGCGCACTCTTTGCCGAATTCGCTGACCGCGTCGTACCTTTGTCCCCGTATTTCCAGACTTCAGACGTTGCATTATATTCGATATTTGCCTTTGTCCGGGTGGGAAGCGTGATGGAGGGGACACGTCCTTCCATCATCTGGTCATACCACACTGCAGCGATAGATACCAAGCGTTCCTGTGTTAATTTGTCTTTTTCACTATTCACCATCGAGATCCACCACCACTTTCATCTTTTCATCAACACCACGAATATCAATAGATCCCCGGCCTTTTCCGGGGTATGTAACCTTCCATGCAACATCCGGTTCGATTGAAATCCGCCAGACGGCATTGAATTCTGTTCCCATGACATCGATGAAATCCGGTTTTGGCACTGCCTCTTCCGGGTTGTCTTCAGAGAGACTGTAGACCATCACCTCAATCGGGGTTCTCGTGTAGTTTACCACAGTAATTCCAACTATTCCGTCTTCTGTCTTCTTTTTTGCCACAACCCTGCGCATGATCTGACCTTCAATGGGTGAGATGTCAGGTATGGGGAGTTCAACAATGTCTGCGACCTTCTGTGCAATATCCGGGATGATGGAGCACACCGCGCGTGCACGGTCTTCTGCTATCTTATTCCTATCCCTTTTGCTGATGAAGTTCTTTAGTTCCCTACCCAGATCCTGCAGGGCAAGAGTAATCTCTTTTTCTATCTCAGGGATGGCTGCGATTGCATCCTTTGATTCAGAGGTGAAGGGCACATTTGTTGAAGCTACATGAACCAGCAAAAGGACGGGGCCAACCGGGAGGGACTGCTGGGAGAGGTTGTATGACCGCCAGTTTATCCCGGCGGCTGCAGTGGTCACCGCGCAGGCGCCCTGCTGATACAGCAGCGGTACCCGGTTTGCAAATCTCAAAAGCTGGGCCTGCCCTTCCTGTTCAAGTTTCCCGCCATACCCGATTGCGGCTTCAACGATGAACGGATGACCGGAAAACACCTGAGATTTTCTGGTGCGTGCCTTTACAAAGTCAAGGCTGAATTCCTGTTCCAGTCCCTGCACGATCATCTCCTCTCCTATCGGAGAAAGACAAAGGGAAGCAAGGGGTGGGGGTACGTCCACCTCCTGCATGGCTGCCAAAAGACTCTTGAGCTGCTCTGCATTGAGCCCTTTTGCCTTTCGGGATTTCTTAATGCCCGAAATACCCAGCATTTGCTCAGCACTCTTCGTGCCGACGCGTGAGAATCCGTTCACGAGAAAGTCATGGACATTGTCTGTTGAAAGGGCGGCCATTCGTTTCAGGGTGCCAAATTCAATACCATGCGGGTGCGGGGCAATGGCCTGTGGAGAGGTGATGATCTCATTACTGACCCGTTCGAAGGAAAACCATTCACCATCGATATCAGCCTGTATTCGCGCATGTGGGTTCACCACGGATGTATATTTCAGGTAATCAACGAGCCGGCGTTTGGCGGCAAGCGTGCCGGTGAATTCGAGTTCGATCCTGGTTCCATGCGTCCGGTCCCAGTCGTATTCCTCTTTTCGGATGATCTCCGGCTCGTTTGTTTCAGTCCGGATCATCAGGTCAAATATATAGGCGGGTTTGTCTGCACCGGTTCGTGAAATGACACGAGCAGGGACGCCGGTTGTCAGTTGAGCAAAGAGAACTGCTGCTGATATGCCGATGCCCTGCTGCCCCCTGCTCTGGCGTATCTGGTGGAACCGTGACCCATACAGGAGTTTTCCAAATACATAGGGCACATTGTCCGGCACAATCCCCGGCCCGTTGTCCTCGACTGCAACCCGTATGGTCTCTTTCGTGAGTTTTGTAATGGATACCCATATGTCAGGCAGAACTTCTGCTTCTTCACAGGCATCGAGCGCGTTGTCCACCGCCTCTTTGATGGTAGTGATCATGCCGCGGGTGGGTGAATCAAATCCGAGCAGATGTTTGTTTTTCTCAAAGAATTCTGCAACACTAATGCTTTTTTGCTCTGATGCCAGTTTTTCGGCTATTGCCACCCCTGACTCACCCCGTGTATTGCATCAGAGATACTGCACTCTTTCTGGTTTCCTGACTGCATATCTCTGAGGGTTACGGTGTTACCGGCCATCTCGCGCTCACCTGCGAGAACGGCATAGCGTGCCGTCTTTGCCGCATGCTTCATCTGTGCACCGATGCCTCGGGCGAGCAGGTTCATCTCGGTCCTGAACCCGGCATCCCGGAACTGACGTGAAAGAGAAAAGGCATACTCGCGTGCTTCTGCCGTATAAAGCACAGCGACCACGGTATCCTCAGCGACCGGTGTTTCTCCAAGAGATACCATTACCCGGTCAAACCCGATGCCGAATCCGCATGAACCGACATCGTCGCCGCCGAAGAGGTGGGCAAGGCGGTA
>CAZFXY010000041.1:0-13553 GCA_964523185.1 uncultured Methanoculleus sp.
TAACCCGTATTGCACCGGTCAGTATCCACTGTCATAATGATCTCGGGTTTGCCCTGGCGAATACCATTACCGCACTGCAATCAGGCGCCTCATGTGCGCATGTCACCGTGAACGGTCTGGGTGAGCGTGCCGGCAACACGCCATTTGAAGAGGTCGTGATGTCACTTGAAGTGCTGTATGGGATAGACACCGGTATCAAGACACAACGGATATACCCGCTGTCCACACTGGTGTCACGGCATACCGGAATTGATCTTCCGGCAAACAAGGCCATTGTCGGTTCCATGGCATTTACCCATGAGAGTGGGATTCACGCCCATGGGGTGCTGAGGAATGCACGGACGTATGAGCCCGTGCCGCCTGAGATGGTCGGAAGAACCAGAAGGATTGTGCTGGGAAAGCATTCCGGTAGTGCTTCTGTTGAGGCGTCCCTGACTGAACTGGGCTATACCGTCACATCTGAGCAGCTCGCAGCGATTCTCGCACGGGTAAAAAAGCTGGGAGATGAAGGGAAACGGATCACGGATGCAGACGTGATGGCAATAGCAGATACTGTCCTGCAACTGGTGTGCACTCCGGTTATTAGTATGCGCCAGTTTACCGTGGTCTCCGGCAATCGGTCAATTCCTACTGCTTCGGTAACAATGATAGTAAATGGAGTTGAGATAACCGGTGCTGCCACAGGGAATGGGCCGGTTGATGCAGCCATTAAGGCATTGCAGGACCTGGTGTCTGGTGTGGCCGATATCCGGCTTGAGGACTATCATGTGGATGCTATTACCGGTGGTGCAGATGCACTGGTAGATGTAACGGTTAAATTGAGGAAGGATGGTAAAGTAATAACATCCCGGGGGGCGCGGACTGACATTATCACCGCGAGTGTTGAAGCAGTAATTGCCGGGATGAACCGATTAATGAGGGAAGAAAATGAAAACCGGGGCTAAAATACTAATTGACAGCCTGCTGCACGAAGGGGTGGATACCATTTTTGGATACCCCGGCGGCACTGTTCTGCCGATATATGATGAATTGTTTGATTCTTCACTCCGGCATATCCTTGTTCGCCACGAGCAGGCAGCGATCCACGCTGCAGACGGATATGCACGGGCCAGTGGCAAAGTTGGTGTGTGCCTCGCCACCTCCGGGCCGGGTGCCTGTAATTTGGTCACCGGAATCGCCACGGCCTACATGGATTCTGTTCCGGTTGTGGCAATAACCGGACAGGTTCCAACCACCCTTCTCGGGAATGATGCATTTCAGGAATCAGATATCACCGGGATTACGCTCCCTATTACCAAACACAGCTATCTGGTGAATAGTGCAAGCGAACTCAGAAGGATTGTGCATGAAGCCTTCTACATCGCCGGTACCGGGCGGATGGGACCGGTCTTAATCGATCTTCCCAAGGATGTGCAGACAGAATTTGTCGCTGAACCGGAAGCAGTGCCTGATAAAATAGTGATACGGGGCTATCAGCCAACGGTGCAGGGGCACCCGAGGCAGATAGAAAAGGCTGTCAGTATGATATCAGCGGCCGAGCGGCCTGTTATCTATGCGGGAGGTGGTGTGATCGCGTCCGGTGGTGCTGCTGAGCTGGTGCGGTTTGCAGAGATGATGATGATTCCTGTCACCACCACCCTGATGGGGCTTGGGGCAATTCCTGCCCATCATCCCCTGAATCTGGGAATGCTGGGGATGCATGGAACACAGAGTGCAAACTATGCTGTGACGGAATGTGATCTGCTCATCGCGGTCGGTGCACGGTTTGATGACCGGGTAACCGGAAAAATTGAGTCATTTGCGCCCCATGCACACATTATCCATATTGATATTGACCCTGCTGAGATTGGTAAAAATAAGGCCGTGGATCTCCCGATAGTGGGAGATGTGCATCGGGTCTTAACAGAGATCAACCTGAAACTGACGAAAAAACGAGTTCCGAGTTCATGGAATGACCGGTTGGCAGTATGGAAACAACAGTCCGCACCGTCTGCCGCAGCAGATAACGGTCTGTTAATCCCCCAGTTTGTCGTCCGAACGCTCTCAGATATTCTCAATGAGGACGGAGTCATCGTGACAGAAGTGGGCCAGAATCAGATGTGGGCGGCACAATATTATGCATTCACGCGTCCGCGTCAGTGGATTACGTCAGGCGGTCTGGGGACCATGGGATACGGATTCCCCGCAGCAATCGGCGCCAGTATTGCCTGTCCAAACAAGACGGTTGTTGACATTGCAG
Source organism: uncultured Methanoculleus sp. (assembly GCA_964523185.1). GTDB lineage: Archaea > Halobacteriota > Methanomicrobia > Methanomicrobiales > Methanomicrobiaceae > Methanogenium. The sequence goes on from CAZFXY010000041.1 coordinate 2,240, forward strand.
GGGATGGTAGTATCCAGATGAATATTCAGGAGCTTGCAACCGTTGTCCAGTATAATATTCCGGTAAAGATCATGATCCTGAACAACCAGTACCTCGGTATGGTCCGCCAGTGGCAGGAACTGTTCTATGACCGGCGGTATTCCTACACCGAACTTTCGCCGGTTGATTTTGTCGGTATTGCAAAGGCCTACGGCGTGCCGGGCATCTGTGTTACTGATCCGGCTGATGTGAAGGATGCAATCCAGCAGTCACTTGACCATGACGGGCCGTTTTTGCTTGACTTCAGAATTGAGCGGGAAGAAAACGTCATGCCGATGGTTCCGGCAGGCGCTGCCATCAATGAGATGATATTGGAGGACAAGAAATGAAATCCCATACCATCTCAATTCTGGTAGAGAACCGTCCGGGTGTCCTCTCCCGTGTGGCCGGTCTTTTTACCCGCCGGGGTTTTAATATTGAAAGTCTTGCCGTCGGGACCTGCGAAGAGCCGGGAATGAGCAGAATTACTGCCGTTGTGATTGCAGATGATGAGATTATTGAGCAGGTAAAAAAACAGCTGAATAAACTCATCAATGTTATCAAGGTGATTGACATCACCGAGACAGAACACGTGGCCCGTGAAATTGCGCTCATTAAGGTCGCTGCTGAACCCGGTGCATCGCGTGCTGAAGTGATGCAGCTGGCAGATAATTTCCGTGCACGTATTATCGATGTCGGGACGCGGTCAGTCATTCTTGAAATGACCGGTGACACGAGTAAGATTGACGCACTGGAACAATTACTTTACCCGTATGGCATCAAAGAACTGGTGCGAACCGGAAAGATTGCGATGTCGCGCGGTTCAAAGACAAATCCCCCTAAGAAATAATTATTCTTTCTTTTTTCGCATGAACGATACAGAGAGATCTGAGAAATATCCAATCATGTTATATGTTAGCATGCTACACACTATCAAAGTCACATGTTTGGATTACCGCTAGTAACGATAGTATCTGTGGGCTGTGGCCTTGCAGTCTCTTTTGCAATCCTCATCTGGTGGGGTTTGCATTTCAGAGGGGATGAGCCCGATGTCTGATCTCATTACGATTGGAATAATTGCCTTGTACGGCATCATACTCATCGGTATCGGGGGATGGGCATCAAAGAAGATTCATAATACCGAAGACTACATTCTTGCGGGCCGTTCTCTCGGGTTCTGGGTGTTCACTATCCTGATGGTAGCATCAGTATGTTCCGGAATGACGCTTGTTGGCGTCAGTGGATTTGGCTATTTATCCGGATGGCCGGGTATCTGGGAACAGCTTTTTGTTCCGCTGGCCGCATCCTTTGCAATCATTGTCTTTGGTGCAAAACTCCATACGGTCTCGAGAAAAACCGGGTACATGACGGTCGAGGATTATCTTGCGCACCGATATGAAAGCCCGCGGACGGTACGGGGGCTTGCAGCAGTGTCAGGTATCGTAGTCTCTCTGATTTATCTGGTTGGGCAGTATACCGCAATCAGCCTGGTATTAGTCTGGCTCTTTAACATTCCGCATACGACAGCACTCATTATATCAGCCGTCATTATTACCATCTACACGGTTATTGGCGGAATGTACGCGGTCTCATGGACCACACTGATTCAGGGGCTGATTCTCATTGTAGGGGTTCTTATTATGGCACCTCTGGTCATCATCTCTGCCGGAGGTATGACCCATATCAACGAAGTGCTGGCGTCGATTGATCCAAATATGGTGCAACCCTTCTTTCCCTCTCCTGCCTACGCGGCATATGCCTACTGTACACCGGAATTCCTGTTCTCATTTGGGATTTTGTTGATAGTAGGTCTTTCGTGTGCACCGCATGTAATCAATAACATTCTCGCTGCAAAAGAGACAAAATTCTTTAAATGGTCTCCTCTGGTGGCATTTAGCATTTATCTGGTGGTGATGCTTCTGGTGAAGTTTTCAGGATTTGCCGTGCGGGCGCTGGTTGAGGAAGGAAAGTTGGTACTGCCTGCAACTGTGAATGCCCAGGATTTTGCGTTTATGTATGGGGTGGAGTACGCAATGCCCAGCATGATGATCTGGGCATTTTTTGCCGTCATTGTGCTTGCGGCGGTGATGTCTACCACCGACCGGCTGATGCTTACCATCGGCACCCTGTTTTCCTGGGATGTCTACCGGAATCTGCTGAAACCCAATGCCCCGGACAGAGAGGTACTGAAAGTAAGTCAGATTTGTGTTGTCATTGCAGCAGTTGTGTCACTCTTCCTTGCTCTCAATCCGCCTGCGATGCTGGCATGGCTTATCTGGATGGGAATCGGCGTCATGCTGGCAACCTTTGCCGTGCCCATATTAGCAGCGCTCTACTGGCGGCGGGCGAATGGTGCCGGTGCCATTGGGAGTATGGTTGCCGGTCTCATCGGATCCGGCATCTTTGGATATTACCACCAGTTTGTCGCACCACTGCCGATGCACTTTAGTATCTATGCCCTGGCAATGTCTATGGGTGCAATGATCATGTTCAGTCTGATGACCCCGAAGAACAGTGAAGACGTGCTGGATGCGACCCTGACCGGTCCATTCATTCAACCCAAATAATTTACCCGTGACCATCCATGCATTAAACCCAAATACTTTTCCCTGAACGGACATGCATTCAACCCAAATAATTTACCCGTGACCATCCATGCATTAAACCCAAATACTTTTCCCTGAACGGACATGCATTCAACCCAAATAATTTTCCCTGCCTTTTTTATGTTTACGCGGCATAATACCTTAGATTGTGACGACAGTAATAATCGGTGGCGGACTTACCGGTGTCACGCTTGCCAGACTCCTTTCACAACAGGGTGAAGATGTAGTCGTTTTAGAGCGTGAAAATACATACGGAGGGCTCTGCCGTTCCCATACAAAAAATGGATTTACGTTTGATGACGGAGGATCTCATATCATATTCTCACGTGATGCTGAGGTTCAGTCGTTTATGCGTGATGTGTTGCAGGATAACAAAGCAGAGCGAAACCGGAATACCAAGATATTTTTTAAGGGGGCATATGTCAAGTATCCGTTTGAGAACGGTCTTGCAGAGCTTTCTCCTGAGGACCGGTTTTACTGTATTAATGAGTATATCAAAACTCTGATCTCTCTTGAAAAAGGCGAACTCCAGCCTCCGGCAAATTTCAGGGAATGGATTAATTATACGTTTGGGAAAGGGATAGCAGACCTCTATATGATCCCGTACAACGAGAAGATCTGGAATTATCCGTCAGATAATATGTCACTGCACTGGGTGGATGGCCGTATCCCCCGCCCTCCGGTGGAAGACATCATTAAATCAGCAATAGGGATTGAGACCGAGGGCTACACGCATCAGTCAGTCTTTACCTACCCGGTGACAGGTGGCATCGAGGCACTGGTGCGTGCCATTGCTGCACCTATCCAGGATAAAATCAGATGCGGTTTTTCGGTGTCTTCCATTGAAAAGACAAAGGATGGGTTTTCCATCAGCAATGGGACCAAAACAATTCTCGCTGACCGGTGCATATCAACGATTCCCCCGCAGGAATTGTTGTCATGCCTTTCAGATGTCCCACATGAGATTCGTGAGGCCGTCGATGCACTGCATTATAATTCGTTGTTTTCCGTGTGTCTGGGGGTATCTCATCCAGTGAATGACTATTCATGGCTGTATGTGCCCCAAGATGAGCTTGGGATGTTTAACCGGGTTTCATTCCCGTCCAATTACTCGGACGTAGTCGCCCCTGCGGGACAGTCATCGGTGCTTGCCGAGATCACCTTTAATGAGGGTGATGACGTCTCCCGGATGACGGACGATGCAATCATCTCCCACACCGTTGCGGGACTTGTCAAGATGAATATTCTTACATGCCAGGAGGATGTGGTGTATGCTGCTGTCCGAAGGCAGGATTATGCGTATGTGGTCTATGACCTTGCGTATCAGAAAAATATCAGTGTCGTTCTTTCCTATCTGCGGGAGAGAGGAATTGAACCTCTCGGCCGGTTTGGTGAGTTTGAATATCTGAATATGGACGGGTGCATCCGGCGTGTGCTGGATTATCTGAATCTGAAAAATCCGGCGTGAAAAACAAAACCACACTCGTTTTCGGGTGTGAACGCGACACACGAAAGTATTGCTGCGGCAAATCCAACCGCATAACCCCTGAAACCGTAATGCACGCCGTAATGCACGGGAATGAATAAACACTGCAATGCACCGAGATGCACGGGAATACACAGAAATGAAAAACACTGCAAACTACTGCAATGCACCGGAATGAATAAGACCGGAAAAACCATCATTGTTTTTCCTGATACCACCGATGAAAGGAAGGTAACACATGGAGAATGTTGTTTCGATAGAAAATCTGAAAAAAGCCTTTGATAAAAAACCGGTTCTTTCCGGCATCACGTTTGATGTGTCCAGAGGGGAGATTTTCGGGTTTCTGGGACCCAACGGTTCGGGTAAAACCACCACAATACGGATCCTTTTGGGACTGTTACGCCCGGACTCGGGGAGTGCCCTTGTTTTTGGTAATTCTCTTGAAACCAGTGACAAAACCCGTGCCCGTGTCGGTGTATTACTGGAGAATAACGGGCTTTTTGACAAACTCACGGCATATGAGAATTTGGTATACTATGCAGGATTGTATGGCATAACAGATAGTAAAGAACGAATTTCCGAACTGCTGGAATTTACGGATTTAACCGCAAGAAAAGAGACGCTTGTCGGGACGTTTTCTACCGGAATGAAGAGAAAGCTCGGTGTCGCACGGGCCATTCTTCACCGCCCGGAGGTGCTGTTTCTGGATGAACCCACTTCAGCGCTTGACCCTGAGGCACAGAAGATGGTCCGCGACCTGATTGTGCATCTGTCGAAGGATGAGTCGATGACCGTGTTCATGTGTTCCCATAATCTTGATGAAGTACAGAAGATATGCAGTCGTGTTGCCATCCTCCACAGAGGCACAATAAAGGCGCTGGACTCAGTTGAAAATCTCCGGAAGAACCGTGGTGTTACGAATCTGCGCATCACTCTTTCTGATGTGAATCGGGCAGATGAGGCATGTTCCGTTATTTCCGGCACACCCGGGGTCTCTGATTGTACTGAGACAAAAACCGGTTTTTCCCTCACGTTTTCCGGTTCATCTGCGTCACCGATCATATCCCGGCTCTGCAGTGCCGGAATACCTATTGAAGAGGTGGTAAAGGACAGGCGCTCGCTTGAAGATATTTATATTGAGATTATGAAGGAGGGGGCCTGAGGGATGAATCCAATACCTGTGATCGCAAAAAAAGAGATGCTACAGCTCGCAAAAAACCGTTCTCTTATCATAAGCACTCTGCTTTTCATGGGTGTGTTTGGCGGAATAACCTCCCTTGGTGCGTTAATGTCCGTTATTGAGGGGAATGTGGAGAGTATGGTATCAGCACTTGATTCCCTGATGATGTATCTCGTGTTGGTGCTGGGTATATTCAGTGGATATTTCTTATCGTCACAGGCATTTTTAGGGGAAAAGACCGGAGGCACAATCGAAACATTGCTCTGCTCCCCTCTGTCGTTGCGGGATATCTGGCTGGGAAAAGTGATTGGCGTGATGATCCCTTCCTATGCGATTGCATTATTGGTTGCGGCAGCACTGGTGGGTCTTACCAATATGGTAACGGACGTTCTGGTTTTGCCATCTTTTGTCATGATCCTGTTTGTGCTTTTCGTCGTCCCGGTCTACATCGCGTGTGCCATCGGTATGTTAGGGTTTGTCCAGTTGCTTTTGGGGATAAAAGAGAATCAGATAATAAATATCGTGCTCATTGTCGGGTTTATTGCAGCAATTTCTGTTTTAGACAGTCTTGTGGGGGGAGGAGTGGTTGTCATGTCCGCTCCGGTGGTGGGAGCGATGTTTATTCTGGGCGTCCTTCTTCTGGGCATTATCGGATATATGACCCGGATATTGAACCGGGAGAAGATTGTGACGACTCTGCCCTGAGAAGGACAGACTCACTCTTCTTTCCCGCCGATGAAGCCTTGATCTGATGAATGTCGTTATTCTGTTGATGTGTTTACAAAATTGATGATGATATCTGTGGTATGATGGTATCAGCGGAATAAGGGGACCTGTAGAATGATGATATCGGCGAATTGATGATAGCTCCGAAATGATGTTTGGTTTTCCTATCAGGGAGGAGCAATCCTACACCGGCTCTCATTTCTTCACAAATATCTCTTTATTGAGCATGCCATATGCATCAAAACTGATGTACGACGTCAGAATGATCGCAAGCGTAACGCAGACGGTTGTGGTTGAATAAATCGTAATCATCAAAACAATCTGATATGATATCGCAGTCATCGGGGAGAGCCCTGCGAGCAGTTGTCCGGTCATCATGCCGGGGAGAAAGACAATGCCCATGACCGCGACATTCCCCAGAGAGGGTTTGAGGGCAGACTTCAGTGCTGTCCTGAAGTGCGGGAGGAGTGCTTCTGTTCGCTGGGCGCCGAATGAAAGCGCTGAGATGTAGCGGTTTTCATTTCTGCGAATGTCATTATAGAAGAGGGATACGGCGATGATGGTCCCTCCGAGAGCGTTGCCCAGCAGCATGCCGGCGATGGGTATCAGAAATCTCGCTTCAGATATACTTCCGTCCTGGAGAACGAGTGTCTGAAAATAAATGAGCGAAAGGGTGACGGCAATGACGAATGCAGCAAAAGTCGGCAGATAGAGTTTTTTGATGTTTAACTCCTGTTTGCGCACCGATTCATATGCGGCAACGGTGATCATGACGCACAGCCAGAGGACATTCAGGACGGGGTTGTTATACTCAAAGAGCACCGTCAGGAATACTCCGGCAAGAGCAAGCTGCACAGACATCCGGAGAAACGACCAGACCGTCTCCCGCACCATCGGGAGACGGGTTTTGTGCATGATAACGATGGGAATTGCAAGCAGGAGGAATGCAAAAAGAATTCCTGACAGGTGAATGACCGGGGTGTCCATGGTTCAGTTGCCTCCGACGGGAATGATACGGACATCTTCACGGTACCAGGCATCATCGTGGGATATGGCAAGCACCGTCCAGTCCTTATGGGAGAGGAAATAGTCTGCCACCTGCTGTTTCATCTGTGCATCAAGGGCTGCGGTGATTTCATCCAGGAAAAAGATCGTTCGTTCCAGCAGGAGTGATATGATAATCACGATTCGCTGTTTTTCCCCGCCGGAAAGTGTGTGGAAATCTTTGTCGAGGGTCGTCTCATCGAGTGAGAAGAGAGCGAGATATTCCTTTAGGGAAGTCTCATACGGAAGGGATTTGTTTGCTGCGTAGGCAAAGACGCCTGCAATCAGGTCCCGGACAATTCCTTCGCCAATGTCGGTATCCTGTGAGATATATGCGGATTCCTGCCGTATCTTCCATGCTGTTTCCGTGTCGATTGCGTGTTTCCGGTATGAAACCGTGCCAGAATCCGGTCTGGTATACCCCTGTGCCATCTTCAGAAGGGTTGATTTCCCTGACCCGGACGGCCCCCGGAGTATGACCTTCTCGCCTTTGCTGACGGAAAGGGAGAAATGCTCAATGATGGTTGTTCCATCAAATACGATGGATACATTCTCATATCTGATGATTTCTTCGTCCATGGTGCCTGTTTCCCTGGTTTTTAAGGATTAATTATTTTTCACGGGTGAGGAGTGATCTGTTTCATTCCCGGTCATATGTATCAATCCGGGTCATACGCTTTACTCTCTGTCATTCGTTTCACTTCGCGTCATACGTACCAATCTCTGGTTTCGGTAATGACCTTCATCAACAGGGACCAGTGTCCCGTTTTTTGCCCAGGTTTTTTGCCCGCGTTTTTTGCTCACGTTTCTTGCCCACGTTTTTCCTATCCGTCATTCTTTATCTGTATCTATATCTGTATCATACAGCCAGCTGGCATATCCGGGTGTTTTGTCCTTCATATCACGGTATATCCATACCATACGGTCCAAAAACCACAACTTGCTCAGATAAATGAGGGCAGAACCAAACAGCGTGGGCCAGACAGCAAGAGTATACACGCCCCAGATAACAAAAAGTGCCCCAATACCTGAGAGCGACGAGAGAATGTTTGGCACAATCCTGTGGTGCTCTGGCACAGGAATATTTGTTCGGTTCAGCCAGACCCGTTCGCCCAGTACACCCATGGATGCCCAGTTATTGGTGGATTTTGGTTTGGGAAAGAGCCGCGGGTTCACCCAGGTCCAGATTATCGCACCGGCGATGGGGATGAGAGACCATAACCCAATCCATGTCCTGCTCCAGAATGCGATGATAAGGAGAAGCAGCGTTGTGGTTCTTGTCCACACACTCAATGGATTTGCATGCCGTGCCCATGTCTCATCATCCATCTGAAATAGTAAGGCAATTTTTTGCTCTATTGTCACGTAGACTCAATTTTGATGAGTGTGATGTTATACGTTATGGGCATAATGCTGTGCTCTGCTGTGTTCTGCTGTATTTTACGGTGTTTTTCTGATATAAAAGTAAATAGACTCTGTTTGTGTAGTGAATACCCTTTTTTATACCCCTTAAGAAAGGCCAAATAAATCGTGTTGATGCCTTTTTTCTCCGGAAAAATACAGCTGTAATACGATTTATTTGCTGAAAAGCGGTTGGTTGCGAATGAATAAGCGATCGCTATTAGCAGATGTTATGGGACATTCAGGTTGGGACACACCCCGATACCCCATGATCTCCTCATCAGCCAGTGAGGTATTTCCCCACACCCCGAATAGGAGGTTTTTTATTACGGCTTCTGCTCATACCTGATATGAATCCCGAAACCTGTGCGGCAGGAATGTTCGGAGACCTGATGATCCTCCCCGCGGGGGTGGCGGCACTGGACCCTGGCTGGCTGCCGGGGTGCCCGGTTGCATATGCGATACCCGTCCGTGCACCAGAAAAAAATGTTTTCTTTGGCCGGAAGGGGTGATGCGCAATGAGAAAAATAACCATCCGGGGTGGAGACCTTGACCTTGTCGAGTATGAATACGCTCCGTTCCCACCAGGAGAACAGATCAATACGCTGGGATTTGAGAAGGACTACTCACTTGAAATCTCTGATACGCCGGTTACCGTCCGCGTGCCTGCACGTATTCATCTGGCGGTACTAGACATGAACCGGTTCGCACCCAACCGGCCGGGCGGCGGCGGGTTTGGGTTTGCTCTTCAGCTCTATTCCACCGCAACCGTTGCATGTATCCCATCCGGTATTGAAATCAATTATACTCGTGTGCCACTGATTCGCCACCTCGTGGCAGTGTTCCAAAAGGTCACCGGCTATACCGGCGGATTCAGCATCACCGTGTCAGACCACGAACAAAGGCACGTCGGTCTCGGGTCAACCGGGTCTGCTCTCACCGCGGTTGCACATGCAATGAATAACGCCATCGGCTCCCCTCTGTCAACAAAACAGCTGCGCCTTCTGGTCGGGCACAATTATGTCGAAGAGACCGCGACCGGCGACGTCGTACAGGGATTTGAGACCGGCGTCGGGCCGGCTGCTGTCACCTACGGTGGAATGGCTGTGCTGGGGGATAAATTGACCCTGATCAGTTGTCATCCCTTTGCCAGAAACAAGAATGTATTCATCATCATTCCTCCGATAAAGGCAGACACCGCAGGAGAGGGTGAGTTTGGTGTCCTGATGAACCGGGCACGTGTGCTGGATTACCGGGATCGGGAACTGAAGGCATATATGGTCTTAATGGACCTCATCCCAGCCCTGATCCATGATGACCTGCGACGTGTGGGAGATATCGTCTGGGAGATTCAATTCCGGGGTTCAAACCGTGCGGATGTGGAGCATAACAGCTTCATGATCTACCAGTATATGAGCCATCTCCGGGAGGCGGGATTTGAGCTTGTGGGAATGAGCTCCGTTGGCCCCACCATCTCCGTAGTCACCGGGGCGTCCCATGCAGAGGTTGAGACAGTCCTGAAACCACTGGGGTTAACGATTGCCCTCGAAACAAAAGTGGATAATGAAGGAATCAAAGTTATCTGATGAAAGTATTACCGAATTCGGTGAACACCCGGACCATGCTACAACGCCGCAGAACAAAAGAGCCAGTCTTTTACCCGATATAACGCAGGTATCAGGCCAGAGGGGACAAAAGAGACGAAGCAGTCAAAACAACCCATTCAGCACCGGTTCAGACAACGCTTCAGTACAAAACCCCTCTTCCACACGTTCAAGTATCTGCACCGGCAATATATATGAACGATATTTCAGCATTTTGCGGGTATCACCGGTGACTGACCATGAAAGTTTCAGTAGTTATTCCGACATATAATGAAGAGAAAAATATCGGCAGGTGCCTTGAATCACTCGGTAACCAGACGATGAACCGAGCGGAGTATGAACTCATCGTGGTGGACGGGAATTCAAAGGATTCCACACGTGATATTGCCCAAAAATATGCAGACAAGGTGATCATTCAGACCCGTGCAAAGGTGGGGGGTGCAAGAAATGACGGTGCCGACCTTGCAACAGCAGGTATCATCGCCACCACAGATGGCGACTGCGTTCTTTCCCCGGAATGGCTAAAGACAATCTACCATGAATTCCAGGCGCACCCTGAAGCGGCGGCGGTCTATGGCACCGTTTACCCGCTTGAATACACCATAAAAAATCGCATCAATCTTGGCTTTGCCAATATCTTTTCCCGACTGGGTTACTACACAAAGACGCTGTATTACACACTGGGGTGTAATACCGCATTTCGAAGAGATGCCTTCATGAAAATTGGCGGGTACAAGGTATGCGACGCAGGGGATGACCTCGAGATTGCGCGGCGGATTGTGCATGAGGGAACAGTCCGCTTTTGTCCAAAGATGAAGGTCGGGTTTTCCATGCGCCGATACGATCAGTTTGGAACCCTGAAATCCCTGTATGAATGGATACATATCGTACGAAAAGGCGGGGATTCGGATGAGCACCAGTATTCAAAGCGTGAATACAAGTAACTACCCTGCATTTCTGCACAGGTGAATGTGGATTGGGGCCCTCAGGTTGGGGGCCATCGGGATTGGTGCCCTTTGGAGTAGTGCTCCCAGAAATGCGCCAGTCCCAACCATCATCGTCTTTTTTGTTTTCCGGAATATGAGCGATATCAGATTGGGACACAACCCGATGCTACAATCCAATACTACAACCCGATGCTACAATCCAATACTACAATCCAATACTACAACCCAATACTACAACCCGATGCTACAATCCAATACTACAATCCAATACTACAATCCAATACTACAATCCAATACTACAA
>CAZFXY010000042.1:0-13270 GCA_964523185.1 uncultured Methanoculleus sp.
ACGTGCTCGGCGCTGATACGCATTACTTCTCCATCAAATTTGAGAAGATATACCGACGGTTCTTCCAGGCTGGGCGAAAGAAGCGGTATGCGGGGCATCTGGTCTGGAAAGAAGGAAAAGAGGTCGATACGATTGACATCGTCGGCTTTGAAATGAAGCGCTCCGACTCCTCCCAGGTGACAAAAGAGGTACAGCAGCATGTAATGGAGCTGATTTTACGGGGCGCCGGCAGGGCTGCTGTTAAATCATATCTCGGTGGGGTGATTAAAAAGTACCGCAGAGGGGACTATTCGCCTGACGAAATCGGCATACCCGGTGGCATCAACAAGTCGCTGGAGAGCTATAAAAACAAGGATGCGCATGTCCGGGGCGCAGAATATTCCAACAAGTACCTGGGGACCGTTTTTCTCTCAGGAAGTAAACCAAAACGGGTGTACATCAAAAATGTGACCAGCAAATATCCAAAGACTGATGTGATATGTTTTGAGTATGCAGACCAGATTCCTCCGGAATTCGAGATTGATCTTGAGAAAATGCTGAACCGGTCGATTGAGCAGCCAATCTCGCGTATTATTGAGGCAGTGGGCTGGAGCTGGCAGGATATGGATCCGTCGCACACGACACTTGCGGACTTTTTCTGACACTGTGATCCGGTGCAGGCAGTATATAGCCGTCCGGTATATGTACCCGCCCTATTTTGGCGTATCAGTGCAGATGCAGAAAGCCGGAAGGGTGATACACGAAGGTGTTGTCCCTTAGAAAAAAAGAGGGTATATCTCCTCACATGCCTGCATATCTGCAGGGCGGGGGTTTGAGGACAAAAGGGGTATTGTGATTGTGGTTCATTGGAAAGTGCAGGTGCAACAGGTCTTTTTGTGCAGAGGCATACAGGGTGGTGGTTTAGAGTAGTGAGTATGACCGAAGTATTGTTCCGTGACCTGTTGTCGTTTTGAGATGTATCTGTATGGCTGCATTTATTGTGAATATCGCATCTGTCTGTTTGAATTCGGCTTTTCACCTCCTGTAATATATTACCATTCACTGGGAAGGATATAATAATTCAGATGAATGCATCTATCAAATCCCATACTCTCTATCGTGATGCTGGGGAGAGAAGGAAAAGGTTTTTTTTGAAAAAAGGTCATTATTGGAGCATGCAGAGATCAACAAGATCCTGTGCCCAGATAATGAATGGTGCCCTGAGTTCAGGGCATAGACTCAAGAATGGCCGATGCAACGTCTTGTGCCCAAACCCGGATCGCCTCATGATCCCTGAAGTCTCCGACCGGAGGACGCACAATGCCGGCAATCTGGGCATCTGCTTCTGAAAGTTCGGTGGGACTGAACGCACCTGCAAATCCTATTTTCATTGTTGGTCGTACATATTTGCTCATTTCATTAATTGCAGCAATCAATGACGGTGTATCGGCGCTCTCGGGAGGGCAGCATGAGATCCCGTTAACAAATACCGCAAACCATCTATCCTTTAGAAATGGCTCGTAGTGCGTGCAGAAATCCCGCGCCTCGACAAGCATTTTACCCATATATACGGGGCTTCCGAGAATTACTGCGTCATAAGTCTCAATCCCCCTCGTTTCCATCACATTGATGAGATCACTCTCAATACCTTTCTCTCTCAGGACGTCCTGAATTTCTTTTGCTATCTTTTTTGTTGTCCCGTATTTCGTAGCATATGCAATGAGTACGCGTGGGTCTGTCATGTTTTTCCATATTGGATTTCTGCGCATTAATCTTTGTTGAAAAAAGATGGGTGAGACGTCTTATCGGTGGTATGGTATAGCAAGGATATGAATGGGAAAATGTAATGGAATGATAAAATGGTAAAAGAGGACCGTATTTCTGTATATTTTGTCTGCTTTCGGTCTCTTTTATGGTCTTTGTTCCTGTTACTGTAGTTCTGGCTTTTGGGGCTGCGGTGGACACGCCCGATCGCTGTGATGCGCATAAAAAGACACAAATCAGCATTTGAGGATTAAAGCGCTGTCGCCCACGACTGCCCTCTTGTGGATTATTTTATATCAAAAGATTGTGTGCCGGAGGTATGGGCAGTTTTTTCAGATCTATTGTATGCAGGAACAAAAAACAGAACACATCCGTAAGATATCTAATCGCCGTTCTTTTTGAGTTTGACGCCATTCGTATCGCAGGTAGCCCCACATCCGTTTGCTGTTCCGGCATCAATGATACGGTACGCATCTGCAAGCACGGCTGCCTGTGCAAGTGAACCTGCAATAAGAACCACTTCAAGGATTTCATCCTTTGTCGCGCCTTTTTTCAGTGCAGAATGCATATGGTATTCAACACAGTGGTTGCAGTTCAGCGCCGCACCGACGGCGATACTTATCAGTTCAACCATCTTTGGTTCGATGGATGATGTCTCAGAGATTGCATCCTTATACATCAGGTGTGAAAGAAGAACTTCGGGTTTCTTGGCCATTCTCTGATAAATTAGGGGGACACCCCCAAATTCCTCTTCGATTCCCTCTAGCCAGTCGGTTGATGCCGTCTTTGATCCTCGTTTCAGTATTTCCTGAAGTGTCTCTTCAAAATTCACGGTATGTTCCCTCAATGTATCATCACAAGGTTGTCTGAAAAAAGTGATAAAATATCGTATTTCAAACGATGATTTTTGTTTCTGAAAACGGTCTGATCTGAACCAGGATATAATCCCGCATGCGGGATGGAAGAATGTGGGTAATGTCACCTATCCTGACGCCGTTTTCAATCTCAATTGCTTTGATTACGTCTGCGTATGTGTCATACGGCAGTTTAACACGCAGTCCACGTATCTGAACGGTAATCGGTGTCGGATGGGTTGAACGTCCGGTTATCTCCATTGCGTCGTCCAGCACGGCCATCAGACGTGCCGGATTTATTGAAAGCGGATCCTTTGCCACTTCTTCACGCTTCCGGGAAAGAACCCTGGACACTTCTTCAACCAGTGCATCAAGACGATCAATTTCACCCTCCTGCCGTTTCATCCGGTGGCCAACTCTTCCGATACCTCCGACATATCCATCAACAGGGGGGTCGATGATCCGCTGCAGGTCCTCTGTGGTCGGCCTGCCCGTAAGAATGATGGGCACCGTAATGCCCCTGCGCAGAGCGGGCATCTTGTATTCAATGCAGGTTTCAAAGTTGCCGAGCAAAAGCACCGCACAGTCGTGCTCATTGATGACATCCCGCTCTTCAATATTGAGATTTGCAATGCGTTTGCCGAAACCGCGTGCAAGTCCGATCATATTGGTCTTTGCCCCGGCGCTTCTGAGATACTCTGCCACGTCACATGATGAGTGCGGCAGGTGGTGTATCTCAAGACTGGGGCTGACGACAGCAATCTCTGTTCCGACAAGAGGGGCCTCAGTCACGACACCTGCCAGAGGGCGACTTATTGTTCGTATCAGTTCAATGTCGTTTTTTGGCACAAGGGACTGAAGAACCACCTCCTGGGCGATCATATGTTTCTGGACAATATATCCCCCAAGATCATCGATCAGGTCAATGATGATGTCGTGGCGGTATACCCCTCCTCTGTAGGTAATGGGGACAAGGACGGTCATACACTCACCCCGATACAGGCAAATTTCTCTTTGAGAAGCCTGTCAATTCCTTCTTCATCAAGGGTATTTTCACTGGCGACATAACTGAAATGTCCCTCATCAATAGCCTGACGTCTGACCTTAAACCCTTCCGGTGCAATCCACTGCAGTGCGTAGATAATATCATGATACATTCCTTTACTGGGATCAAACACCACCATATCCTCAACCTCTCGTGGATCCAGCCCAGGCACCAGAATATTCACCGTAAATCTATCCGGCTGAGTGATGAGATCTCGTCCATATTTGTCCCAGAGAATAGATAGCATCGGTGAAAGGTATCTCTCAGTGCCGATATCCAGCACCACTCCGGTCTCTGTCCCCAGAGCACTTGCAAAATCCCGGATATGCACCAGCCCTGGCATCTGTTTTATCACTCCCACGGCAAGGAACAATGGGGTTTCCGGGTCGATGTATATGTGAAGCTTTCCGATGGACTGGTTCAGGTTGAGATCCGAGAGAATGTCATCGGCAATCTGGGCGTATGTCTCTGCACCCACTGGTTCCGCACATTCCACCTCAAAATACTCTAAACCTTTCATGCCCGTCACTTCTCCTCAACAAATCCGGATGAAAGGAGAGCTGCCCCGACAGCGCCGATATATTGTGAATGCGGCGGGACAAGAATCTTCGTCTGGAGGAGTTCCCCCATCTCGTATACCAGTCCTGCAATCAGAGATGTCCCTCCGACCATGATCACCGGTTCTTTAATGTCGATTTCCTGCAGCTGCTGCTCAAACACCTGTTCTGCTACACTCCGACACGCTGCCGCGGCCACGTCTTCTTTTGTGCTTCCTTTTGCCAGTGCATTAACAAGACTCTGGGTGCCAAAGACGATACAATAACTGTTCATGGGCACCACACTTGAGTCCCCTTTCATTGCAATCGGGCCCAGTTCGGTGATGTCCACCCCGATCCGTTTGGCCGTCATCTCAAGGAACCGCCCTGACGCACCGGCACAGATGCCACCCATGGTGAATGTACCAGGGATGCCGTCCTGAACGGAAATCGCCTTGTTGTCCATTCCTCCGATGTCGATCACCGTTGCCTCCCCACGTTGCCGGTCGGCCAGATAGACTGCGCCTTTTGAGTTGACCGTCAGTTCTTCCTGAATCAGATCGGCTTTCAGGTTTTTCCCTATCAGGTATCTGCCGTATCCGGTGGTGCCAACTGCTTCAATATCTGTCATTTCGAGCCCTGCTTCTTTCAGGGCTTCTTCAATGACACCGTTGGCACTGTTCATCACTTCGGTGGTGGGCAACCAACCCGTGCCGATGATTTTATTGTCCTGCATGATGATGGCTTTCGTTGTTGCAGACCCCGAATCAATACCCATCGTGGTTCCTTTCTGTACCTCACGGGCAAGGAGTGCTCTCCTTCGTGCAATGGTCGTCAGTGCCTCCATCCGGGTGAGGAGTGTCCCTGCGGTGGTGCGCTCAGTAAAGGAATAACTCACAACCGGAAGACTGGAGTGACCAAGAATATAGTGCCGCAGTTCATTTCGGACAATAGCTGCCTCTGCACAGCGGAAACAGGTGGCAATAAAGACTGCATCAGCCTCTACCTTACCCTCAACGAGAGCCATTGCACGGGCAATGGCAAGTTTCAAGTCCCCGGAACGCGCTTCAAGGCCAAATGCATCATAGGAACGGCGGATATCGGTAAGGGTCACATCCGGAAAGAACATCTCAGCATTGACTGCTGCGGCGGCTTCATTGATCTCTTTTTGGACGCCGCTGTGTTCGGGCCCGCAGGATAGTTGTGCAATACGTACCGGTTGTTCACTCATTTTTCTCACTCCCCAGTCCGGTGAGGAACTCTTTTATCTGGGTTACGAACGCGATCCCTTCATCATTCGTTTCCGGATATTTGATATCGAGGAGAGGCATCCCTTTTCGTTGACGCAGTATGAACATCACCAGTTCATTTGTACGCGCGCATCCCATGCATCCGAATGAGAGGTCTGCATCATTGATGATGATTGCGGCATCGGCCTCTTCGATCATCGGCCCGTAGAGGGCCATCCGTCCCCTGACTCCGCATGGGACTTCGACAGCGGCATACTTTAGGCCCTTCTTTGGGTCTTCCGGCGTCATCTGAAGTGGGGGTGAGTCAAGGCTTGGTGTCTGGATTCGTTCACGGATTCCAATCGCTGCCCCCAGTGCCTCATGGCCCCATCTTTCAACCATATCTGAGAGCACAAGGCTCGTTCCAGGAAAAATAAACACTTTTGCCATTCTGTTATGCCTCCTCATTACTGATGATTTCAATTAATCTGTCCAAAGGTATCTTTCCTTCATCCAGTTTTTTCTTCCCCAATTGCTCCACGGGTGTTTTTTTGTTCTTCTCCAGTTCCTCAAGGCCGTGTGAGATGAACCGCAGAAGTCCGCACTCAAATTCATGCCCATAGTATCCCGGTCGCGCTCCTCCCAGATTAGCCCTGCACCGGCGTGTGTCTCCAGGAAGAAACCCACGATCTTTCACGAAAATATGGGCCGGGTCAACCTTGCGTAGTTCAACAATGAGTTTTTTAACCTGTTCCGGTTCGCCTGTTATCTGAAGTCCGAAACACGTCTCTTTGATCATCAGCCCTTCTGAGATTTCATACGCACGAATGGCGAGTGTTTGTGGTGTGGTATCGGGTGAATCAATGAAGACATACTTGGTTACCGTCCCCACATGCGTGGGAATATATTCCTTTGTGCTCATCGTCTCACCTCTCTGATATAGACCGTACTTCCTTCCTTCAGGGCTGGCAGCTTCTCTGGCTCACAGACACGCCCGATAATATTCGTCCCTTCAAATGGTTCTGATGTGGGGCCGAATTCACGATTTTCTGTGGTTCTGCATCCGACGAGACCGGCACTCTTTCGATTGTCATTGGTGATCGCAAGCATATTTGCAGGCACGCATTCTTCCGGTGTATTTTCTTTATTGATATTCGTGCCTTTTTTAATGAACGGCTGGAATAATGATACATCATCAAACTGCATGATCAGTGGCATTTCACCGATTTCATGCCACCTGAGGCCGGTAACAGAACGAAATATATAGCAGCTCAGTGGTGCTTTGTCGTCAAAGAGTTCAACAGAGATGACTTGAGTGGCCGGGATTGTGGTGACCGATACCTCTTTGTCTGCAAGCACTTCCAGTGTGGTGCCCGGCGTCTGTGATATGATAACGCGTTCACCGGTTTCATCATCGGTAATCAGAGTGATGCCCCGCTTTTGAGCAACAGCCTGTGCCTCTGAGAGGGCCATACCGCGGATATCAAACTGCTCCGGCTCCACAGTGAAGAGAAACGTCTCACCGTTGTCCGCGACACGTGCCAGCTCGATACCATGCTCTACGCTGCCGACAACGGTGTGCTGTGGGCTTCCGGCAATATCATCGGTATAAATGAATATCGAACCCTGATTCCTTCCGCTGACTCGCGCAGTAACCGTCCCTTCAAATCGGGAATGCGGTTCCCCTTCATAGAAAACCTCGCTCTCACGCATACGGTCATCACGGACGTGGGTGCTTGCATTCAGTGACACATGGTAGCGTCCGTTTCGGTAGGTCAGCAGCAGGTGCTCTACACTCTGTGCCCGTGTGGTATCAATATCCCCGTCCCGGTATCCTGCACCACGTGCACGCACATAGGTGATGATACTCATCCCATCTTCAAGAACAATATCCTGCGCAGTTGTGGTGAAGGCATTCGATGCGTCTGCACTCTGAATGATTCGCTCCATGGTCACAATCGCATCTTTTGGCTTCCATTCCTCCAGAACTGACATGCCTGAGATTACTCTGCCAATAATCCCCCCACCCGATGTGGCCCCGTGGTCAGCAATGTGAGGTGCCTTTGAAAAGAGCAGATATGATTGCCCGGGATCGTATCCGCCACAACCAAGGATCACATCACCGCGGTTATAGCGGTGGGGAGACCGCTCAGGTATCGCACCTGCGGCAAACGGGCCAAATGCCGCTGCCTGCCGGTCCGTCCATTTTAATATCAGCGCCTCTGGATCGGTTCCGGCATCAGGGACACCCGCATCGATGAAGTCCTGTATAAAAGATGGCATTTCATCGGTAACCTCAATAATTACCTCTCCTGCAGTTGTCGTAACACGAACATTGCGTGTGGCTGCCGATGTGGTGTCTGCCGGGCGAATCACCGCGACACTGCATCCCATGGGGTGCCCGGGGATGATAGCCCCGAGCAGTGTCCCTTCCGGCACCACCAGCCTCTCACCATCGAGGCGGATTTCAGTCATTCTATCATTCTCCCCTTAGACGTTTGTCATAATCTGCCGCTCTTTATCTGAGAGTTCCTGGAGCACTTCGTTAGTCGGTCCGACCTTGACGATCTTTCCGCCTCTCATAAGAATGCACCTGTCACAGACATCGCGTACAAAATCCATGTCATGGGAGACTACAATAAATGTTTCATCTGTTTCTTCACGGGCTGTTGCAATCGAGTGTTTCACATCGATCTTGGTGATAGGATCCATGGTTCCGGTTGGTTCATCCAGGATAACAATTCTCGGCTCCTTGATGAGCACCTGAGCAAGGGCAACACGATGCTTTTCTCCTTCTGAAAGTTGTGCCGGAAGACGGGTGAGAATTGATTTAGCCTTTTCCTCCGTAAATCCTGCCATCCTCAGCGTGATGATGGCCTTTCGCATTGCAAGTTCCTTGGGGAATTCAAGACCGATGGAATCGGTCAGATTGTCAAGAACGGAGCGGTGAGGATAGAGATCATATTCCTGATGGAGCAGACCAATGTATTTTTTCGCCCGTCCGCGCATTTCAATGCCGGGCTTTGTCATATCGATCCAGTCATCACCGATACGGACATTCATCTCTCCGGCTGTCGGTTCGATAATGCCTGCAATCATCTTGGACAGGGTTGTTTTCCCGGCACCCGACGTTCCGATAATTCCGAGAATCTCTCGTCTTGCAACGGAGAACGAGACCCCATCGACAGCCTTGATCATACCTCTGTCAACAGAAAGATACCGCTTGGAGACATCCCGCGCCTGGAGAATCTGTTCTCCCAGTTCCGCAGATTTGTATTTGCCTGTTTCATGGGCATCTTCCATGAAGGTGTCAATGATCTGACCGGGTTCACCGATGGCTTTGATCTCGCCTTCCACCAAAAGCATTGCGCGATCACATGTGTCGACAATTACCTGCGAAAAGTGTGAGGATACAACCATTGCCATATTGTTATTAGCGGCCGAATCATGCAGCATCTCATGAACAATGGATGCAGTACGGGGGTCAAGCGTCCCCGTCGGCTCATCAGCACAGAGGAGGAACGGTTCTTTGGCAAGTTGACGGGCGAGCACAACACGCTGTTTCTCTCCGCCGGAGAGATCACGTGCGATATGCATCATCCGGTGGGACAGTCGCACTTCATCCAGAAGATCTGCAGCACGGTTGACTGCCTTCTCACCCGGATATCCGATATCAGAGAGTGCATGAAGAACGTTTTCAATTACGCGGTCATCACCATACAGGGCAAATGTTCGCTGGAACATAATGGCAGTCCGGGCCATGATGTTACGCATCTTGTGTTTGTTTTCATCTGCCCATAGATCGACGTCCTCAGCTACCATCGTTCCGCTGCACTTTGTGCACGCGCTGCTCTCTTTGCTTCTGAGGTCAACATATCCACACTTGTTGCAGGCCGATATATGGTAGATAATTCTGCCCATTGTTGGAGGCGAATCCACACCACGGATGAGATGCATCAACACGGTCTTCCCGGCACCGCTTCGTCCGATGATACCGAAGATTTCACCCTCCGCTAATTGAAAATTGATATTGTTGAGGACGGTATTCTCATCGAACTTCATCGAGAGGTCTTCAACTGTTAATAAGGGCACCATAGTTTCCGTTCACAGTATCATTTTGTGGTGGTTTAATAGTTATTATTCGATCATAATATTGCGCATAGGAGTAATTAATTATCCAAGGTTGTCAATAATACCCACAACTTCATACACGGAGGTGATGATAAAGTCAGCGGCCTTTATCAGCGGTTCTGGTTTTTTACTGTTCTGCTGGAGGGTAAGAATTGCGAAATCCGCCTTTTTCATGGCTCGCAAATCGTTTATCCCGTCCCCTACCATCACCACCGTGTCATAGTGCCGCTTCAGGTCTTCAACTACCTGCTCTTTAATCGCAGGGGTGGCGACACCATGGGTATTATCCTGCGGTACGCCCAGATAATCTGCCATCCTCATCAGTTTTTTTGTTCGGTCACCGGACGCGATGTACGTGGCGACACCCCGCGCCTGCAGGTCACGGATGGTATCGCGCGCACCGGGAAATGGGCGCCCTCCTGCGGTAATTACAAATTCAATGCCCCCAATGTTGCCATTTAGCATCACTCCTGAGTTGATTGCAACGACGGTCTCTTTTTTACATATACTCCAGACAGCCCGGATGCACTCCTGCAGATCGCCGATTGTTGCACAGGAATCATGATACAGGAGATCCTGGATATAATCAGCAGTAACGGCCTTGCAGGTGCAGGAGATGCCAAAACCGATATTGTTCTCGCTTAGATATTTGGAGAGCAGGCACGTGGGTTCTTCATCGATAATATCGCGGGGGTTGAGGTAAAGTGAAATGAGTGCGCGTTCTTTGCATGAGGCAGTAAGTGTGATGGTCTCTGCATTTTTGTGGATCGTGCCGTCTGTGACATTTTTCAACACCCGGTAGGTATGCAGGAGGGTGCCTGCACTGTCAAAGACAACTGCCGTTGTCATCTCATCTCACCCGCAAACAGTCGCATTAATACTGATTGGTGTGATTGAAGTAATGAATACGATGGTTCTTACACAGACCGCTGATGATATCTCCTCAATGAGAGTGCGCGGTGCCGGGCTCATTGCCCGCACTGCTGCTGCCGCCCTTCAGGAATATGGGGCGTCGCTTGACTGTACAACGCTTGAAGCATTCATGAGCGAAATGGAAAAAGCAGCAGCAATTCTCCGTGGGACGCGACCGACAGCTGTTTCCCTCCCGAATGCGATTCGGCATGTGATGCGGGGTGTGCGGAAAGCTGCCACACTTGAAGATGCACAGCGTCTGTTACATGACTGCGCTGCAGATTTTATCCGTAATTCTCATGATGCGGTGAACAAGATTGCAGAGATGACAGCACGGCAGGTTCCTGATGATGCGGTTATTATGACGCACTGCAACTCTCAGGCGGCCATTGCCGGTATTGTCCGTGCCCATCAGGAGGGCAAAGTGCGTGAGGTCTACGCAACGGAGGTGCGCCCCCGTAATCAGGGATATATCACCATCCAGGCGCTTTCTGATGCAGGTGTTCCGGTCAGCTTTATCGTTGACTCGGCTGCCCGGATGTTTATGGAGAAGGTGGACATGGTTATCACCGGGACTGACGCGGTCACAGCAAATGGGGCAGTGGTGAATAAAATCGGGACGTCACAGATTGCTCTGTGTGCACATGAAGCACGAAAACCGTTTATCGTTGCTGCTGAGACCTATAAATTTGCTCCACGCACGGTTCTTGGTGAGCGCATACCTATTGAATGGCGTTCGGCAGAGGAAGTGATCGGAAGTGAAAGGACTCTTCCTGCTCATGTTACGGTGAAAAATCCCGCCTTTGACGTGACGCCACCTGCCTATGTGGATCTTATTGTAACAGAGATCGGTGCATTTGCCCCATCGCATGCTCCGTTTATTATTCGTGATCATCTTGGATGGGATCTCAGTGAGTTCCAAAAAGACTATGCATATACGTACCCTTAAGGAGAACGATCGATATGGACGATGTCATTGCGCATTATTATTTCCGTCCTGATGGAAGGACGTCCCCGCAGGAGGCCGCACAGGCCATTGCGGAGGAACAGACAACCGGCACCTGGACCTCTCTTACCACCCGACTGGAGTATGTGAGGCGGCTTGACGGTGTTGTGGAGAATGTTGAAAAATCCGGCAGAGGCTATCTCACTGCCATCCGTTTTCCTGCGGAAATATTTGAACCGGGCAATGTGCCTCAGTACCTCTCTGTAGTAGCAGGCAATCTCTTTGGACTGGGGAGGCTTGAGGCAGTACGACTGAATGATGTCGAGTTTCCTGAGTCTCTTGTCCGGTTTAGCGGCCCGAAATTTGGTATTGAGGGTGTACGCAATCTTTTGGAAACACGCAACAGGCCCCATGTGGGCACCATCATTAAACCAAAGGTGGGTCTGACTCCTGCTGATACCGCTGATCTGGCGTATGAAGCAGCAACAGGAGGTCTTGATTTCATCAAGGATGATGAAACTCTTACCAATCAGGCATTCTGCCCGATGACAGACCGTGTTGAGGCAGTGATGGCACGCCTTGATGAGGCAAAAGACGAGACCGGCCGGCTGGTTCTGTATGCAGTCAATGTGTCTGATCGTGCAGACAGGATTGTTGAACGGGCAGAGGAGGCGCTTGAAAGGGGTGCAAACACGCTCATGGTTGATGTCATCACCTGTGGGTTTTCAGCATTGCAGGCCCTTGCAGAGGAACCAAACATATCTGTCCCCATTCATGTGCACCGGACGATGCACGCAGCGATGACAAGAAACCCTGAACATGGCATTGCGATGCGTCCTATTGCACGCCTCGTCCGCATGATGGGTGGAGACCAGATGCACACCGGGACGGTGAGTGGCAAGATGGGAGGTAACGCTGAAGAGCTTATTCTGGACAACCATGCACTGACTGACCCATGGTATGGGTTCCGTCCGGTCTTCCCTGTTGCAAGCGGTGGCCTTCACCCCGGAAAAGTACATGCAGAACTCGAAACACTGGGAACAAATATCGTGCTGCAGGCAGGGGGCGGTATCCACGGCCACCCGGATGGTACAGGAGCAGGTGCCCGTGCGATGTGTCAGGCGGTGGACGCTTTCCTTGAAGGCGTGTCAGCAGCTGAGTATGCAACGAATCACAGTGAACTTGCACGTGCCCTGGCGCTTTGGGGCACGGCATAATCCCTTTTTTAGACCTCTGACCGATGAGAATTTTATCCTCCGATTACATAAAGAAGGATATGTACAGCTCACCATGTCCATGCAGCAGCTTCCCCTCTGGACCGGGTTGTGCTGCACTGCGATATTGGTGAGTGTGTCAGGAGAAATACGAGTATGGAAATTCCGTTTGTCAAATTACAGGGTAATGGTAATGATTTTGTGCTTATCGATGAGATGGGCGGGCCGATAATCCCCGATGAAATGAAGGGCGATTTTGCCCGTTTATACTGCGATAGGCGCTTTGGTATCGGTGCGGATGGAGTTCTTTTTGTTTCCCCATCTGACACCTGTGACGTACAGATGCGCCTTTTTCAGCCGGATGCCAGTGAGGCAGAGATGTGCGGTAATGGCATTCGCTGTCTTGCTAAATATGTATACGATGCTAAATATACGGGAGAAGAGTGTACGGTTGAAACCCCGGCCGGCGTGATGGCAGTTGCCATGGGCTACAGCGAGAATGACGAATTTTCTGCCACGATTGATATGGGTCCCGCAGTATTCACCTCACCCGGCATACCTGCTGAAGGGGAGGGGGAATTCAGGATGGAATATGACGGCTTTACGGTCTATGCTGCAAATACGGGTGTTCCGCATGCGGTCGTCTTTGTTGATGATGTA
>CAZFXY010000043.1:0-12477 GCA_964523185.1 uncultured Methanoculleus sp.
GCATCACCTGCGTCGAGGATACCTGCGATCATCTTGCGTGCCATCGAAGAGAGCACATTATTTTCGACCATCAGGTTTTTGCCGTCTTTTTCAGCGAGCATGTGGAAGTGCAGACCACTCCCCGCTTTGCCGACGATGATCTTTGGTGCATAGCTGATCTCAACACCATACCGGAATCCCAGCATGCGGACGATCCATTTCGCGATGATCAGCTGCTCTGCTGCCTCTTCGACCTCGGTCGGGAGAAATTCGATCTCGTGCTGTTCATAATATTTATCTCCACTCGTGAAACAGCCAACTTCTGAATGGGCATATTTTATTTTACCTCCCGCTTGGGCAATCAGTCTCATAGCCTCGACACGCAGATCTTCGAACTTGGCAAAGGGTTCTGACGTGTGGTACCCCCGCTGGTCGACACAGGGGTAGCGTGTATCCTTGTCACTAATGACGTAGTACTCCAATTCTCCGAGGGCCTTAAACGTGGCACCGGTCTGCTTTGTGAACTCTTCATTCGCCTTTTTCAGGACATATCCGGGTGCACTTTCCAGTGGTTTTCCATCGTTGTCATAAAAGGAACAGAGTATCTCAAGGGTGGGTACCGCAACAAAGGGATTTACAAATGCAGTGCGATACCGTGGGATAACATAGAGATCGCTACTGCCAGCATCGATAAAGGAAAACAGATTGCTGCCATCAACACGCTCACCGTCTGCGAGTATCGTGGTGAGGTGCTCTTTCGAGGAGATGATGAAGTTCAGGGTCTTGAGTTTATTGTCTTCTGCAACATATCGGAGATTTATCATCTCAATATTATTTTCTTCACAAAAATAGATGATATCTGCCCGCGTAAATTCAGACGGGGGTTTTTTGAGAAACTGAACAAGACTGTTTGGATTCATCAAAATTTCAGAATTTTTCATACCCTAACCGTTTGGGTTGTATTTCTATAAATTTCTAATGAGGTATCATGCGATATCTGGAATGCGGTAACGCACAAAATAATGTGCCCTGAAAGATGCCA
Source organism: uncultured Methanoculleus sp. (assembly GCA_964523185.1). Taxonomy (GTDB): domain Archaea; phylum Halobacteriota; class Methanomicrobia; order Methanomicrobiales; family Methanomicrobiaceae; genus Methanogenium. The sequence continues at coordinate 1,022 of CAZFXY010000043.1, forward strand.
TCTTCCTTCTGGTGAACGGTAAACGTATAATGAAAAGGGTTTTTTCCCATTAAAATCCCCTCTGTCACCACGCCGTCGCTGATGTCGGAAAAAACAGTATTCGAGGAAAAATCAGGAAAATTCATCCACCGAAAGCAGCGTCCCGCCGTGTTCGAGGATCTTTGTTATCGCCGCATCGACGCGATCCACCCGGAGAATGAGCACCGCCGCCTCACGTCCGGAGTAAGCATATGAATACTCGATATTGATGTCTGCTTCCGAGAGAACGGATGCCATCTCAAAAAGCCCCCCCGGCACGTCACGCATCTTTACCGCGATGACATCGGTAAACGACACCATGAACCCCATCGCATTAAGTTTGGCAAAGGCCGCCTCGGGAAGATCCACCAGTGCCCGTACGACTCCAAACCCGTTTGCCTCGGCAATGGAAAATGCGAGGATGTTTATTCCTTCATCCTGCAGGGCGCCTGCAATTGCCGCAAGCCTCCCCGGCTTGTTCTCGGAGAATACCGAGATCTGTTTGATTGTATACTGCGCGATATCCATTACTGAACCCTCCTGTCAATAACCCGTTTTGCTTTTCCCTCAAACCGCGGTAATGACCCCGGTTCACTGATCTCTACACCAACACTTACGTTGAGCATATTCTTAAGCGTGTGTCCCACCTTGCGGCGAATGTCCAGAATGTCGTTGATTTTGTCAGAGAATGCCGCTGGATTGAGCTCCACTTTCACGAGCATCTGATCCAGTGCACCCACCCGGCTGACTTCAATCATGAAATGCCCGGAAACTTCAGGGATGCCAAGCAGGGCATGCTCCACCTGCGAGGGGAAGACATTGATGCCCCGGATGATGAGCATGTCATCCACCCGCCCTGAGAGGCGGGTGATGCGCGGATGCGTGCGTCCACACCCGCAGGGGGTATGATCCACCGAGGTGATATCACCGGTGCGGTAGCGGATGATGGGAAGGGCCTCTTTCTGAAGCATCGTCACCACCATCTCACCCTGCTCTCCATCCGGCACGGAGAGACCGGTATCCGGGTCGATTATTTCAACCAGAGCGATATCGCCCCACATATGAATCCCTGCCTGCTCAGCACAATCCGTGAACATCGGGCCGGACAGTTCAGAGGTGCCGTAGATATTGTAGGCTTTTACCCCCATCTCCTCTTCAATACGTTCCCGCATCTGCTCAGACCAGGGTTCTGCCCCGAGAACAGCTGTCTTCAGGCGGGTATCATCTTTGATTGAGATGCCCATCTTCTTTGCCGTCTCGCCGATATGCGCCAGGTACGACGGAGTGCAGCAGATGGCCGTCACCCGCAGGTCCTGCATCAGTTCAATCTGGCGTTCGGTGTTGCCCACCGACGCCGGCACCACTGTAGCACCGATCCGTTCTGCCCCATAGTGCAGACCGAGGCCGCCCGTGAAAAGGCCGTAGCCATACGCTACCTGCACCACATCGCCGCGGCCGACTCCGCAGGAGGTGAGGGCACGGGCCAGCGATTCCGTCCAGATATCCAGGTCATGTCGGGTATACCCCACCACCGTCGGTTTTCCCGTCGTCCCCGACGAGACATGGTAGCGCACCAGCTCTTCTGGCTCGGCCGTGAAAATTTTATCCGGATAACTGTCCCGGAGGTCAGATTTAACCATAAAGGGAAGTTTCATGACATCCTCCAGTTGGGTGATGTCATCCGGATGAACGCCATGTGCCACCATCCGGTCATGATAGAAGTTCGAAAACGAGTAGAGGCGATATACCAGTATTTTCAACAGCTTAAACTGCATTCTCCTGAGTTCAGCTTCAGGCATCCGTTCCATATTCGGGTCCCATGCAATCATAGCAGATCACCTCTGCGATCAATGACCCGTTTTGCCTTTCCCTCATAGCGGGGCAGGGAATCGGGCTCAACCAGTGTTACCCGGGTCCGCAGGTTGAGTGCCTCTTTTAATGCCGTCCCCACCCGGTTCTGTGCACGGGTCAGGTCTTCGAGTTCACCGCGGAATGCACTGCGGTTTATCTCCACCTCAATCGTCATCTCGTCCAGATGGTTCACACGATCCACATAGACAAGGAATTCGTCGCCCACCTCAGGCACCGAGCGAAGTACATGCTCAATCTGGGACGGGAAGACATTGATGCCCCGGATAACAAGCATATCATCACTCCTGCCATGCAGGCGGGCGATCTTTACCCCGCGTCCGCATGGGCACTCCTCCTCCAGAAACATCGTGATATCCCCTGTCCGGTAGCGGAGAAGGGGCATCGCCTCTTTCACGAGCGGGGTGACCACCAGCTCCCCGCGTTCACCGGGTCCAAGGACCTCTTCCGTCTTGGGGTCAATGATCTCTGCAAGGTACATGTCATGCCAGATATGCAGGCCGTTTCTCTCCGGGCATTCAAACGCAGCACCCGGCCCGTACATCTCAGACATCCCGTAGGAATCATACGCCGTCAGCCCAAGTTTCCCCTCCAGCACTCTGCGCATGTTGTCAGACCACGGTTCTGCCCCGAATATGCCGGTCTTCAGGGTGGGAAGTGACGTACCGATTTCTTCAGCCACCTCAGCGATGTGCATCGCATAACTCGGTGTGCAGTGAATAGCAGTCACCCCGAAGTCATCGATCATCTCAATCTGCCGCCGGGTATTACCTGTCGCACTCGGGATGACGGTCATCCCAAGTCTCTCAGCACCGTAATGGAATCCCAGTCCTCCGGTGAACAAGCCGTAATTCACGGCATTCTGGAAGATATCCTCATCTGAGAGCCCAATCATGGTCAGGTTCCGTGCAATCAGTTCAGACCAGTTATCCAAATCCTGCCGGGTGTATCCCACCACCGTGGGTTTTCCCGTCGTCCCGGAGGTTGTATGAATCCGCACGACTTTTTTCATCGGGACGGCAATGAATCCAAACGGATACCCACTCTGAAGGTCGGTTTTCCGGGTAAATGGCAATTTTTGTACATCGTCCACCGTCCGGATATCATCAGGCCGTACACCTGCATCCTTCAGCATCGTCCGGTAAAACGCTACGTTTTCTGCCTGACGAACGCTCCATCTGAGCCTTTTTGCCTGAAGGGCATGCAATGCATCACCCTTCAGGGTCTCCATCTCCCTGTTCCAGTATTTCATTCTGATAACCAACTGATTTCCGTTGGATCGGGCATGGTATTGCCTAAACCATCCGGATAGTATTGGGTATTCCAAACGTGCGGCGGGCACCCGGAATAAGTACTCTATACCTATGCAGGGGAATGCTGAAAAAAGGTTGCTATGCCGTAGCATAGCACACCGGTTTTATTGGGTGTGTGATACCGGCGCCCGGTTACATCACGTATTCGTTCAGTGCCCTCTTCATCCTGACCTGCATAATAAACCCGAGGACGATAGTGGCAATTCCAATGACAAGCGCAAACAGTCCCATCACCCAGATGAGCGCCGCGGTCAGGGCAAGCGGGTAGATGATGACATAGACGCCGAATGCGATAAAGAGCATCCCGATAGCAAAGAAGATAATCCTGTACCAGCGGTATTCAGTTCCGGTAAATGCCGTAAACAGCGCACTAAATCCTGATATAAATGCCCAGAGGCCCAGTATGATAGCAATGGTTACGCCCAGCACCATCGGATCCATCAGCGCAATGATACCGATGATGATGCCCATGACACCAAGGATTATCATGAAAACCTTTCGTCCACCGCAGTCTTTGCACACAATCGACTGGGTAATAATCGACAGGCTGTAGAGCACGATGATAATGCCCAACAGCATTCCAAGCACCCTAACGACGAATCCAGGGAAGAGCATGGCAAAACCACCAAAGACGACACCTAACAGACCCTGCAGGATAAACACCCACCAGGCAACGGAGATCATTTCATCTCCGTACACAATCGTTTCTGTCTGTTCAAATTCCATGCATTAGCAAATGCCAATGAACTTTATATGCATTCGCACATCGATCACAGATGATATGCACTGAACTCCCAAACGTAGCCGAACTAAGCTGATCATACATATATCCGGCCTCTTTGCAGGGTGTGAACACTGAAAGGACCCAAAAACGCAAACGATGAATTCATTACTCTCCTGATGGAGTACTTGTGCACGATATCTATCGTGGGTGAATATGACAAGCGAACACTCCTGGCATGTTGTGGCGGGCTTTGGCGCCCATATCAAATCAACCGGAACAACACTCAGCATTCTCTTTAAAGGCGAACAAAAGGAGTTTCCCCTTTCATCAGTTCATCACCTGCTCCTTGTGGGAGGGCACAATATCCATACTGCTGCGGTGACACGCCTGCTGCGTCAGGGGTCATCCATATCATTCTTTGACGCGGACGGGACGCCAGTGGGGATGCTTAACCCTTTTGGCAATGATGTGGGGGCGGATATCAGGGCTGCCCAGCGGGCCCGGATGCCCCATACCTTTGCACAGGAGATTGCAAAAGTCACATTGAAATCACGACTGCTTGCAATAGAGCAGGTTGGAGACCAGCGGGGACAAAGCCTCTTCTATGAGGGTGAGCAGGAGATCCTGCATGGCCTCCTCGCAGACCTTGAACTTTATGTCACCATGGATGAACTCCGCCGGGTTCATAAACTGACCGGTGACATGTACTACGAGATCATGGCACGCAGTCTCTCACCCGGGCTTGGCTTCCGCCGCCGGACAACCCGACCCCATCAGGATCCGGTTAATGCCATGCTTTCGCTGGGATATGCAATGCTCTTCGGCAATACCATTGTCTCTGTCATCGGTGCATACCTCGATCCGGATCACGGATTTTTGTGGCAGGGAGAGCGTTCACTCGTATCAGATCTTATTGAACCCCTGAAGGCATCGATGGTGGATGCTGCAGTCTTCTCCATTGCACGTGCAGGCCTGATTGACGACAGATACGAAATCTGCACCAGGCGGTGCCATCTCAACGAAGACGTAGTTGATGCCCTGGTTGCCGCCCTCCGTGCCTCTATCAATCAGGAGATCATCGATGACAATGTGCTCTCCCTCTCCCGGGCAGTGATGGGCGAAGGGCCGTTTCTCCTGGCATACCAGGTGTCCAGGATGTGTACCGGTCCTATCCCTGGTTGCCGCTGATACTGTATTTTCTGCATTACAGGAAATGATGGAATCCACTATTTTTTTAGAGAGAAAACGGTGAGGGAGGAAAAACGATGACGGGGAACAAAACCGCGTGCCTGCACACGATCGGGGGCGGTCAATCTGCAATAATGATTTCAAAACTGTCAAATGCACAGAATGCTGCATCGGTCACCTGTAAATCGCGTATTATTGCACGTGGGCACGAATAAAGAAGCGAGAGAAATTTTTCGATAATAGCAGGTTCTGCTGTTGCGCGGATAGCAACCGTCCCGTCCGACAGGTTCATAACCTCACCGGTGACTGTCAGGAATTGTGCCATCCTCTTTACACAGGCACGGAATCCGACACGCTGCACCCGCCCGGTGGCGATGATCATGACGGTGCGTTGCAGGGGAACTTCCATGCTATCTTTCTCCATAGTGTTTATCTCTGCAGGTGAGTTTGTGGTGCGTTACAGATAATATATTTGGTTTCCCGTTTCACTCGCAAAAATATCTCTTCTGCCGACCGAACAACTGATACCTGATCCTGTAATACACTACTGTTCATATGGCAGACTTGGGAGAGATTGGAAAATATATCGGGGAAATCCTGACGGGAGATGTACCTACACGCCGTGAAGCAGTCGCGGCTGTTGTAGCCTGCGGCAGTGAGGCAGTTGACCCGCTCATCGGGGCACTGATCGACGCAGATGACAATGACATCCGGTGGTACCTGGCGCGTGCCCTTGCGATGATAGGGGAACCCGCCATTGATTCCCTGATATATCTGTTAACTGTCTCAGACGATTCGAACGCCGCCCGGTATGCAGCGGCAGCACTTGGGGAAATGGGAGAGGCAGCTCTTGAACCGCTCGTTGAACTCTTAGGCGACGAGGAGCCACGAGTGCGGGGGTATGCCGCTCTCGCACTCGGCCGAATGGGTGAACCGGCAATAAAACGATTGTTGGTTGTCATAGAAGAGGCAGAGGGCATCCGCAAAGAATGTGCAAAGATGACCCTGTACCGGATGGGCGGAGAAGGCGCAGGCGCCCTGGCCCGCTCAATGATGCCTGAGTAATCCTACAGGGTTATATAGGCTCTATTATCCAGTTTTTTTATCAGGTCGGCAAGCCCAAGACCGTGCACATACTTCATCAGCTCCTCATGGTCGCGCTGATAATAGATATGCGCCGACACCGAGGTATGCGAATACCACCCGACCGGAAGACCGAGGGCATCTGCGATCTGCTTTTGCAGATGAGAGAGCGCATACATATTCGCCCCAAGGGCCGAGAGCATGTCATTAGATCGAAACTCAACATGCATGTTGAGGACACCGCCTCTTACCATGCACTGAATACGCTGGAGACAGGGCGGATTTTTCGAGACTGCATCATACTCCGGGTACCAGGTGATGCCCTCTGCCCGCCGGGATGTGGGTTCTGACCGGAGTTTTTCAATGATATATGCCACCTGATCGATACCGTCCCCGCGGCCGTCACCGCGCATACTTCCACTATCGTCGCGACACGGATAGTCAAAGAGGCGGTCGTGATAGGTGTAGGCAAAAACATTCTCTGAACCTTCAAGAAGGTCATGCACATACTGCTGCATCGCCCGCTCGCCGAACATATTGTACGGACTCACCATATCGTCTGCAAACGGGGTGCCCACGTGAATATTGAAGGGCTCCGGCAGTTCAAGGGTTTTTTCACCGTCTTCTGTGACCAGAAACGTCCCGTGCCGCACGATGGTTTTGATCACTTCTTCATGCGCCTTTCCCAGGCAGAATGCACGGACATTAAACATAACACATATCACTCCAAAGGCACCGGGCTGATGCCTGTCGGTATATACAGACTTTATGGCACCGGGACCTAATAATATATTTATATTCGTTTTATAGTATTTTTGAATGCATAAGAGCTATTTGGCTATCCTCTCTGCCTGATCACAAATGCTAATGAGTCGCCGTGAGATATCACATCACTATGCATGCGTCACCGGAGATGGAAGCCTACTTTACCGGGCTCGAGACACAGCTCAAAGAGGCGATTGGGGTCGCCAATGAGGCGCGGGCAAAAGGGATTGATCCGCAAACGGCAGTGGAGATACCGGTGGCAAACGATCTCGCCGACCGGGTGGAGGCACTGCTCGGATATAAGGGAGTAGCCGCCCGGTTGCGTGAACTCGCAGAGACCATGCCCCGTGAAGAGGTGGCGCTGAAGATTGGTGACGACTTTATCGCACAGATGTTCGGGGAGACCACGCGCGAAGAGACGCTGGATCATGCCATCCGGACGTCAATGGCCCTTCTCACGGAAGGTGTGGTTGCAGCACCCACTGAAGGCATTGCAAAAGTGGGAATTGGCAAAAACGATGATGGAACCGATTACCTGAAGATATACTATGCAGGGCCCATCAGGAGTGCAGGGGGAACCGCTCAGGCACTATCGGTCTTAGTGGGCGATTATGTCCGGCGTGGTCTGAGAATGGCGGCGTATATACCCCGCGACGACGAGGTCGAACGCTATGTTGAAGAGATAAAAAAATATAACAGCCAGGTGTCTCTGCAGTATCTCCCGACGGATGATGAACTTAGGGTAATTATACGAAACTGCCCGGTGTGTGTAGAGGGAGAGCCGACCGAACGTGTAGAGGTCTCCGGATACCGCAACCTGGAGCGGATTGAGACCAATGCGGTCCGCGGCGGTATGGCACTCGTCGTGGCAGAAGGGCTCGCCCTCAAGGCACCAAAGATAAAAAAGACCGTTGATAAGGTGCACATGGAAGGCTGGGACTGGCTGGACATCATCATCTCCGGCGCATCAAAGAGCGGCGACGATGACGACGATGACGGCGGGGAAAAGAAACCCGGCGTTAAACCCAAGGACAAATACATCCGTGACCTGATTGCGGGCAGACCGGTCTTTTCCTACCCGATGCGGCCAGGAGGATTCCGGCTCCGCTACGGCCGGTCACGCAATACCGGGTTTGCAGCAGCAGGGTTCAATCCGGCTACCCTGCACATCCTCGGCAATTTCCTTGCCGTCGGCACCCAGATGAAGGTGGAGCGGCCAGGTAAGGCGGCAGGTGTTACGCCGGTCGATAGCATCGAAGGGCCGACGGTGAAACTCACCGACGGGAGTGTGCTTCGCATCGACGACGCCGAAACGGCCGTCCGGCTGATGAGCAAAGTGGAAGAGATTCTTGATGTCGGAGAGATGCTTGTGTCCTATGGTGAGTTTCTCGAGAACAATCACCCACTCATTCCGCCAAGCTATTGTGAGGAGTGGTGGCGGTTGGAGGGTGGCACCCATACTCCGGCAGACGAGACAGAGGCGATTGAGATGGCGTGTGCGGGAGGCTACCTGCATCCGGCATACACACACACATGGGACGATCTCACCGCAGCAGATGTCCGAACTCTTGCAGACTGGGTGGCGGCAACAGGGAAGATCACCGCTGACGGTCTTATTCTCCCCGCCGATGCACCGGAGAAGCGGCATCTGGAGATTCTCCTCGTGCCCCATACCGTTACCGACGGAACCATTCACATCCCTGTCCCAAAGGTGCTCTGTGCATGCCTCGGGCTCACCGTAAATTTACAGAAACGGAGTGAATGGGAGAGTGCCCCGAGTGGCGACGGGCTTTCTCTTGCGATGCACCTCTCAGGGCTGCAGATGCGGTCCCGTGCAGGCATCCGCATCGGCGGCAGGATGGGACGGCCCGGAAAGTCAAAGGCACGCGAGATGCGCCCTCCGCCTCACGCCATCTTTCCCGTCGGGGATGAGGGCGGATCGCGCCGTTCATTTCAGGAGGCCTCAAAAGGGAAAAAGAACCGTGACGGCATTATCCAGGCCGATGTCGGGCGACGTCGCTGCCCTTCATGCGGCCAGGAGACCTACAAAAACATCTGTAGTGAATGCAGTACGCACACCGAAGTGGTCTTCACCTGCCCCCGATGTGCCCATGAACTCGGGAATGAGCCGGTCTGCCCGGCCTGCGGCGCAGAGGGCGTCTGTCTCCAAAAAGAGACAATCGATGTCGGGGAGGAGTATGCAAACGCCCTCACCGCCCTTGGGATGCGCCCGAATGAGGTCGCACTCCTGAAAGGCGTCCGAGGACTCATTTCAAAGGAGCGGGCCGTTGAACCGATTGAAAAGGGAATTCTGCGGGCCAAAAACGAGTTGTTCGTCTTTAAGGACGGCACCCTGCGCTATGATATGATTGACCTGCCCCTCACCCATATCCGGCCCCATGAAATCGGGGTGAGTGTCGAACGACTCATTGAGCTGGGCTATCCGCGGGATATCGATGGCGTGCCTCTCACCAGCCCGGATCAGGTGCTGGAGCTCCGGGCACAGGACATACTCGTCTCCGAAGACTGCGCCGGATGGCTGATCCGTGTGGCAAAATTCATCGATGAGATGCTGGAGAAGCTCTACGGGATGCCCCCCTATTATAACGCTAAGAAACGGGAGGACATTGTCGGCCAACTGGTAATGGGTCTTGCACCACATACCAGTGCGGGGGTGCTTGCCCGTGTGATCGGCGTTTCAAAGGCGCCGGTGGGATATGCCCATCCGTATTTCCATGCCGCAAAGCGCCGCAACTGTTTTGCGGCCGACACGATGATCGACGTGTATGACGGTGCAGAGTGGCGTAATCTTCCCATTGGGCACTTTGTGGTCGAGAACTTTGATCTCGACCGGCCGGGTCTGGATCAGGTGGGCACCTACTATTCTGATCCAAAGGCCACCTTCTGGGTGCATGCCCTGAACACCAATGGGATGATACGCCTGCGAAAGGTGACCTCGGTCTCTGTTCACCGGGCGCCCGACCATCTGATTCAATTCACTACATCGCGGGGCAAGCATGTGACGGTGACATCAGATCATGCAATGCTCGTGTCTGACTTCGCGTATCAGCGCAAGGTGCGTGCCGTTGAACTCAAGGAAGGCGACTCGGTGCCGGTCTTTGATGGGCAGATGATGATCACAGACACCATACAGACAAAGGAATACGTTCAGAATTTCGGGGAATATGTCTACTGTCTCACGGTGGCAGAGGACCACACTCTTGCAGCAAACGGTATCTTTACTGGTCAGTGCGATGGTGATGAGGACTGTGTGATGCTGTTGATGGATGGTTTGATCAATTTTTCCCGGTCGTTTTTGCCGCAAACCCGTGGCGGATCGATGGATGCACCGCTGGTGCTGACCTCAAAACTGGATCCTGCAGAAGTGGACGGGGAATCACATAATGTCGATGCCTGCCGGTCGTATCCGCTTGAACTTTATGAAGCGGCACTGGAATACCGTCACCCGAAAGAACTCTCAAAAATAATCGACCATCTGGAGAACCGTCTGGGTACGCCGGCACAGTATGAAGGAGTGGGCTTCACTCATGATACGAGTAATATCTCGGCAGGGCCGCTTCTTTCTACCTATACTATCCTTACTACCATGACGGAAAAGCTGGAGGCAGAGCTTGAACTGGGACGAATCATCCGGGCAGTGGACGTGGACGATGTCGCAGAACGGGTGCTCAAAACCCATTTCATCCCGGACATGCAAGGGAATCTCAACGCCTTTTCCCGCCAGAAACTCCGGTGCCCGACGTGCAATGCAAAATACCGGAGGATGCCGATGGCAGGGAAATGCCGGTGCGGCGGAAAAATCATCCAGACCGTCCATGAGGGATCGGTTAAGAAATATGTCGAGATGTCACGCAAGATATGCACGGACTACGATATATCGGAGTACACCCGTCAGCGTATCGAGATGCTGGATATGTATCTGCTTTCAACCTTTGGTGAGGAAAAAGAGATTCAGCTCGGCCTTGCGGATTTCATGTGAGGAAGAGGCACCCTGCGCCCTGGGTATGAGTACAGATAGATGGCTGGTCTCACGATTTGACAGGGAAGAGACAATTTTACCCGTTTTGCGAATTTTATGTGAGGGAGATGCCTGTCTGCCGAATTTGTGAAACTTCACATGTCTTGGCATTCATGCGGGGACGGGCATACTCACCACATGGGCAGAAAAGAAAGAACTGATATCACAGGTATGATAGTGCTTTTTTGCCGGCCCTGCGGCAGGCGGCATCTTCCGTGAAACCTGGCCGTTAACCATGTTCCACGCTGCCGCCTTCTCCGTGACCAAACAAAAGAGAAGGTGATTTCCCATCCAGTGTAGGTATGGCATACTGTTTTGGACGCATTTCAAACCTGCATATTTCATCTCTTCTGCCCCCGGTATAAAAAGAACCGTAGAATACAGTCACCCCGGGAAAATGATAAAAGTATATACTGATGCACATCTGATTGTGGCCAAAACATCTTTAAACCTTGAA
>CAZFXY010000044.1:0-12451 GCA_964523185.1 uncultured Methanoculleus sp.
GTCGATCTCCTCTTCCCCGATCACTGCCCCTTTCGTCTGCTCCACGATCAGATCCGGACAGGGTAGCATATGGGGGGTTGCCACCCGGACAATATCCGCACCGGCACGAATGGCTGCCATACCGGCCAGATAGGGTGCGCCCTGATAGGGCCCTCCGCCGATGATCAGCACTTCACCCCCGGCACCTTTGTGACTGCCCTCCCCTTTCGCCGGCAAAATCAACAGATCACCCGGGCCGGTGAAGCACTCTGCCTCATCGGGAATACCGATGTCAATAATAACGGGCTCCCCACCCTTTGCACGGTGAAACGAGCAGACCACAGTGGCAGAAAGACCCGGAGTCGGTACATCTGCAGCAACGACCGGAACGCCGGATTCACGCACCACACCGGCACAGGTGGCATATGGCTCCCTGAGACTCCCCGTGATACCGGTGCCCAGCATGGCGTCGATGACGATATCTGCTGAAGAAATGATATCCCTGCATTCTAAAACTGCTGCCCGGCTTTCGGCGCGGATGACCGACACGCTGCAGTGTGACAGCACACGGAAATTTCGGGCCGCTTCCTGAGTTCGCAGTTCCCGCGACAGGCAGATCACCGTCACCATGCAGTCGCGGCAGAGATGCCGGGCTGCGACAAACCCGTCGCCGCCATTGTTGCCTTTCCCGCAGAGCACCACCACATGTTCTGGGCACATGCCCCTCACATAGTCTGCCAGCCCTTTTCCCGCACTCTCCATCAACTGAACAGCAGACACGCCCAGCGCCTGTGCATTGGCGTCAACAGCCCGCATCCTCTCCGGGCTGATAAATCCCGTCTCCAGAAATTCACGGAATCCCACCATGTGCCCCCCAACGTTCATGATATCCCACCTTTTTTCCCTATCAAACCCTTTCACCGTCCTCCCCCATTAACATTCCATTATAATGGCCACCATACGAGCACCCTTATTCAAACAGGAATGATACCTTCTACACAATCAAATGTCGTTTGAAAATGATGTCCGGGCTGTCGCCCGGCAGATACACCATGCAGACACAGTCACTGTGATATCCCATATCGATGCAGACGGCATCACCAGCGAAGCGATTATGATGCAGGCATGCGCGGACGCACATATACCTGCGCAGAGCGTCTTCGTTCGTCAGCTTGAGCCCATGACCATGAAATATATCCCTGAAGACAGCAGCATGAAGGTCTTTATCGACCTCGGGGCAGGGCAACAGAATCTGCTGGAGGAACGGGGTATGGGCACGGAAGATGTGGTCATTATTGACCATCATATATCTCAGAGCGTGGACACCCCGTATCTGCAGGCAAACGGTCAGCCATATGGCCACACACAACTCTCAGCGGCAGGCATCGGCTATCTCGTCGCAAAAGAGATGAATCCGGGACATCCGAACCTCGGCATGCTCGCCAAAAACGCCGTCGTAGGAAATGTCGGCGATATGATGGCCCGGGAGCACTGCGGCCTGACGGGCCCGGCACGGGATATTGCAGCAGACGGAGAGCGTGCAGGAACCATTACAATTGTACAGAAACAACTAAACTGCTATGGTATATCCACCCGTCCGCTCAGATTCTGCCTTTCATTTGCCGATGATCCGTTTATTCCGGGTATTTCCAATAATGAACAGAAAGCTGAGGCATTTCTAAAGAAACTGAAAATAACAGATAAAACCACAGACGGGAGGGAGCGGGTATGGGAGGATCTTGACCACGACGAGAGATCCAGTATAATAAACGGCCTCGCACAGCAGATGCTTGCAACCGGTCAGGATATCTCCCGCCTTCTTGCAGAACACTATATCTTCCCGGATGAAGAGAAAGGGACGCCACTGCGCAATGCATCCGAATATGCAACCATGCTCAACGCCTGTGGCCGCTGGGCACGCCCACGGGTGGGGAGCGCAGTCTGTGCCGGCGACCGTGCACAGGCATACCGCGAAGGGGAGCGAATGCTGCGCCACCACAAACGAATCATACGTGAGATGATGGAGTACATTCTCGACATCGGCACGACAGAGCTGAGTCACATCCAGTATATCCATGTCAGTGACCGTTTCCCGGATACCATCGTCGGTATCGGGGCGGGAATGGCACTCTCCAAACTGAACTATGAGAAACCAATTATGATCCTCTGCTACCTCAATGACGATCCTGAACTGGTGAAGGTCTCGATGCGAACCAACACCCGCATGGTGGAGCGCGGCATCGACCTGCAGGCCGCACTCACCACCGCATCTGAAGAGATTGGCGGTGGGGGCGGAGGACATAAGATAGCTGCGGGAGCATATATTCCAACGAATGCCGAAGAGGGGTTTGCAGAACGTGTTAACAGAATTATCGCAGAGCAGCGCAGGTAACCGCGTCCGGACAATCGCTGATTACCAGTTCGGGAGAGGAGCAGGAGTTGCCCTCTTCCCTGAAGAATGCACTTTCAAACTGTCCACGACCAAACGGATACGCTATGTGCTGCTGAATGGTGTCCGTATCGCAACCGTCCGTGCACATGACGGAAGATTTACGCTGTCCATTGAAGGAGCAGAACGACTCTGGCGGTATCTCCCCGCGCCTGCCTACCGGGTGACAGTCGCAGAAGAGGTAGCAGAGTTCATTATGAAAGGAAAGAATGCAATGGCAAAACATGTGATCACCGCCGATCCGGGAATTATGGCGGGTGATGAAGTCCTCGTTGTGATTGGAGAGGATCAGCTCATCGGCACCGGCAATGCGCTCCTCTCCGGTGATGAGATGATGGCATTTAATTATGGTGGAGCAGTACAGGTACGATCAGGAAGGTTGATCTAAAATGCTACCCGGTATAAACCCGAAAAAGATGAAACAGATGATGAAACAGCTCGGCATGAAGATGGAGGAGATCGAAGGTGTTGAGCGGGTCGTCATCTATACAACCGAAGGAGAATACGTCTTTGAACCAGCTGAGGTCGTCGTCACGATCATGCAGGGCACAAAGACCTACCAGTTGCAGGGTAGCGAACCGGTGTTTGTCCCCAAAGAAGTGGTAATACCAGATGAAGACGTAATGCTTGTGGCAGAACAGGCACAGGTCTCTCCTGACGAAGCACGCGCTGCACTCAGGGAAGCAAACGGCGAGATCGCAGATGCGATCATCAGACTCACCTCTTCATGATCCCTGATGGTCAACGAGTCCTTCTTATCCACGAAGGAAAGGAGTATTATGTCCGTGCCGGAGAGGGAACCTTTTCCACCGACAAAGGGATCATCGACCTGAATGTTATACGGGAGGCGATGCCGGGCGATGTCATCGAAACTCATCTGGGCATCCCGTTTTATGTGAGGATTCCCCGACCAACGGATTTCTTTGCCCATGCCCGCCGCACCGGTGCACCGATGCTCCCCAAGGACATCGGGGCGGTCTGTGCACTCACCGGCATGAACAAAAATGATGATGTGCTGGATGCAGGAACCGGCAGTGGAATCGCCGCTATTTTTTTTGGGGGCATTGCAAAGACCGTTACCACGTATGAAATACGTGATGAGTTTGCAAAGGTCTGCCGTAAAAATATCGAAGAGGCGGGTCTTGATAATGTAGAGGTCATTGCCGGTGACATGCTTGATGCAGCAGGTGCCTATGATATCGTTCACCTTGACCTGCAGATAACCGAGGCACATATCCGTCACGCTCATGCCCTGCTCAAACCGGGCGGGTATCTGGCCACCTACACACCGTTTCTGGAGCAGACATTCATTGTGATGGATACGGCAGATCAGCTCTTTACCGATCTCGTTTGCCATGAACTGATAGGCCGTGAACTGACACGAACAAAGCGGGGCACACGCCCGTCTACGCGCGTAAGCCACAGCGGATATATCACCGTTGCCCGGAAGGAATAGGTTCCTTCGCCATTTTTTCATTCCGAGAGTTCCGTTTCAGGATACTTCTAATACCCATAATCACGCATAACTGACTATGAAGGGATTCGCGGACAGAGATGCCTGGTGCATTTCCCTGCGCATATTTCCCATTCTTCTTTTGCCGTTACAACAGGAGGCAGACCTCTGATGAAAGATATCATATCAATACGAGACTTCAGCAGGGAGGAGATCGACGCCCTCCTTGCCCGGGCAGGTGCAATTGATGGAGCACCGCAGATACGTAAGACACTGGATGGAAAGCAGGTTGCGCTCCTCTTCTTTGAGCCTAGTACGCGGACGCGGATGTCATTTACCTCTGCAGTGTCGAGGCTTGGGGGGACAAATATCACCGTGGACAGTGTCGAAGGAAGTTCGCTGTCAAAAGGCGAGACACTGGCCGATACCATGCGGGTGGTGAGCAGTTATGTAGACATCATTGTCCTGCGTCACCCAAAGGAGGGGGCGGCCCGCCTGGCCAGCGAATTTGCCACGGTGCCGGTGATAAATGCAGGGGACGGAGCAGGCCAGCACCCGTCACAGACCCTCCTCGATCTGTATACCATCCGCCAGTCAATGCCTCTCGATGGGATCCATGTCGGCCTCTTAGGCGATCTCCGGTACGGGAGAACCACCCATTCCCTTGCCTATGCCCTCTCCAACTATGACGTCACACTCCACACGATTGCACCGCAAACCCTTGAACTGCCAGAGAGTCTGGTGGCTGAACTGCACAAACGCGGGTGCAGGGTAGAGGAGCATGAAGATATCAGCGATATCATGACTGAACTGGATGTCATATACGCCACACGAATTCAACGGGAACGATTCCCCGACGCCGCATCATACTACAATGTGGCTGAGAGTTACCGTATCACCCCTGAGGTACTGGAGGGGCATAAAGCAGGGATGATGGTCCTTCACCCCCTGCCGCGGGCAGGAGAGATCGACCCCCGTGTCGATGCAATGCCCTGTGCACGCTACTTTGAACAGTCAAGGAACGGTGTTCCGGTGAGAATGGCCATGCTTGAAGAGGTGATCTAAGGATGAAGTCAAAATCAAAGGGCCTTATGATAAGCCCCATCAAAGACGGAACGGTGATTGATCACATCCATGCAGGCGCCGCACTCACCGTCCTGCGGATGCTGGGTATCACCGGCAATACCGACGAGGAGCTCTCCATTGCAACGAATGTTGCCTCTATGGCCGGCGGGCAGGAAGGCAAAAAAGACATTGTCAAAGTGAGCAACCGGGAACTCTCAAAAGAAGAGGTGGACCGAATCGCCCTCATCTCGCCCCATGCCACCATCAACATCATCCGGGATTACATTGTGGTGGAGAAAAAAGGCGTCGAGACCCCAAAACTTCTTTACGGCATTGTCCGGTGTACCAATGCCGGATGCATCACCAATGCCAACGAACCGATAAAAAGTGCATTTGAAGTCACCGAGCAAGGCCTTCACTGTCTCTACTGCGACACACTCATTACCACCGATATCGAAAACCACATCATCTGATTATCCGCCCGTGGCCATCAATTTCACCCCGGTGTATCCGGGTGCTTGATATCCATTTCCCGTCATCGGCGAGGACACAGGTGATCTGATGAATGTCCACCTTTTTTCTGCCGCGTTCTTTTCTGAGGCGATTAATCTCAAGACTCACCGGAAATGTCTCCTCACTAACGACAAGGGCATCAAAATCCGTGTCAAGAGTGGCGCCGTATCGATCATCCAAAGGAATAATATGCCATGTTGCGGAATATCCGGACTCCCGGATAAACGTAGTAAGACGCTCTTTGCGTTCATCATATGGCGCAATGGGATGATTTTTCGCACCGGCAAATACATCGGTGGAAAGCCCGACAATAACATGACCCTTCTTTCCGGCAAGCTCAAACGAACGGGAAATGAGTTTTTTATGACCGTCATGAAGTGGACTGAATGTGCCCCCTACCATAATATTCATTTGACGGTGACGTTAAACGTAGTACCTATTATGGATAGCGATACTTCTGCCGGAACTCCTGCATTTGTTGCCGGAAATGCAACCGTGACCGGAGATGTTACCATCGCAGACGATGTCAGCATCTGGTATGGGGCAGTCATCAGGGCTGATAAAGACCGGATCACCATCCACGGTGGTTCAAACATACAGGACAACGCAGTGGTGCACACCACCGCCGGGTGTCCGGTCTCCATTGGCAGATATGTATCTGTCGGCCATGGTGCCATCATCCATGGTGCAACGATCCGGGATCGTGTGCTGGTCGGGATGGGCGCCATCGTGATGAATAACGCGGTTATCGGAGAAGACAGCATCATTGCAGCCGGTTCTGTCGTCACCGAGGGAAAAGAGATACCGCCCGGATCCCTGGTGGTGGGTGTGCCAGGCAAAGTCATACGGGAAGCATCAAAGGAGCAGATCAGCCACATCGTGAAAAACGCACAGTCCTACATTGAACTCGGCAAGGAGACAAACAATGGCTGAAGTCGCAGTGATCGGCGGTGGCGTGGCGGGCATCCAGGCAGCCCTTGATATTGCGGATCATGGCATCAGGGTACACCTGATAGAACGTGAACCGTCCATTGGAGGCCATATGGCCCAACTGGACAAGACATTCCCGACAAACGACTGTTCCATGTGCATCCTCTCCCCAAAGATGGTGGACGTGGCCCGCCACCCCAATATAATCATTCACACACTCACTGAGGTCAAAAGTATCACCGGAGATGTCGGCCGGTTTACGTTAACGGCTATCCGGTACCCCCGGTATGTCGATGAAATTGCCTGCAACGGCTGTGGGGACTGCGTTGAAATCTGTCCGGTAGAGGTCTATAATGTATTTGATGCCGGAGTAGGTGTCAGAAAGGCAATTTACAAGCCACACCCCCAGATCGTCCCCGACATCACCATTCGTGACGCAGTGCACTGTATCGATTGTGGCCTCTGCTATGATATCTGCGGCAGAGACGCCATCTTACGGGAAGAGGAAGAGAAAGAGATCACACTCGAGGTCGCATCGGTGGTCATTGCAACCGGTTACCGAACCTTTGATGCAGAGAAAAAGGCGGAGTTCGGCTATCTCCGTCACCCGGATGTCATTACCGGCCTTGAATTTGAACGGCTCATCAATGCAAGCGGCCCCACCGGCGGCAGGATCAGGCGCCTCTCAGACGGGAGCGCACCAGATCACATCGTCTTTATCCAGTGTTTCGGATCCCGCGACATACCCGCAAAACGTCCGTACTGCTCAGGTGTCTGCTGTATGTATGCGATAAAAAATGCGATTCTCATCAAGGAGAAAAACCGGGATACTGAGGTCACCATCTGCTATATGGACATCCGTGCCTACGGAAAAGGATACGAGGAATATTATGCACGGGCACAGGAACTGGGGGTCCGCTTCCTGAGAGGCCGTCCGGGAGAGATCATCCGGACGGCAGATCGTATGATAATTCCGGTGGAAAACACGGAAACATCCGAAATAGAGACACTGACACCCGGACTGGTGGTACTCTCAGTAGGTCTCGAACCTGCAGACGGAGCAGCAGCACTTGCAGAGATGTTCGGAATTAAACAAGACGAAAACGGTTTTTTTGCACAGGAAGATATGAAAGGCGCACCGGTCAAAACGGTGCGGCCGGGAATCTATATCGCGGGTGCTGCTGTTGCGCCAAAGGATGTACCCGATAGTGTCATACAGGGAGAGGCGGCGGCGATGCGGGCATTTCTTGATGCAATCGCTGCCGAATAAAGGAATATACAAAATATGCGAACCATTACATGGAAAACAGCGGACCAATGTCTTACATATATTGATCAGACACGCCTGCCTGCAGAGCAGGTGACCGTGGAGACGCAGTCAGTCACCCGCCTTGCAGACGGCATACGCCGCCTTGAAGTGCGCGGAGCTCCCGCACTCGGGGTTGCCGGCGGCTACGGTGTTGTTCTCTCCTGCCAGACTCACCAGAATAAAAAGGCAGGCACAGAGTTTCGGGACGCGATAAAAACGGATGCGGCATTTCTCAGGGCAACCCGCCCAACCGCCATCAATCTGGGGTGGGGCATTGACCGGGTGCTCCGGACTGCCCTGCGAAAGGATACGCCCGCAGCTGCGTATGATGCGGCACTAAAGGAGGCACAGGTCATTGAAGCAGAGGACATCGCACTCTGCCACCAGATCGGTGCATATGGAGCGTCCCTGCTGCCCGACACCTGCACAGTGCTGACGCACTGCAATGCAGGCGCCCTTGCCTGTGTGGAATGGGGAACGGCACTGGGCGTCATCCGTTCTGCGGTTGAAGGGGGCAAGAAGATATCTGTTCTCTCCTGTGAGACCCGCCCCCTCAACCAGGGATCCCGTCTCACCGCATTTGAACTGCAGGCAGACGGGATACCGGTCAGAACCATTCCCGACTCTGCAGCAGCCCACCTGATGCAAAGGGGCATGATTGATGCAGTCGTGGTCGGGGCTGACCGGATTACCACGGATGCGGTATTCAATAAGATAGGCACCTACATGCACGCCATCTGTGCGCGCCACCATTCCATCCCCTTCTACGTGGCCGCACCGTATTCGACCATGGACATGGACAGAAAGGGAGCGGATGTAGAGATAGAGGAACGCGCCCGTGATGAACTGGCGTTCTGTGGCAACCAACAACTAATGCCGGATGGTGTCGAAACGATCAATCCCGCTTTTGATGCAACACCACTCACGCTCGTAAGTGCCATCATCACCGACCGCGGCATCTTCCGTTACCCGTATGACACACTCACCCATTCAGACACCAGAGATGCACCATGAGTATTGAATCCCTTTACCCAACAGCAATTGTCGGCACACCCTGGTGGGATCAGCTGATTTACCTCATTGGCGAGGTAACCCTGGTCGTCCTCCTGTTGATGCTCATCATCCCAATCATTGTAACTATCATCATCTTTCTTTCGATCCATAACCGCCATTTCTACGCACCCCGCCTTCTCAAGGCGGGACTGGTGATGTCAGAGGGAATGAGCAAATCAATATGCCGGTTTCTTGGGCTCGAAGATCAGGAACTGACCGCATTTTTTATCCGCCTGCACAACACCCTCTCCACAACCTCGTTTACCGCAACCCCCGTTGAAAAACGGGCAATCTTTATCCCCCAATGTCTGCGGGCCGCAGACTGCCCCGCACACCTCACTCCCGAAGGGCTGATATGCAGGCGGTGCGGCAGATGCGAGGTGGGACAAAATATCGATCGCCTCGAGCAGATGGGTTATCAGGTCTGGATCGCGCCGGGGTCAACACTCATCAAACGGATGTTTAAGAAGTATCATCCAAAGGCAATCATCGGTGTCGGATGTTTGATGGAAGTCAAAGAAGGCATAGAGATGTGTGACAAGGCAGGAATTATCGCAATGGGCGTTGTCACCATTAAAGACGGGTGTGTGGAGACACTGGTCAACTGGCCGGACGTGTATGATGTTGCTCTCTTAGGCACAGAAGAGGAAAAAAAACCCATTTAAGGCCCATTCCCAATCACTTTTACATTTCTTCCGGTCAGTTTTCCGGATTTTATTTTCCCACATACAAAGATTGTCTCATCTGAAGAGACAGCACCCACCTGCACGCCAGGGCGAAGAATGATATCCCCCCCTGCATGCAGACTGCGGATACGCGCTTCGTCACAGACCGTTACGTTTTCAAGGACATCAAGCGAGCCTTTGACGCGCACCTGGCTTCCGATGATCGCGTTCTTACAGGTAATATCGCCTCCCACTGTTGAGCGCGGGCCGAGTTCGAGGCTGCCTCCCACGTCAAGACGGCCCCAGAAGTGGGTATCCGGTGCTACAATAAAATCGCCGGAAATTTTCACATTACCGTCAAAGAAGGATCCTGCCGGTGCAATGAAACTGTCTCCATGCCGGTAAACTTTCATTGGATAAACCTCCCATTTCAAAGATTATTAAGTATGCTCTCTGCCCCTGCAAGGAGATCACCCAATCAGGGCCCAGAATAATAATACCCCCAGTGCAGCAAACATTCCATTTTTTAACATCGAACTCGCACCCGATTCCCGGACATCGGCTGATGTCGTACACCGAAGTGCAGATACCACCGCGTACAGGATAACACCGTCAGCAAGAGCAATCATGCACAGATACCATACACCCCACCCGGGCATGATGGGCAGAAGACTGAGGATGACTGCCCCTGCTGCAAGGACCGCCGCTACCTGGCATGAGGTGCGGACGCCGATTATCATCGGCAGCGTACGTGCTCCGCCTGCGATGTCGCCTTCGATGTCTTCTGCATCCTTGAGAATCTCGCGTGCAGTCATCGGAAGAAAGACAATCCCTGCGAGAGGGAGATTTAACAGGAGTCCGTTTAGACCTGTCGCCGCTCCACCGAAAAGGAAGATGCTCCCTGCCAGATACGACACCACGACATTTCCCGCAAGTGGCACCCGTTTCAGACGGGCGGCATACACCACCAGCAGAAAAGAATTGAAACAGGCAATACCAAAGCAGAACGGGTGGACACATGCTGCACACGCGATGCCAAAAACAAAGAGAAGCATGCTGTATACTGCCACACCCCGGACACTGACAGCGCCGGAAGGGATCGGCCGCTCAGGGCGATTTATTGCATCAATATCGCGATCGTAATAGTCATTGATCGCATTTCCTGCACCGGTAATGCAGAATACCGCCACAACAAGCAGGAAAATGGTGGGAGTCATTATCCCCCCTGCCACCAGCACTCCAAGCAGGACGGCGATGCCCGCAACAAATGCATTGATGGGGCGTACAATGTGCAGATACCCGCGAATATTCATGTATGGAGATGTTACGATTCCTTTCAAATTAAATTTGTCAAAAGAAGAGAGGACGGGTTTGAGGGGATTTGAACCCCTGATCATTAACTTAGGAGGCTAACGCCTTATCCAGACTAGGCCACAAACCCATATGAGCCTATAACGTTCAGCATGAGAAGGTATAAGATTACCGAACCACCACGTTTCTGGTGCGATGAGTGACAAAGAAGTAGAGGAAGGGATTACGCGGTTCTTTATACCCGAACAGGACGAGAATTGTTCTTTTCCGCCCGGAAGCGCACCGGTATTCTATAATCCCCGGATGCAACTGAACCGTGACAGTACCACCTACCTTCTCCGTCATCTTGACGTGTCGTCATACCTTGACGCCATGGGAGCCTCAGGTGTCCGCGGGTTGCGGGTGGCACATGAATGCGGCATCCCGGTTACCATTAATGATGTAAACCCGGAAGCAACGGCCCTCATACAAAGGAATGCAGCGATGTACCCAACGTGTGATATCACGGTGACCGGGGAGGATTGCCGGGCAGTGATGCTGAAACAGCGGTTTGATGTGGTGGATCTCGATCCATTTGGCACTCCGGCGCCCTTTGTGGATATTGCTGCAACGTCCGCTCGCCGCTACCTCTTTGTTACGGCAACCGACACCGCGCCCCTCTGCGGAGCACACCTAAAGGCTGGCATCCGGAGGTATGGCGCCCGCCCAATGAATACCGAATACCACAGTGAAGTCGGCCTGCGCATACTTCTGGGATTTATCCTGCGCGAAACGGCTAAATACGACCGCGGGATAGAGCCGCTCTTCTGCTTTGCACGGGAGCACTTTGTCCGCCTCCATCTGCGCATGACCGGAGGTGCAGGCAGGGCCGATACCGCACTCAAAAACATCGGTTATATCCACCAGTGCCCCGCCTGTCCATGGCGCATGAGCGAGGCTGCCTTTCTTCCGACGGTGCAGGAATGCCCCGAGTGCGGTGCAAAGATGAAACGGATAGGACCACTTTGGATCGGTCCCATCAATAACCCGGAGGTTCTCTCGCAAATTGCAGCAGATCTTGAGGCAGAGGGCAAGAGAGAAAGTGTGCTTGCACGGCTTGTTACGCTCCTTGATGGAGAGCTTCCCATTCCTGCATTCTACAACTACCACCAGCTTGCCAGACACTGGCGTATCTCCCCATCCCCCGCAGATGACGTGATTGCAGCCATCCGGGATGCAGGATATCAGGCATCAAGGACCCATTACGACGGACGGGGCATAAAAACCGACGCACCCCTGCATGTGCTCAGGGGTGCAGTGTCTACAAAAAAGGAAGAATAATTACGCCCGGGTAACAACGGTCAGAATATCACCGTCATACAGTTCATGCGGCAGACCAACACGCTGGGCATCATGCTTCACGGATGTCCCCCACACCTTTGCATACCGGAATTTTTCTACAAAGTCACGGTGGAGTTTCATACAGACTGATTCCACCGTGGCAGGTTCACGGATGATCAATGGCTCTTCCATATCCGCCTTCTCGCCCACCGGCTTCATGTAGACGCGGATAAACCCTAACTGATCATAGATCTCATCCTTGAGCGTTTCAATATTGTATCCACTGACTGCTGAGAGTAGAATCGGCGGCCGTCCAAAGCGCTCGGTTACATCTTTATTGATCTGGGCCAGCGTCTCTTTGTCAACCAGATCGACCTTGTTGATAGCAAAGAATGCAGGCACGT
>CAZFXY010000045.1:0-12378 GCA_964523185.1 uncultured Methanoculleus sp.
AAACATTTCCCGTGGATATTCGCCTCCACCTATTCTGCCCAGCAGGAGTATGACGCCCTCAGGGCCCTGCACGCCGATGTTTCGGTGCCGGTGCCGGTTGACATCAACCGCAATCTCATCGTGATGACGTTTATCCACGGGGTGCCTGTTGTGCAGGCGACTTTGGAGAATCCGGATGATGTCTTTGCACAGGTAATGGAGAACGTGGCCAAAGCCTATCAGCTTGGCTATATTCACGGGGATCTCTCGGAATTTAATGTCATGGTGGACGGAAAGGATGTCTGGCTGATTGACTGGCCGCAGTGGACTGACCCCACGCATCCGGCGGCAGAAGAGATCCTGCTACGCGACATCACCAATATCTGTACCTACTTCTCCCGGAAGTACCGGGTCGATGCGCCGGTGGAGGAGACACTTGCGCAGGTGGTCGGGTGAAGGTTTTTGGCATCGATATCATCCATGGTTCAGTACGGTCGCGGGGCGAGAGGCCCCGCTTTGCTCTGATAATCCGCGAAGACGGAGAGGAACAGGAGGTTTGCGAAGTCTCGCTATTTCGCCTGCTCCGTCGTATCGCGCGTGAAAAACCTGATATTCTCGCTGTTGACTCGGTGCAGGAGATTGCCCGTGATCAGCAGGCCCTTTTTTCATTTCTGCAGTCTCTCCCTCCGCAGACGATGCTGGTGCAGTCTACCGGGGGGGAGAAGCAGCAGTCCCTCCCGCGGGTGGCTGCCCGCTACAATATGAAGTTCAATCGCTTTGACCCGTACGCAGAGGCCCGTGCATCTGCAATGATCGCTGAACTTGGCGGCGGTGCAGAGGTGGTGGCCTTTGAGAATACGACCGATGTCATTGTCTCGCGGGGCCGGTCGCTGGGAAAAGGAGGGTGGAGTCAGAATCGCTATGCACGTAAGGTGCACGGTGCGGTGCGTCAGAAGTCCCGTGATGTAGAGGCAACGCTGCAGGAGCATGGACTTTCTTATACCAAAGAGGAGATGAAGGCGTTTGGCGGCCTGAGCCGGGTGCATTTTACCGTCGCTTCCCCGCGGGAAGATGTTTCGGTTGCCACGTTCCGGTCGGCAGACGTGCAGGTAAAGGTGGCGGGACGCCGTCTCGACCGTATTCGCTACCGGATGCGGGGCGATGGACAGCGGTATCTCTTTGTGGGTATCGACCCGGGGACGACGGTGGGTATCGCCGCGGTCACGCTGGACGGCGAACCGGTGCTAATCAAAAGTTCCCGGACGATGGCGATGCCGGATGTGATTGAGGCGCTTTACACCGCCGGACGGCCGCTGGTGGTTGCCACCGACGTGCACCCGATGCCCGCCTCGGTCGAGCGTATCCGGCGTGCCTTTTCGGCGGTGGGGTATACCCCGAAAGCTGACAGGACGGTAGAGGAGAAGAAGGTGCTGTGCGGTGAGATACCCTACGGGAATGACCACGAGCGTGACTCTCTCTCGGCGGCGATGGACGCCTTCCGTGCCTACCAGCCGAAGTTCAGGAATGTTGCAAAACGGGTGCCGCCCGGACATGACATGGATGAAGTCCGGGCAGGTGTGATCAGGGGGCTCTCTTTAGAACAGATCCTCGGGAAGAAAGTGGCTGCCGCTGTCCCAGACGGGGAGGGGGGAGAGGAGGTCGTCCCCGGCCCACGTGACGACCGCCTGCTCCAGCTCGACGGGATGGTGAAGTCTCTGCGAGGGCATGTCGCTGAGCTGCAGGCGGAAGGAGAAACAAAGGATCGCGAGATTGCCCGCCTGAACGCTCTTCTTGACAGGGAACGGGGAAAAGAGAGCCGTGCTCTCCGAAAGGACATAGAAGTCGGAAAGCTCGATGTGATTATTGCGAACCAAAAGAAGAAGCTCCGGGGAGAGGAGCGGCGGACAAAACAGCTGAAAAAGCAGGTTGACCGTCTCCGCCGCCTGTCCACCAGCCAGGCCGGCGACGACCGTTTGCTGGTAAAGGCCGCTGAATCCCTTTCACGTGATGCAATCCGGATGATTGAAAATGATTTCGGGATTGCAGAAGGCGACATCATCGCGGTGAAGACGACCGTCGGATGGGGGACAACAGTGCTTGACACTCTTGCAGAGCTGCACATTCGGGCCCTTATCGGTGGTGGGGACGGGCGGCTGAAAGATGCCTGCCTTGAACGTGGCATTGTTTTAATTCCCCCGAAAGATATTGGTCTTGAAGTCCGCGGGCCGGTCGGGAGTGTGGATGCCGGCCGGTTCGCAATGGCGGTTGAAGCGTGGCAAAAAGAGATCACCGCCTATGAACAGGGAAAGAAATCAGAGATGATCGAGTCAATTTTCCGGGAGTACCGGACAGAACGGGAACGTGAGGTAAAAAAGGATGGATGACCGGGCCCTGGTCAGGGCGATTCGTGCGATCATCGGGACGGATGCAACGGATGACGACTGTGCAGTCATCGATGATGGAATGAACTATCTCGTGATGTCAACAGACATGCTCCATGAGACGACCGATTTCCCCGGGGGGATGACCGATTATGAATGCGGCTGGATGGCAGCGGCGGTCACGCTCTCTGATGTGGCTTCAATGGGGGCTTACCCCATCGCTCTTGTCATGGCTGTCGGGGTGGATCGTGCAGAGCGGGTAGAGGAAATTACCCGTGGGGCAGACGCATGCTGCCGTGCTTATGGGTGTCGCCTCATGGGCGGTGATCTTGATGCCCACGCGGAATGCACGCTGGTTTCAACCGGTCTCGGTCGTGTCTCCCGCGATTGTCTGGTGCGGCGGCGGGGAGCACAGCCGGGAGATATTGTCGCAGTCACAGGCGTCCCCGGGCAGGCACAGGCCGGGCTGGATGGGTATTTGGATCACTGGCAGGCACTGGTGACTCCCCGGCCAGGGGTATTCGAGGGGCAGCACCTCGGGCGTGCCGGGGCGACGGCGATGATGGACGTCTCTGATGGGCTCGCAATATCCCTGCATGATCTTGCTGAGGCATCTAATGTGCGGCTGGATGTGGAGGCGGCGGCAATTCCCCGGCCAAAGGGAGTGCCGGATGAGGATGCAACCCGGTATGCCCTCTTCGGCGGCGGCGACTTTGGTCTCCTGTTTACCTGTCCAGCGGATCTGTTCCCGGTTTCCGGGGTGAATGCCACCTGTATTGGACGGGTTTCTACCGGTACAGGGGTATATCTGGATAATGTGGCGCTTGAGAAAGGGGGGTATTCGCATTATTGGGAATAGGCCAAAGAGTGAATACGGGGTCCGGCTGAATATGCTTTATTTTCTGTTTCGGTAACTCTCGTAGGATTTTCTTACCGGCGCGAGCCTTTGTGGTGCCACATGGTTTTGCTCTCCCCGTTTTCTGCCTTTTAAGGAGTATTTTTAAAACTACCCGACATTCACAGCTTTTCCGGTGACCGAGAAAAGATCGTGCCTCTGTCGAAATCACCCTTTCTTCTCATGACGTAAGGATTGTTCAGGAAATGATACCGGTGCACCATCGCCGGGTCATTTTTGAGGTGATATATATCTGTTATGTGCTTTCATCACTCTTTGTTTTCCCGAAAAATCGCATTAAATACTTTAAATGTTTATATCTGCTTTTTAAAGCCTTTGTTTGATTATTATCTGGCATGCGTCCGGATTTATAAAAACTAGCAATGTAATGTTCATTTTTGTCCGGTATGGCACTATTGGCCGGAATTCGCTGTGTGCTCCTGGGTGCGGTATTGCAGAAACAAATGCCTCGCATAGCGTTAATATCCAACCTTCAGATATCCGGCATGCCAGATTTCCGAAAAAGTGCTGCCTTCTCGCTCCACGACCGAATAAAGACAGCACCCGGATAATGCAAGAGCGGGGCTTTTGCAGAATCGAAGGGGATCACAAATGCCAATCCCTGAAGACAAATGAGAAGTGAAAATATGAAACTGTTTGCTATTGCAGCGGTGCTGCTCGTCTCTATGACGTTGGTTATAGGTGTGATGGCTGCTGATTCTGATGACAGTGGTGCGAGGGACACGCTGACCGTATTCGGAAACAGTCTCACATTTGGTGCAGATGAGGATGGAGTAATTGACGTCACTCTGAACGGGGTTCCTGTCAGGATTAACTGGTACGATCTCACGCTATCAGTGGAGAACGAATCGGTAACTGAATGGTTTGGAGTTGAATTTCCCTCTTGCGGCACCTCCGTGGAAGATGGTTTATTCCTTGCTTCTTTGATGACCTCTTTGAAAAATCTGCAGGAGGCAACGGATAATCAGACCGCTGAAGAGGGTGAAGACTCAGTCATGTTCTCGAGGGTGCGGGTGCGGGTGATTGCTCCGGATGTATATTCTGTCATGGTTGTTATCGACGGCATCAACAATGGCAATATCACCGGGATGGATGGTGAGAGTATCCTCGGAGAGGTCACGATCACCGGGATAATCGAATTTCTGCCGGTAGATGAATCAGACCCGGTGCCTGTTCCCGGTACTGAGGGGAATGTTACCGAGAGTGGCGATGTTCCTCCGGTAGATGTATCAGACCCGGTGCCTGTTCCCGGTACTGAGGGGAATGTTACCGAGAGTGGCGATGTTCCTCCGGTAGATGTATCAGACCCGGTGCCTGTTCCCGGTACTGAGGGGAATGTTACCGAGAGTGGCGATGTTCCTCCGGCAGGTGTGCCCAATGAAATTATTCCGGAAAACCATACGGAGTACTGGTACACGTTCAATGTCACTGAACAACTCTCCCTTGGCACCCTGAAAGTGGGCGACAATGAGGGATCGGTCATCTTTGGGATTGACACCAATGATCCGGACGTGACGGCGATCAATATCACGGTTCGTGATATGAGTGAGTCCATCAGGGGCTTCTTTGTTTCAGATGGTCAACCTCTGGCACTCCCCCTCCAGGTGAAAGGGGGTAACAGCGCTACATACCGGGATTTGAGCTGTCCGGGTGTGGTGCTCACGTATCCGCTCCAGGGAAATACTTCTGTCGGGTTTACGATCGAGCCACTCTTCATCAATCAACCGATCATGAATATTCTTGGTTTACCCAGGAGTGATTGCCAGATCACGCTTGGATATGAGGCAGTCTTCGTCTGATCGGCAAACGGGACTGTCAGGTGCGGAACCTTCCCCTCCCTCTTCCCCTCCCTCTTCCCCTCTCTCTTCCCCTCCTTCTCTTCCGGAAGGGTTCTCCTGCCCTTCTTTTCCGTTCCTGAATACCCCGGCGGTGAGAGAAACAGTGTCGTCTTCCGACATCTCCTGCGGACTTCAGGCCGTGGTGCAGGAGGTAACTTCCGGGGAAAAAATCGCAGAAAAAAATACGGCTTTGCTATCGTTTTCCTTGGATTCGCTCAATTTCAGGGATGGTCGCAGGAGTGGATGAGATACGCACCGGTTGGGTTATGGTTGGTTCAGGGGTGAAACCGGAGACGCGACGGTGTTTGAAATAGGTGGTTACTCGTATTATACGGGGATTTGAGGAAAATAAATGGATTCGGAGTCTGGCAGGAAATGCATATACAATAATACCCGGGTTCTTGCTATGCTCCCGGCCCTTTCGGTGATTGCCGACTATACTCTGACGTTTGTCTTTGCGCATGGTCTGGACGAAATTCTCCGGTATGAGTTTTCGCCAATTGCACGGGCGGCTGCGGTGTCCGGCCTCGCACCGCTTGTGGTGC
This sequence comes from uncultured Methanoculleus sp., assembly GCA_964523185.1. GTDB lineage: Archaea > Halobacteriota > Methanomicrobia > Methanomicrobiales > Methanomicrobiaceae > Methanogenium. The sequence goes on from CAZFXY010000045.1 coordinate 5,660, forward strand.
TTGTCATTGCTGTGTCCTATTTTGTCCTCTCTTACCTGGCGCTGCGAATACTCGGGAACACCTGTGTCTATCCTTTTATTGTTTCCCTTCTGGTAGTTGTCTCGATAACGCATGTGATGGGCGGCCTTTCCTGGCTTGTGCGGGTTCCCCTCTATTCTAATATGGTACTGGGGCTCTCCATTATGGCGTTCGTCCTCGCGGTGGTGGGAATGATCTGGGGAGTGTACCGCTGCCCCCAGCATCTTATCTGACGGTGTTATTCGTCTGCGTGATGGTGCAGTTGAGTGTACCGCTGCCCTCAGCATCTTATCTGACGGTGTTATTCGTCTGCGTGATGGTGCAGTTGAGTGTTCCGTTCCCGTATTCTTACCGGTTGCAGGTGGAGGCGGTGTGTCGCTTATTCCGGTTGCTTTGTGGAAATTACCAGAAGTGCCCCGAGGCGAGGCAATGCCTGAAAAGGTTGGCGAAAAGGTCGGTTACCTGCGTGATACCGGAAGTGGGGTGGAAAAAGGGGTCAGTGGTTGGGGCTGCACGTGTGTTTTGGTAGTGAAGATGACAAGGCAGACTGTTCCATCAGTTTATGGAGCATTATGTCCTGTTCCTGAAACACCCTGACCGCCTTTTCAAGGCTTGTGATGTCATAGAGGAGGTTTACGGCACCGAATATTCTTCCCTCACGGTCTTTGAGAGGGAAGAACCGGATCTCGTACTCGTTTTTTTCTCCGAATGGGCGAACGACACGAAACTCCTCACCCTCCAGCGCCCGTGCCCAGAGTATTTGGGCCTTCGCCAGATCATCCGGCAGGTGGGAAAGGCTCTCTCCGAGCCGCACGCCATCTTCGGGTGCTTTCCCAAACACATGCAGGAATTCATCTTTATAGGCAGAATTGGGTTTGACCGAACGGGTGATATTTGATGAAGCAAAAGGCATTTACTTCTTTATTCACAATAGTATCACCTATCAGTTCTCTCTGGGTGAGCCTGAGCCCTCTCTGGGTGCACCGGATACCTGATATTTTTCACGTATATTTTTCACGTATATTTTTCATCGGGCAGACGATATTTTGCTGAACACGCTATTTGTTATTCCGCACTTTTATCTGGGTGGGTGCCGTAACTATTCTACTCCCTTGTTTTTCCAAAAGAGAAACCCTCATTTATCCTCGAAACAACGGTTTAATACAAAAAGAGTAACCCTCAATCGTTTTCGAAACAACCGTTTAATACAAAAATCAGGTGCCATCAATGAATATTTCCTCCACTGTAAAAAATCCAAAACTGCTGCTTTTTGCCATCGCTATCGCATCGTTTATGAGCTCTCTTGATAGTTGCATCGTAAATATTGCTCTGCCGACATTATCCGCCGCCTTTGATGTCTCCACCAGTCTTGTTTCATGGGTCGTGACAATCTACCTCCTCGTCCTCACCAGCATGCTCATGATCTTCGGGAAGCTTTCAGACCGCATTGGATTTCGGCGTATCTTTCTCGCCGGGTTCCTGGTTTTTGTCCTCGGATCCCTCTTCTGTGCCCTTTCACCGTCGTTTCCTCTGCTGGTAGTGTCCCGTGCTATCCAGGCGGTAGGTGGGGCGATGTTAGGCGCGATCAGTATGGCCATGGTAACGGTGTTCATGCCGCCCAAGTCACGTGCAAAGTCGATAGGGTTTGTCGTGACCGTGGCCTCTTTAGGTGTGGCCGCCGGGCCCTTCCTGGGTGGCATCCTCACTGAAATGCTCTCCTGGCACTGGATATTTTTAATGAACGTCCCGGTGGGTATTCTCGCATGTATCCTCGGTGCAGCCGTCATCCCCACCCTGCCTGCCCGTGAAAAGACGGGTTCGTTTGACTCGCTGGGCGCCATCTATCTCTCCCTGTCGCTTGCGGCCCTCATCTTAGGACTAAACTTCGGTACCTCCCTCGGGTTCACCTCGGTGCCGATTCTTGCCGTTTTTGCCCTTTCTCTGGGAGGGATTCTTCTCTTCATTCGTCAGGAAAACAGGGCAGCTGACCCCCTGCTTGACCTGAATCTTTATCGGGGACGGGCGTTTCTTTTTGCAAACATCGGTGCCCTGCTGGTGACACTGGCCTATACCGGCTCAGAATTCCTGCTGCCCTTTTTCTTTGAATATGTACAGGGGATGTCGACCATGACCGCCGGACTTTACCTGACGGTACCTTCGGTCACTCTGATGGTTGGCGGGTTGCTGTCCGGCTCACTTTATCACCGATATGGTCCCCGCAAAATTTGTGTCGTGGCATCGGCCGTCTATATCCTGGCATTTCTTCTGCTCGCCACCTTCGGTGTGGGGACCTCAGCTTTGGTTATCATCCTTGCCCTTGCCCTGCTGGGATTTGGGATAGGTTTCTACTATTCGGCAAACACGAGCGAGATCATGAGCCTTGCCCCCCGTGAGAAGCAGGGTATGGTCTCCAGTCTTGCCAATACCGAGCGGAATGCGGGAGGCACATTGGGCATCGTTGTCTTCGAACTCGTATTCATCCATTCACTGATCACCATCAGCGATCTGGAAGGACTGACCGAAGGGGTGCTTGTCAACCAGCCTCAACTGCTGGGAGAGGTAATGTCTTCTGCCTTTGACATTGCGTTCTTTGGAGGCGCAATTGTAGCTGCGGTGGTCCTTATCCTTGCATTATTCACTCCTGACCCGGAAAATCTGATGGGGATATGAGAGGTAGAAATAGGCCACTATCCAAATCAATCTCATTTTTTCAACCAAATTATGAACCGATAGAGTAAAGGGGTCGTTTTCTTAACTCGGTATATGTTCCGGAAACCCAAATCCCCCCAACGCTTAGGGGGATTCGTTCTCACACGGAGACTACTCGTATTTTTTTCATAAAATGGAAATTGTGTGCCCCCGATTAGTGTAATTATAAACAATTCTTATAGCACTGGACATTAAATGCGTATTTTTGGAATTCACACGTATGTGCCAAAAATGCGCCCGGTTTTGTCGCTGGCTGCCTCAAAATAATATAAGCCTTACCCTGAGTCTGGGGTCTAAAGTTCTCTTGTCTTTGTATTGCCGCTATTGCTGGCCTGCGTTCAGAATAAGCCCAGGGGACAAAAAATGCATTTCTCTTCTTCAATGGTGTGATAAAAATGAATGGACCTGGCGGGATTTGAACCCGCGGCCTCTACGTTGCGAACGTAGCGATCTACCCCTGATCTACAAGCCCGTTAACGCATATCGCAAAATAATATTGGTGGGGGGGAATATCAATCTTACAGAATGATCTCGATATCGAGCTTTTCTGCAAGTTCCTTGTAACGGTTCCTGATGGTCACCTCAGTGACCCCTGCCACCTCTGCCACCTCACGTTGGGTGCGGCGTTCGCCGCCCAGAATGGAGGATATGTAGATCGCTGCTGCGGCGACACCGGTCGGGCCCCGTCCGCTGGTGAGTTCACGCTCGCCTGCCTGCCGGAGAATTTCAACCGCACGTGACTGAACCTCTCCTTTCAGATTCAGGCCGGAGCAGAACCGTGGGACATAGTCAATCGGTGAGGTTGGGAGCAGTTTTAATCCGAGTTCACGTGAAATGAACCGGTAGGTCCTGCCGATCTCCTTACGGGAGACACGGGACACCTCTGCAATCTCATCAAGGGTACGTGGGACATTACACTGGCGACATGCTGCGTAAAGGGCAGCTGCAGCCACACCCTCAATGGACCGGCCACGAATGAGATTCTTCTCGACTGCGTCACGGTAGACAACTGCTGCGGTCTCACGGACGTTTCGCGGAAGACCCAGAGCAGACGCCATCCGGTCCAGCTCAGAGAGTGCAAACGCAAGGTTTCTCTCTGTTGCATTTGAAACGCGGATACGACGCTGCCACTTTCGCAGACGGTAGAGCTGCGCACGGTTCTTTGATGAGATCGCACGGCCGTATGAATCACGGTTCCGCCAGTCAATCATCGTGGAAAGACCTTTGTCGTGAATGGTAAAGGTCATCGGTGCACCGACACGTGACCGCTTCATCCGCTGGTCATGGTCGAATGCACGCCATTCCGGACCGCGGTCAATGACTTCATCATCGAGAACCAGACCACAGTTCTGACATACCAGCTCGGCACGCTCGTTATCCTGAACAAGCTGGCGGCTGCCACACTCGGGACAGACAGTCTTTGTTGATTCTTCTGTCCGTGATTTTACTGCCTCCAATCCCTCCGTAGTCCGTTTCCGGAGTGTTTCTCGCTGGGACTGGAGTTGTTTTAATTTTTCAATTTCCTGCATAATTCATCATCCTTATTCGGTATACAGCTGGTCGCCCACACTGCATTTACACTGGCCTTTACAGACAACAAGGGCATACGGTGTTTTAATATTGCCAAACACTTCTACCAGTTTTCCGACAGGTTTGTTGTGCCGGTCAACGACCTCACTGTGGAGGCGTGGCAGTTGTCCTGCGTCAATAGCCATGACGGCACAGTTTTTGCCACAAATATTTCTAATTTGACCAACGACCTTCATGTAATAAAACCTTCTAAAAAATCTGGCACCCTTCGGGTTCGTAACTATTATATATTGCAGCGCGGAGTATTTAAATGTTGGCCCAGCACTTATATATTTCATCCATTTTGGTGGCGGTGGCGCACGTCCCATCGCACGTACATATCCGATATATGGCATTTGTGGTTGATACCGATACTCCTGCCCCGGACAGGAATTCGGTATGCGCGCTTTCTCTAGAGGAAGGGGAGGTTCTTCCCGGAGAGTATAGAGACACTCTCCCCTTCAGTGAGACCCGCGCCGCGTGCCACCTGCATCCGTTCTGCCATACTCATCAGGTCAGACGGGCCGTGAGTGTCTGAATTGACTGCGACCAGACATTCTTCTTCCCGTGCCACGCAGACCACGTGGCCGTTCGTCCGGTTATGCCCACCTCTTGCGGTGATCTCAAGTGCTACCTGATTTTCACGGGCTAAGCGGGCATCCGCTAATGATATGAGACCCGGATGGGCCAGCACATCAACATCCGAACAGCCACAGGCCGCAGCGTTCGTCCCCGGTGCTACAGGCTCTGTCGTTGTTTCCCCGTGCACAATGACGATGTCGGCCCCGTTATTTCGTGCTTCACGAGCAAGAAGGGCAATCTCTCCCGGCGGCACATGGGTTATTTCAACGCCGACAAGGAGGCGGACTCCGTATGTCCGTGCGGTCTCGCGCATTGGTTCGAGAGCGCGGACAAGCGAGGTGATGTTTGAGCGGTCTGCATGGTCAGTGATACCAATCGTCTGATATCCCAGCACTGCCGCCCGCCGGATCAGCTCAGCCGGAAGGAGCTGGCCATCAGATAAGATCGTGTGGGTATGGAGGTCATACATGGTGATTTTTCCTGTTTTAGATTTTCTGAGCAATTTTTTTCATCAGCTCTTCCTTACTTCCCTTCCATTCGACGATGACCCGACCATCCTTTTTCGACCCGCGTGTTGGGTGGGCGGCCCCCTCGTCCATTCGTGCCGAGAGGCCGGCCCTCTTTGCGGCCTTGTGGATTGCCTTTATCTGGGGCGTCTCCTGTGCCAGCGCCAGGGGCACCCGGCGGCCCTCCCTGCGGGTAAGGGCCCGGTCGAAGTAACAGGGATAAAGTGTCCGCTCAGGATTCATATATGTGATATGTCATTGTGAAGGTATAAACGATACTTTGTCACATATGTACGCATGCACCATATCGACGTCAGCATCGAAAAGGACATCTTTGACGCAAACAACCGACTCGCTGCAAAAAATCATGAAATACTCTCTGCAGCAGGCATTCGTGCTTTTGATTTGCTGGGTGCCATCGGATCCGGGAAGACTTCTCTTGTGGAACAGATGGTGCCACTCCTGAAAAAACGGGGATTGAATGCGGGGGCTATCGCAGGCGATGTCTATGGAGACGATGACTTCCAGAGAATCGTTGCAACCGGTGCTCCGGCAGTGAATGCAAACACCGGTAAGGAATGCCATCTGGATGCCCATCTCGTGCACCATGCGATTGATCATCTCCCCTTAGATGAGATTGATATCCTTTTCATTGAAAACGTCGGGAATATGGTCTGCCCGACAGACTTTCTCCTCGGCGCAGAAAAACGCATTGTGGTAGTATCCACCACTGAGGGTGACGATGTCGCAAACAAGCACCCGATGATGTTTCGCGAGAGTACGATCGCTGTCATCAACAAGGTAGATCTTGCAGGATATGTCGGATGCGACGTGAACCGGTTAGAGTCTGATATCCACCGGTATAATCCGGAGATGCCGGTATTCCGCACCAATATGAAGACAGGGGATGGGATAGAGGCTCTTCTTGATGAGATCCTCCGGTGATCAGTGGAATTAAATAGACATAGGGGCAATATTTATAGACTTCAGGGAAGGGCGTTTCCCCTTCTGAATACATTTCATATATTTCAGGTGTTTAAATGCAGTGGCATGGCAGATCAGTTCGGAAAGAAACCGGCGGAAGAGTCCGGTATGCACGGAGTAAGAGAAGAAGCGAGATAGGCAGCGCACCTGCTGATACGCTTATTGGCGAAGATCGCAGGAAAATTGTCCGCACCATGGGAGCAAACCAGAAGGTCCGGGTGCTGCGTGCACAGTACGCAAACGTCGCCAATCCAAAGAACGGTGAAATCCACCGTGTGGCTATTGAAGCCGTTAATAAGAATACTGCAGACCCGAACTTCGTGCGGAGAAAAATCCTCACGAAGGGTGCCA
>CAZFXY010000046.1:0-12171 GCA_964523185.1 uncultured Methanoculleus sp.
CTTCAAGAATATGCTCAAAGTTAAAAGATTAGATAGAGAGGACCTGACCAGTTACGATTTATTAATAATTGGAGTTCTGACACCTGATGCGGACCCAAGTGAAAGTAACTGTTCTCTCCAAGGTACAAGAGCATAATAGAGGAAGTCAGGATTGATGTTTTGGTTGGGGACGATAGCATTCAGTTGTTGATTGGTAAATGAAGGTTGAGAAACCATGATTACTTTACCCATTTGCCATCCAATACAGGAAACTGCAACACTACCATGTGGCAATAAATTACGTTTGAGAAGATTTGATCCAGAATCTGAAAGATATCTTTCCGTTTCGAAGGCCCATTTCTGACCAATCATATCTGATGGTGTAATGAAGGGGAACTTATTTCCAAAAAAATCAGGATTACTGGAAGGGGGTGTACGTCCAGTGATTATTTCACCTAAGTCCCCCAAACGAAATTCGTTCCAATTTACAGAATTCATAATTTTTCCAACAGAAACGCCGCATTCTCCGCAATACACTCCCCAAACCGTTCCTTGAAATCAAAGCCATCTTCATCACGAGCGGCAACAATTATCCAAGAACTTTCAGAATAAACAGGAAGATCAATCATCTGGCCTCTTTGCGCCGCTCATATCATCACTATTCGAATCTCCTTTGTCTTCACTATCATCCCCATCCACGGAATCCGCATGTCCTCCTTCGGACACCGCATCAACATCCCCAATCCGCTCTCTCGCCAGAGCAACTGCCCGGCGCAGCCTCTCCTGCAACAACTCCCGGGGAGGCAGTTCAACAAGATATTCGGCGACATGGATGCCCGCGTTATTCAGTTCAAGGAGTTCAATCTGCTCCTGCTTCTTGCCTGCGCAGAGAATGATGCCAATGGGTGAGTCCTCACCAGGCTGACGCTCGTATTTGTCCAGCCAGCGTAAGTAGAGCTCCATCTGGCCCTTGTGCTCGGGCCGGAACCGGTCGAGTTTCAGCTCAATTGCCACGAGACGACGGAGACGGCGATGGAAAAAGAGCAGGTCGATATAAAAGTCATCCCCGTCCACGGTAATCCTTTTCTGACGGGCGGCGAACGTAAACCCGACCCCCAGTTCGAGAATAAATGCTTCCATCTCCCGCAGAATGGCCTCCTCCAGGTCCTTCTCCTGATAGGCACCCGTCAAGCCGAGAAAATCAAGGAAATAGGGATCACGGAATACCAGATCCGTGGTGAGTCTGTCTTCACTCCTGAGCGTGTCCAGTTCAAGGCGGGCAAGCTCTTCCGGCTGTTTGGAAAGGGTAGTGCGTTCATAGAGCATGGAACCAATCTTCTGGCGCAGCATTCGTACACTCCAGCCTTCAATCCGACAGATTTCGGCATAATAGTCACGTTCAAGAGGTTGTTTTAGAGGAATAAGTTCCATGAAGTGTGACCAGCTCAATGTTTGCGACAGTGTCGCAATAATTTCCGGGTCCGGAAACACCTCACTGAACAGAACCATACGGGTGAGTGCAGAGTAGGTAAATCCCTTCCCGTATTCCTGCATCAATTGTTGCGACAGTGTCGCAACAATCTCCTGCCCATATTCAGCCCGTCCCCCCTTCAGAATTTCTTCATTAATTCGTTTCCCAATCCGCCAGTAAAGAAAGGTCATAGCAGTGTTCACCGTCACCGCCACACCCTGCCGGGCCTCATCGATCATCCTGCGGAGGTCATCCATGAGAACCGGATGCGATGATGATTCTGATGATTTTGATAATGAGGACGGTGATGGTGCTGATGAGGAAGGGGATGGAGATGGTGACGGGGATGAGGAACCCCGCCTGACCGACGGCACTCTCTTTGTTTCAGGCGTTTTATCAGTCAGAGGTTTGTCAGTCATTGATCACTCTCCAGCAGCAATACCACATTCTCCGCAATCCGATCCTCAAGCTCTCTTGCCTCCGCGTTGAGCACCTCCAACTCCTCATTGAGCTCCTCGAGCCGCTCTTTGAAATCAAAGCCATCGTCTTCCCTCGGAGTGATACCAACGTAACGACCCGGATTGAGACTCCATCCCTGCTCTTCGATGTCATCGGTGGTGGCAACCTTGCAGAGACCAGGGATGTCCTGGTAGACACCGTCCGGGAAGTGCTCCGCGGTGAGCTCTTCACTGCCCATCAGATATTCCGGAGGTTCTCCCCGGGAGAGGCGTGCAATGTTTGCGAGGAACTCAATCTGCTCCGGTGAAAACTCACGGTGTGCCCGGTCCACCTGGACGAAGGTGTGGCGTGCGTCGATGAAGAGCACCTTGTCCTTTCGGTCGGTTTCCGTCTTGGAACGGTCAAAGAACCAGAGGGTGCAGGGCAGGGTGACGGTGTAGAAGAAGTTCGGTGAGATGGCAATCATCGTGTCCACTGCACCTGATTCGATGATCTTCTTACGGATGGCAAGCTCTGCACCCCGTGCGTCGGCAGCGGAGTTGGCCATCACAAACCCGGTTCTGCCCTGCTCATTTAATGAATGGTAAAAGATCTGAATCCAGAGGTAGTTTGCATTGTCCGTCGAGGGCATCCCGAGGGAGAAACGTGGGTCATCTTTTATCCTCTCCTTGTCCACACCGGATACATTGAAGGGCGGATTTGCCATCACGAAATCGAAACGGCCGAAGCTGTCATGCAGATCCTCATAGTAGGTGTTGCCCTGCCGGATGTCGCCTGAGAGACCGTGCACCGCGAGGTTCATCTTTGCAAGCCGAATCGTTTCTGCTCCCCTCTCCTGCCCGAAGACCGAGAGCTCCTTTCCCGGGTCCTGCTGATGATTCAGGACAAAACGGGCACTCTGGACGAACATGCCGCCACTCCCGGAAGCAGGATCATAAATCCGGCCGTGATAGGGCTGGAGGATAGCGACAATCAGCCGCACCAGACTTGTCGGAGTAAAGAATTCACCGCCCTTCTGGCCCTCCTTCATCGCAAATTTGCCGAGGAAATACTCATAAATCTTCCCGAACGCATCGCCCTCGATTGCCGGGATGGAGCCGAGGATGCGCACCAGTTCAATAAGCGTTGAGTCATCGATGCGGGTGTAGTTCTTCGGAAGCACATCTTTGAGTTCATCGTTTTCTTTCTCGACCAGTTTCATCGCGGTATTGATTGCAGCACCCATATCTTCCCCCTCAGGGAGCTGTTGGAGGTACGAAAAGCGGGCCTCATCAGGGACATAGAGGACACCCTTTGAATGGTAGTTCTGCTTCCCGATGGTGCGACGTCCGGTACCTAAATCCTGTGCCTCAATCTCTTCCTTTGCAGTGGTGAACTTCAGGTCTGCATACCGGAGGAAAATCATACCCAGTACAGGTACCGAGTATTCTGATGGCCGGAGGTCCGAGTTGGCCCAAAGTTGGTCTGCCGCTGCCCAGAGTCGGGACTCAATCTCGTTGTTGTCGGTCGCCATATGTGAGTATATACTTTATTTTGTGATTACTTCCATCTGCTGATTTGAAGATCTCTATTCAATATGAATAATGGGCATGAATCCGGGATTGCCGGAAGGCCACGTCAATGTTTGCGACAGTGTCGCAAGAATCTTTTGTCCATCTCCTGCCCATCTCTTGTCCACACTAAAACCATCCACACAAAATAGCCGTCTCCGGATATTTTTCCAGATGTGCGGCATTCAGGTCAGGGAAAATACGAAAGCACGGAAACAGGAAGGCAAAGTCAATGTTTGCGACAGTGTCGCAAGAATCTTCTGTCCATCTTTTGTCCATCTCCTGTCCACACTAAAACCGTCCACCCTCAAAAATCTCCTCATTCATCCGCCTGATCATTCAACAGTAAAGTAACATCAGGGCCGTATTTACCGTGACCATCACATCCTATCGTACGTCCACAATCATCCTGCGGATGACCATTCTCTTAATTATCGTAAAAATCCCATCATCGGGCAAAGAAACGCATAATACCCTTTTCCACAGACCGAACCCCGAAAAACCATCCACACAGACAGCCGGAGCGGGCCTTTCTCAGACAGAGACAACCAATACATCCTCTCAAAAAAACAGACGATAGCACCCCCACAATACTCCATGATAACCCGAAAAAATAGTGAAAATAACGCACAAATCAGCCGTATTTTAAGACCGTCCGGGAATGGTTGAAATGGGGGTCTTTTCGCCGGTATTTTCCTGAAAAAGAGGGTGGGAGGTCGGATGTTTTTTCAGCATAGCCTACATTTGGCATTAGATACTGCATATACGAAGAAACCAGGCAGAACGAACGATTGGGCTTGCTGGTGATTTCTTATTTTCAAGTTAACAAGAAATACTGCCTGAGAAATTGTGCCCACCAAATACTCCCTGAAGATCTCCACCGCCTTTCCGCTGTCCCCTCCCTCGCCCGATCACTGTCCTGATACCCCATGGTAACACTCATCCGCCTCTGAAACGTGCTGATGACAAAACAAAAAGGTGCAGGGCATGGAGGTGCCCGGGTAGCAGACATAGGCGTCAGTGAGCCCTTTCCCTTTATCTCCCACCTCTCCTTTTACTCCTCCTTTCCCTTCCTCCTCCATATCCGGGAGATTACTTTTTAAAAGCAAACCTTGGTAACATACTCTATTTGCTTAAAATATTTCTATTCACAGCCAATAATACATTAGTATTTAATAAATTTATCTCCCGGAACATTACAAATACTGCACTTTTCCGGAACAAATTTTTCAACATTGCCACAAACGGGACAGAGATAGTAGAAAACTTCTTCCGTCTCATCAAGATTTTCTAATGCTTCTCGATAAAGTTTAGCATGAACCTCTTCTGCTTTCATCGCAAAAGTGAATGACATAACCGCAGCTTTATTTCCTTCTTTTTCAGCCTGTTCAACGAATGGTGGATACATTTCCTTATATTCATAAGTCTCACCTGCAATTCCATCCTTAAGATTTTCAGCAGTTGAACCAACTTTTCCTGCAACTTCAAAATGTTTAAGTGCATGTAATGTCTCTGCATCAGATGCTACTCTAAAAAGTTTAGCTGCATTACTTTTTCCTTCTTTTTCAGCTTTTTTTGCATATGCCAGATACTTTCTGTTAGCCTCAGCTTCTCCGGTAAATGCCATCATTAGGTTATCAATTGTTGTATTTTCTTTCATTTTTACGTCCTCCTCATTTTTATTATAAGCTTCTAATAATTTTTCCACAGCCTCTTTAGGAAACCCTTCAGGTTGAGTTTGTTCAAGAAGTGACTGTAAAATTTTTTGTGCATTTTGACTTTTTGGTAGCATATATCCTGCTTCTCTAAGGATATCTTCTGCCATTATGCGGTTGGATTTTTCAATTGCAAGGGCAAGTCTCCCATCTAACCCTGAAGCTATACTTTCTTGCTCCACCTTGCTTCGCATAAGATTATTCATTACATTAACGACGGATTGAGTTTTAGGTTGCTGTTCTGGATATTTTACGGGTACCATTGAAATTGCACCAGATGGACATACATCAGCACAGTCTCCACAACCAATACATTTATCGATGTCAATAATACTGTCTTCAGTATTAGCAGCTCCAGTTGGACAGACATACAGACATAAACAATCTTTGGTACACAAACGTATGTTTCTTACTGCGTATTTCTTAGACATAAATATCACCTCCCCTCTACCTTTTCAAATTTCCAGTTTGGTACCTTGCAAACCGGACAAACTTGCGGTAAATTATCTCCCACGTACATAAAACCACAAATTGTACAAGTATAAACACCAGTATCTTCGATCATGGTATTTCCTTCTCTTTGATATCGATTTAGAAGTGATTTAAGAATACGTGTTACTTTCTCACTCCATACCAAAGCCCGAAGAGCGCCTCTATCATTAACACCAGATGCCAAAGCCTTAGCATTTGGAATTCCTGTATTAAGATCATTTTCAGTTAAAGCCATCAACTGATCAAAGTCTGGGCCCTTTGCAGGCGATGAAGTCTTCTTGAAATATTCAGCCAGCTCAATAAAAAGAGCTGCTTCCTCTGGCTTATACTGTTTTTCACAACCTTTAGCAAAATTAGTAAAAAGAGCACTGAGCTCCAGTGGTGACATCTCCTTCATATCTGAAGACGTTTCAACTACTGGTACTGGTTCCTGAATAACAGATTCAATACGCTCATCTTCTTTTGTAAAGTCTTCTTTTGTAGCACCACACAGTGGGCAAGCCCAATCCTCAGCTACATCTTCCCATAGTGTACCTGGTGCAATACCATCTTCAGGGATGCCTTTTCCCTCTTCATAGACATGCCCACAAATAGAACAAACAAATTTTCCTATGTTATTACCTCCTCACTCATGTAATTTTTTATTACAATAGCACTTGAGACAAATGCCTTTAAATTACTTATCTTTTGCACGTATTATAAAATTAGCTAAAACCTCTGAACGCAAAGAATTTATATCGATAGCAAAGTTGTATGTGCTCCCACAGGATTCTGAAGGTACGAAAAACGGGTGTCCTCAGGGACACATAGAGGACACCCCTTGAATAGTAGTTCTGCTTCCCGATGGTGCGACGTCCGGTACCTAAATCCTGTATCTCAATCTCTTCCTTTGCAGTGGTGAACTTCAGGTCTGCATACCGGAGGAAAATCATACCCAGCACATATGTCGAATACATTCTCAATTGCATACTCCGTACGTTTGTAGATGCCATCTTTTAAGAGACCCATCCCGGAAAAGGAATCAGCTGAATCGGGCAGGTTTTGCTGCACCAGATCAATGCTCTCTCTCATCTCAGTGAGTTTTATCCGAATGACAGTACTCCTGACGGGCAATGTCATCCAATCGCCTTTACCCCGAGATAGTCATCCAGACGATGTTTGAATTCATCATACTCCCGAATCGTTTCAAGTGCGATATCACAGAGGAACTCTTCATCCGGACAGTACAGGACACGCCCATGCAGGACTTCCTTTCGGACGTAGATAGGCAGATTTCTGAAGATCTGGATGTCATACCGGTCATCGCAAAGTTCAGACAAAGCGGTAAAACGAAACAGCTGACTCTCCTCACGTCCCCCATCATAATAAATGCAGAGATCTATGTCAGACGTTTCTTTTGCCCTTCCTTCAGCAACGGAGCCGTAGAGGATGATAAATCGTACATTCTCATATCCCCTGAGCGTCCTGAGCCGTTCAAGTGCATGCCGGACAAAATCCTCCGTTGTACTCATTCCAAATCCTTCTTATCCATAGGTGGCATCTCTTCTGCATTAGCATTTCCGCACATGTCATCTTTATGGGAATGACGCAAGAAAACAACATTCATCAGGATACGTGGCAGGGCTGGGGTGGCCAGGTATGGCTGGATGATGGGGGAAAAAAGGATCTCGAGTTGGGAAAGAAACCTACTCTCAATACCTGGAATCATATCGTTCTCACGTACGACAGCTCATATCTCCGGCTTTATGTGAACGGTGTCAAAGAGAAGGAAGAGGCGGTATCCGGTTCCCTAAAGACGATGGAAACCCGTCTGATTATCGTGTCTGTAAGAACAGATTAATATTTCAAAGGTTACATCGCAAATGTCGCCGTGTATCAACGGGCACTCACTGCTGAAGAGATTGCCACCCATTACGCGGAGAATTCGTCGGGAAATCCAACATAAAGAATCACACGTGCTTGCTGGAGATTTGATTGGGAGGACTATAATCTCTTTAGATTCTCCCCCCCTAATGCCTTCATTTGCTGACGTTTTTCTTATTTTCAAGTTAACAGGAAATACTGCCTAAGAAATTGTGCCCACCAAATACTCCCTAAAAAGCCCCACCGCCTTTCTCGTCCCCTCTCTCGCCCGATCACTGTCCTGATACCCCATGGTAACACTCATCCGCCCCTGAAACGTGCTGGTGACAAAACAGGTGCAGGGCATGGAGGTGCCCGGGTAGCAGATATAGGCGTCAGTGAGCCCTTTCCCTTCCCCTTTATCTCCCACTTCTCCCTTCCTTTTCCCTTCCCCTTCCCGTTCCCCTTCCCCCTCCAAATCCGGAAGAAGAATAGGCCCGGGATTCGAGACAAAGACATCCGCAAAACCGGATCTCTGAAGAGCGGCCATCTCCTCTGCCATCTGATGAATCTGTCTGCCCTCCGGGTCACTGGCCATGTCCATGACAATCTGTTCCCTAATGCCGATGGCATTTTCCTTCATCCGTTTCGTCTCCCTGATGACGCGGGGAAGAATCTCTCCCATCCCTTCTCCTTCCTTTCGTTCAAGAGACAGACAGACATTGGCCGACTGATTACTCATCACCCGGGACCCGTCGTTTCTGTGCTGGCGCAGGTTGATCGGGAAGAAAACGTTAATCGGTCCCTGATGACCGGTGAGATCGCTCATGGAAAGGAAGTATGCTGCAATGATCGCATCATTGATGCTGCCCCCCAACGCCCTGACACGGGTTCGGATTGCCTCCATTTCCAAAGAACTGATACATTCCCGGTGAAACGATGAAGGTTCGCCGGACGTGCCAAACGGATCGGGCCACATCGGGTTTATTACTGTCATCTCCGGAGACTCAGACTCTGGTTTGGGTTCAGACTCGGGTTCAGGTGCATGTTCAGTCTTAGGCTCAGATTCAACCTCAGGTTCTGGTTCAGGCTCAGTCTTAGGCTCGGACTCTGATTCGGGTGCAGGTGCAGCCTCAGGATCTGGTTCAGACTCGGATTCAGGTGCAGGCACCCCTTTCAGATCCACCTCCTGAGTCCAGAGCGTGTCACGTTCCGGGATGCCCCCTTCAGCAGGAGGGATACTCCCCGGAGTCTGATATTCCTGCAGTAACTGGTACATGAGCGTATGCAGACCGAACGCATCAGCGGCAGCATGGGCCAGATTGATGACAATCACATCGCCTGACGACGGTCTGCGCAGCAACCGCACGTGAAACTGCACCGGGCCATAGGGATCAACCGGTCCGATGACATGGGAATGATAGTCCTCCGGGCATTTTTCCACTCGCACCGGAAGAACACAAACGTCATCAACCAACTCCCAGACTGCCGGGCCATCTCCCCGGATAAGCCGGCTGTGAAGCACAGGATGGGCCATCAGACACGCCTGAGCCGCTTTTTCAAGAGTATCCGGATCAAGACGCCGGTCAAACTCCATCACTGCACACATGGTAGCATCGCCAAGGAGCCGGATGGAATCCGTAAAAAGGTCGAGGGACGAAGCCTCGCGAATGTTCATCATCACCTATGGAATATCAGAATTTAAAAATGACATCATCCGGGTATACCTGCTTTCTGCTACCGGAAAATTACCAGAACATATCCTGAACACGGGATAAATTGATTTTATCGTTAATTTTATGCACACAAAAGCTGGCTAAACAAACTCCTTCAGGCTCCCTTCCTGCAAATATTTTTTATATGTCATATAATCAATCTGATAGTATGGAATCCGTTTCAAAATATTGTCTTGTGCTCATCACCCTCGGACTTCTCATGCTCTGCGTTTCGCCGGCAGCAGCGCAGTCCGGATCGCAGACAACCATTCAGGTTTATACTGATGAAGAAGTTCTTGGCCGTATTGTATCAATAACGTCTGATTCAGACATCGGTGCATACTCCATCACCATCACACGCGGCATGAGCGTTTTTCCTGCACAGGTGGGAGACACGTTGAAAGATAAAGACATTATAATCCTGCAGCAGGGTTCGTATGCCAATTTACAGCTTGCTGACAGGAACGATCAGACAATGCTCGCAGGAAGCCCCGGCGGAACAGCGGTTCTTATTGAAAAGGCAGGCAGCAAACCAGGCAGTGTGGCACCTTTAAAAGCGACAGAAACGGAGCAGACCGGCAAAAATGTCTACGTGGAACCAGCATATGCCGGTGAATTGGGAAGAATCACTTCCGTTATGGGAGATGCAAGCATTGTAAGAACCGTTGCAAGCGGAGGAGGGCGTGTCATACCTGCAGCAGTGTCAGAGACTCTTTTGGATGGTGATATTTTACATGTCACCAAGGGGTATGCAGTAGTTGCGCTTGCTGACGCAAGGGTATTGACCGTCTATGAGGGAGAGAAGCTGTCTCTGCACGAAAAAGGGGCTCTGGCACCCGAGTCTTTCCTTGATCCGGTAATAAATCACCCGTTAGTTAAACAGGTTAGTTCCTTTTTTGATGAAAAATGGAGGTACCTGAAGCACGTACTTGCAGGAGAGAGTTTTGAAGCAAAGACTGATTCCGCAACAGCCGGAGTAAGGGGATAATAAAAACCTTACTAAAACTCCATCACTGCGAAAGTTCCCTCAGCAGTTCCAGACGTTTGAAGTCGTCCGTAACAGCGACAATACCGTATCCATATTCGCAACAAACGTTGATCCGGCAATAAAGGAGGGAACGCCTGCTGCAACAGCTTGGTCCTATGCCGTCGCAGCCATGCAGCCATTCGATTGTGAAGTTGACACCATGCCCTCCGGTTCATACCATGCTGAGCTGATACAATACCTCAGTCCGGAGATGCAGGAGAAAATCCAGAACGTTGGAACCCCTCTCCATGGGTAACCGTTTTGGTAATTTCCCGAATATTTTTGTTCAGTTTTGTTCAGAAAAGAACGGTTGCAGTGGACAAACCAGTTCGTCATCACTCGTGAACCGTCATGTTTTGCTGGCGCGTAAAAGCCTGAGATTGAGATGAAAATATCCTTTAAACGGTCGGAATTGTCACTAAAATCTTCCAAACAGTATATAATACACAATCGTTATCTAAGGATATACCCAACGCAAAAGTATGAACAAAATATCGGTTAGCGTCCTTTTTATGCTTGTTCTCGGTCTGTTTCTTATAACAGCCGGCTGTACACAGGAACAACCTGAGATAGTGACGCCACCACAGAATGATACCGAAACCCTCCCGCAGGAAACCTACACCTCCAATGAAACGCTCGTCGCCTTTGTTGACAGTGCGGCCGCCTATGTAAAAACAAACGGCAAGGAGAAAGCACTTGCAGAATTTAACGACCTGAATGGTTCGTTTATCGAGGGTGAATTCTATATCTACGCCTACGATTACAACGGTACCACCCTCGCTCACCCGGTCAGTCCGGAGAAGGTCGGAGTATACCGTCTGGATGAGGGAGACACAGGAACGTTTCTCAGGGGATACATCGAATCGGTGAAAAATGGGAGCGGATTTTACCGGCTCGAGTATATCAATCCCACACACGACCGGACACTCGAATCAAAACTGGTGTATGGCGTGAAAATTGATGATGACTGGTGGCTGGGCTCCGGCATATACACCGGCCCGGCAAACCCATCACCTGTCCAATAACCTGTCTCTTCCCACAGGCCATACCTGCTATCCGCCCCGGACATTCTCTCGAATCCGGGACGAAATAATAGCCGGAACATCTTTTTTTGCCTTGATTACCAACTGCTGCCTGATAATACAGGCAATTCCCATCCAGCTCGCAAAATCGGGGTGGCAGACCGAACCAAATAGAATAATATATTTCCTATGGAATTAACCGGTGTACAATGAAACTTAAAACTATCATGTGTGGAGGCATCCTCCTTTTCGCGGTATTAGTCTGCGGATGTACAACCACCCCTCAGGAAAGCAATGCTATTGCCGAGACTCCAAATCTCGTCGGAACCTGGACCGGTACGATGACCTCTTACGAATACGGAGACGGCTACACCACCTTTGACGGTGCAATCATGACCCTCTCCGTCACCGAACAGCAGGACAGAATATTCTCCGGAGAGATCTCCTACACGGACAAGAACGGAGAAGACCTCTGGGAAATCAATGCATGTGCCGGGGTTATCCGCCGTGACAATAAGAGCATAACCATGATCGAGGAGGATGGAGCTCGTTCCTTCGCCACCCTGATCACTCCCAACGAGATGGAACTCGTCTACATGTATGGTGGCGACCCCTTCTGCGTCTCAATTGATACGCTGACACGAAAGTAAAACTCGTGTGTGGGATAAAAATCGATGATGAATGATGGCCCGGCTCCGGAACATACACCGGTCCGGTAGGTTCATCACCTGAATGATACCCCCATCACTCCCCGGATTTGCCGGTAATCCGCCCCGGACATTCTCTCTAATCGGGACGGAATAATAACCGGAATATTTTTTTCCTTTAACTTCCGATTGTTTCCCAGTGAACTACCTCTGGGCTAAAGACCCAGAGGCTTCCTGCTTCATCCCCCAAAC
>CAZFXY010000047.1:0-12141 GCA_964523185.1 uncultured Methanoculleus sp.
TGAGTGAGTGAGTGAGGGCAATGTAATTAATTTATCCCTGGAATATCCGTCCTGAAGTCAGAGGACGCAAAGATAGATCTGAAAAATGGGGTATTCCTCCACCCGTCAGAGATTTCACCTTCAAAGATACAAACCGGTATAAGATAGGCATACAAAAATTACATAAATGGCGATGGATGAGGAATCCAGGGAGAATACATGCGGAGAGTGGGAGTGAGGAATGGAAATGGGAAGTCGAAATCGAAGGGGAAGGGGAAGAGGAAGCCACCCCAAAACAAAATAATGAAAGAGAGACCATCCGAAAGCCCGAAATGAGTCTGACACCTACCGTACCCCGACAAAGACGGCATATACCACGGCGTGGTACGGACACCACATCCGGGTGAATCCCGCCTTTGCAAGCATCTCCCGAAACCCGTCCACTGTGGGGATTCTGGCCCGTGCCTCATCCCACGATGCACGCTGTCGCCGGACTTCTTCCGGGTCGAGACCGGCATCCTGCATGAGCCCCTCCCATCTGGTCAGCTGACGTTGTTCCTCCTCTGCTGTTGGGGGCCTCGCGACACATCCCGTGATGCAGACACCACCATCCCGAAGTGCATGATATGCCCGTTTCAGCACTGCCTGCTGTTCATCGGGCTCAAGAACAGGGAGGCAGAAGGTGCTTACCACGGCATCATATGGCCCGGTCGGCCACGGGTCACGGATATCCCCTTTCATTAGGGTGACACCTGCCAGCCCGGATTTTTCACGGGCAACCGCAAGCATCGCCGCCGAATTGTCGATGCAGACAAGAGCGGTTTCCGGCCGGGTTTTCCGGATTTGTGTCGTCAGAATGCCGGTGCCGCAGCCGAGTTCGAGGACACGTCTGCTCTGTGGGGAAATGGCGTCCGTTACTGCGCTGTAAAAGAGATCCATGCCGGGAATTGTCCGAACAGCCTGGTCATCATAGTCTGCCGCCCTTTTTTCAGTATCCCACTTCATTACGCCCATCCTCTCAGTGCCTTCATTACGCCCATCCTCGCAGTGCCTTCATTCCATCCATCCTCGCAGTGCCTTCATTTACATTCCTCTCTTATGGATTCCCGTTATGGTCCCTTTGCAGTACAAAGGCTTCTCGTTTGCGGTTTTCCCGAATGTGGTGCGATGGCATGCCAATGGAGCAAATGGGTATCACAACAGAAAAAGATACTCGCGATTTCTTTTTGCTTATGGTATTGGCATGTTGCTTATCGTATCGCGATGAAAGGTCACAGGACTCAGGTCAGGTTTATACCTGGCACCACCGGTGACGGTGGGCTGTTTCGGCCCGATGGATCAGTTTTTCGTTGTCAGGTTCACTTTTTCGCCGCTACGGAGGAAGGGGCGAAAAAGGCCGTTGGTGAGAGTTCTCAACCGGTATGGTGGCAGTGCGAAAAAATCACTGAAACACCCTCAGTCACTACTCTACCGTAATATCGTATGCATCCAATAACCCCAGTACACCGGGATAGGAGAATTTGGCGTGCTCAATTTTATTTACTGCAGGGTCAATCGAGTAATTATCCGCGGTTCGGAAATCAGCACCCTGTAAATTGTTCCGGCTGAAAACCGTATGTAACAGATCACAGCGATGAAACACTGCGCCGGAGAGATCTGATTCGACAAAACTCGCTTCGTGAATACGACAGTCTGCAAATCTACTGTTCCGTAAGGCATTTCTATCGAACACCGAATAGTCCAGACGACACTGTTCAAAGGTCACAGAAAAAAGGAAATGATTGCAATTCCCGAAGTCTACGCCTGTCAGTTTACATGCGTTGAAATCGACATTTTTCAGGTGGGTGTTTTTGAAATTCACGGTGCTCATACTGCAGTTCTGAAACTGACAATCCATGAACGTGTTCTGTGAGAGATCGCTGTTTGAAAAATTGCAGTCCCTGAAAATACAGGACTCACATTCCATGCCGCAAAATTTTGCATCGGAACAATCCAGTCCGTCAAAAATCTGGTCGTAATATGATGTTTCTTTCATTGTTGTGTCTCTTATTGTTTCGGGGAAAACGCACCATAATCCATGGCGCAGGTCATCTGCTTTATTCAAATCCGTATAATACTATAAAAACGATTAACCCGTATTGTCGTTGATCATCCGGACTTCCGCCCTTGTGGGTGGTCCTTGTGGGTGGTCCTTGTGGGGAGTATCTGAGCGTTCTTCACCCATCATCCTTCATACCGTATCTGTATCGATGACCTGAGAACTCTTCCCCTTCGGCGAAACATTAAAAGACAAACGAAATACAAATGAAAAGGTCAGAAAATGCCCTGCACGCGAACTGCCATTCGGTATCAGAGGGATGGGTTTTTGGATAATCATCTTGCCCTGGTCACCGGTGTTGAGAATAACACATCATTTCCAAAGCAGATCTCTCTGCTTGACGGCTTATGCGTATGCTGAAAATCCTTTTTTATGAGCCCACACCCGGTGTGATCCGGCGGAAGTCAACGGAGTCCTGCAGAGGCATAATGCACCATCCTCGTTTCCCATCCTCGTTTCACTTTATGTCTTTGGTCTCGGTTTTTTTATTCGCTCAGCCAGCCGATCACTTCCGCGATATCAGGCACCGAGTGCACAGGGTATATTTTCACCCGGGAGACGGTGCTATCTTCATCGATGATGATCGTGGCCCGTTGAGAGAAACCGTTTGCTTCACGAAAGACCCCATACTGTCGGGCAACCTTTCCGTGAGGCCAGAAATCACAGAGGAGCGGCGTTGTAGTGATGCCGAGATTTTCTGCCCATGCTCGTTTGCAGGGGACGGAATCAACACTTATGCCGACTGCAACCGTATTCATACGCTCAAATATCTCATGATGCTCTTCAAGAGACACCATCTGGGCGGCGCAGTATTCTGTCCATGCGAGAGGGTGAAAGGAAAGGATTACCCGTCTCCCTGATAATTCGAAGAGATCCACAGTTTTGTCCCGCTGATCCTTTAGGGAAAAATTCTTTGCCGCATCCCCCGGGCGAATAAGTCGTGTCTGTTCCATAGTACACCTGTTGTTCACTCCTTCATACTACTATATTAGTTCTGTTGCCAGGGATAGGGATAGTGCCCACCGCTTTACCGCCTACCGCAATACCGGCCCTTTCCTCTTATTTGGAGATTTTTTTCCGCAACCAGAGCTATTATCATCATATTTTATTGATTTTTTTCAACCGATATCTCTCCTTTCCCAACAGCACCATACAGATCAGACGAAATTATCGTGATGGAAATGAATGCGATAACGGCAATAGCTATATCATTCTATAATCACATCTCAGTATATTGATTGGATATATGAGCGAAAAAAAGGCATTTACAACCGCCGAAGGAAAAAAAATCGGGGAAAAACTCGGTATCAAATGGGACAAATTTTCCGTCGGGGAATTTACAGCGGGGATGAACGTGGAGCTTGAGCACGGGCTAATAGATCTCGTAACAAACGTAACAAATGACGATCCCCTGATGACCGGAAAAATCGCTCTTGCGCATTTGAACGAATTCCCCGACTATTACGAAAGACTCGAAAAAATGGAGACCGAGGCCGAGGGATTCTGGGAAAAACAATCCGGAAATGATTAACATCTCTCTTTTTTTGCGGCCAGAAATGGCAGGTGAACGAAAACGGATACTTTCGGGGGATAAGGGGCATTTCCGTCTGCACTCAATGTCAAAATTAGGATGACCGGGGCAAAGAACGAAGAACGCAAAGAAAGGTTGCAACCGATCTACATCCAATTAGCCTAAAGCCTTTCTCATTGAACCAATCTGCATTCCCGCAATCCTGAATGAACCATCTAAGAAGAGAGCAGAACACTTCCCCGGCATATTTGCAAAAATAACAAAGGAAAGTGACCGCTCTTCGCCCGGACGATGGCGTGGAATTATGCAACGCCTCACATACCATTATTCACATCAAACGTGATTAGCTCACGATGAAATATATATGGTCGTACATTGCTATTGCATTGGTAGTTGTATGTATGCTGCTTCCTTCTGCAGCAGTTGCTGCAGAAGGGGAAGAATACATTGTTGGTTGGGGGTCATTTGCACCTGCAGGCAGCGAATCCGTTCATTCGTACGGCATTGCGATGGATGCTTCCGGGAATGTCTATGTGAATGACCCGGAAAACGATCGTGTCCGGACATATGAATTCAGCGATCTTCCTCTTGTAACTGACGCGACACTCAGGGAAGTTTCCCCTGACAGAGAAACCGAAACGATGGGCATCACTTCGTTGCGCTCGAATGCGTGGATCGTTGGAAAAGGGGGGGACGACGATTTTGCAGCCATTCAGGATGCCATCGATGCGGCAACAGATGGAGACACCATCCTGATCAAAAGCGGAATATATAGAGAGAATGTCCTTGTAGATAAGGCCCTCGTTCTGGTTGGCAGCTATGATGTGATAGTCGACGAGTATGTCTGTCTGGCGGCGGACGGGTGTACTCTCATCGGATGCGTGGCAGTCCGCGGACTGTTGATAAATTCGGATTATAACACTCTTGAAGGTGTCCTCACCGGCTATCCTCCTATCTATGGACTTATTGGCGGCGAGGGGATTACGGTCTATGGCTCTCACAACACCTTCATCAACTGTGTGGTGGATGGGTTTTGGCTGGGAGGGGGAGGCATCGGGATGACCATCGAAGGAGCCGCCGGCAATACGTTCATCCGGTGCCCAATCATCGACAGCTACCAAGGTATCATCATCCGTGATTCAGACAACAACGTATTCAGAAACTGCGCAATATGGACAAGGAGCGATGGGGTTATCCTCGAAAATTCGGACTCCAATACCTTCAGTAACTGTGCCATTGATGTGAATATGTATACGCATTCCAACGCCATTACTCTTCTTGGTTCCAACAGAAACATCTTTACGAACTGCAGGTTCTTCGGAACCCAATATGGCGTTTTCCTTGGCCCTAACAGCGAATACAACTCCTTCACCGGGTGCACGGTAGATGGCATGAGTGCGGACTGGTATCCGGCCATTCTTGTGGATGAATTCCCGGTAGAAGGAGGGGCGATTATTGTGGCGGCCTGCAGCATTCTTGGTGTTGTGAGTGTTTTTATGCGGAGAAATGATCCCAAATAACAAGACGAGGAGAAATGTCGGTAAAACATAAACCGTGAGAGGAATGAATGCACCGGTAAAATTCTACCTCGTGATGCAGCCGGGACGGATATTCGGTCTTATGCGAAACGGAAGAGGCTGTTCCGATTTCTTGTGGGTATACCAGTTATCCTCTATTCCTCTATTCCCCTCGTTTAAAAGGATGCAATGGACACAAAGGACTCTGTGAGGGTGGAGAACAGAGGTATAGCAGGTGCTCCTGATATCCTCCATCGCCAGAGGCAAAATGGCGCAGAAGGCATATTAGGGTTATCGTCGATTTATATCGATTTATGTCGTCTCATGGCAATTCCCTTTGAAATTATCTCATATAATCAGATTTGACATGACATGTGATCGGAATCAGTATTTCCTAAAGAAACTGAAGGTATCAGGTAATACAATCGCCTCTGTTCTCAGAATGGAAATTACCAATAACAATATCATACTTGCTCTTGCGTAGTTCCTTCTGATATAAGTCTCATAATCACTCGCAGACATAACATATATATATGATTATTAATAATGAGACATCTAACCCCGGCATACGAAATAACATCAGTGGGGGGCGTAAAACTAAAATAAAAGATGAACCAGGGTAAAAGCCCATAACGTTGTCGATGAGATCCGCGTAGATGCAAATGCAGCATATGATGATGCCAAGGTCGCCACCGAAAACATCCTCAAAACTGCAGGAGAAAGGATGAGTGAAGTATTGGGTGTTATAAAAAACGGTGTATAACTTACCGTTTCCAATGCGAAAATCGCGAGACACAGGAACAAATCAAATTTAAAAACAAAAGAGAAGTGAAAAATGATTATTGAACTGGCAGTATTATTCCTTGTATTGGCGCTGGTCGCCTATATACTGGGTGCACGGGGTATCGCAGGGTTTTCCATGAGTGTTGCAAAATGGTTGATCATTATCTTTATCGTTTTGGCAATTGTGGCATTCATATTATAACGTGACCTCTGAGAAAAAAACATCATATGCCTTGGCAATGCCATGCATAACAGAGTGTATCTCGGGATACACTCGTTTTTTCTTCGATTCGATCAGACATCATCGAAGAGAGAGACGGTTATCCATATTCTCTGAACAGACGACGTTTTGCAACCCTCCTGAAATAGTATCCAACTGTTTTCTGGTCTCCCTTTAGGAGAGACAGCATCTTTTTCGGGCATTTGACTTTATCAGCCGATTTAATAAGGAAATAAACCCGAATCCAGTTTATGCCTAAGATAGTGATATTTTTTGGTTGGAACAGCAGACACCATACCAGTAACTATGCTTCTCCCTCGGTATAGCCGTCCTAGCCAGCATCCAAGGTCAGCCGGTTTTTTAAAGATACCATTTATTAATACCTCAATACGTATTCTTTGAGCATGGACATTGCACTTCGCGACAGTTTTTCTGCATTATGGAATAAGTATTTCCAGGGAGCTGATCTTCCCATAACACTGGAGTTTAGAAACGACACGGGAGATGGTGAGATTGTTTCGCCGCCCGATGGCTGGCGCTGCCTCATCTGCCAGATTAACCGTGTAAGAAACGGGAAATCGCTTGTTTTCGGCAAAGACTCAATAACGTGTATTGGCGGACTCAGGTATTCGGGATATTCACATGCACTTCCTCCTCATTTCAGATATTTCCTCTCATACGGAAAAGAGGGGGTTTGTGAAGGGGAAAGGTACAAACAGACGCCGGAACTTGTTGACGACTGGGAGAAGTTCATCCCAGAATTTCCCCCGCATAAAGATAACATCCACCTGAAACGCTGGGACAAACTGACAGACACCGACAACCCGGAAGTGGTGATATTCTTTGCCCGCCCCGAAGTGATGAGCGGACTTTTTACGCTCGCAAACTTCGACCAGGCGAATCCAAATGGCGTCATCTGCCCGATGGGGGCAGGATGTAGCAGTATTATTCTGTATCCATGGCTTGAACAGCACAAGGATGAGCCACGCGTTGTGCTGGGCATGTTCGATCCGTCTGCACGGAAGTGTGTCCCCCAGGATATGCTGACAATGGCATTTCCGATGAAGAAATTTGAAACAGTTATCGGGTATATGGAGGAGAGTTTTCTTATAACCAAAGAATGGGCGACGGTTCAGAAAAAGATAAACAGAAGTGCAGAGCTGTACCAGAAAACGTGATGTGATACGTGATCCTGAAAACCTTTTTCCGTTTTTTATTTTCCGGATACCCAATGATCAATAAGGCCTCCAGCCGAGGAGGCTTTTCGAGCTCCTTTTCTTTCTCGGCCGCCGGCATCTACCCGATCCCCGTCGTTGAGGCGCACGTCATCGGAGAGGTCATCGCGGAGCAGACGGTTCTCACGGATGGAATGTCGCCCGACAACCAGACCGCCGGAGATACCTGCACGAATAAAGCGCCTAGGAGGAGGGGCGCGCCCCCATCCGCCGCCACTCCCAGAGGATGTACGCAAATCCGGTCACCGCAAAAACAAAAATCACCGCCTCGGTCACCAGAACCCCCTGTGTAGGGACGAGATAGACGGCAACGGCATCCACAGCAGTGTGCCAGAGCACTGCGAGAGCGAGGAGCACCTTTTCACCATACACGACGGCGGCGAGCACCATCAGCGACCAGGCGATGTGTAGGGTAATCGTCATCATCCGCTCGATGAGGCCGGGCAGAATATCGAGCGGGGTGAGAGCCTGGAGACTCTCGATCTGCGCCAGGGCAGTGGGATCGTCGGGGATGAAGAGCATCGACCCCTCACCGGTGAGGGCGACGTAGGAGAGCATGCTCGTGAAAACGAGGAGAGCGATGAAGATGCTCTCGATACCGCCCCACCCAGCCCCGAACTGGAGGCCGTTCTCACGGGTGAGAGGGATCTTCTGCTGCCGGAATACATAACGGTAGACAAGGTAGCGGCCGACCTCCTCAAAGAGCCCGGCCATGAGGCCGAGGTAGACGGCGAGGCCGGCAAGGGCCGTTGTTGTCCCGGACGGCAAAAGAGCGAGGTACAGCGGGTTCTGTGTCACAAGGACGAGGGGGATGTGGATGACCTGCACGACGATAAAGAAGAGGGCGCCGAGAAGAAAGACACGCCACGAGACGCCGAATCGTTTGACGATCCAGTAGCCAAGCGCGAGCGGGAAAGCGATCTCGAGCAGGGCAACAACAGCAAACGTAGTGACAACCAGCAGATCCATGGAAAAGAATGCTTTGACTAATTATATAATAACTGCCGGAGGACAGTTGTGAAGGTATCCTGACTGCTATGACCACACAACACCTGGGAACCGTCCCGGAGGGCAGAAATGCTTCCCGCAGCCCAGACCGGTTCTCAAACAACTTCGATTTCCTGCGGTTCGTTGCGGCAGCGGCGATCGTCTTCACACATGCCTACGCGCTCAGGCTCGGTTTTGTCGGGATCGGGCTCACCGATCCAATCCTCCTCGTGGGGCAGGCAGCACTTGCCGCCCTCCTCGTCACCAGCGGGTACCTGATCACCTCAAGCTGGGTATCTACCTCATCGGCGAAACGGTTTGTCTGGAAACGGTTTCTCCGGGTCGTTCCGGCCCTCATTCCCATGATCTTTTTCACCCTCTTTATCATCGGCCCGCTGATGACGACACTTCCGTTGGGAGAATACTTCTATGCCCTTTTCTCCACGGCAGGACTTGCCACGGTCCCGTTTTTTGAGGACGGGTCAGTCATTGGTCTCTTCCAGATAAATCCGTGGACCTACGTCAATGGTCCACTCTGGACGATACCCGTTGAAGTCGTGATGTACGGGGTCGTCGCTGTCCTGGGTATTGCCGGACTCCTGCGGCGTTGGGGTGTTATCCCCACCCTCGCCGCCATAAACGCCCTGATCTGGCTCGTCTGGTTCGACGACCCCGTGATGTCAAAGGTCCGGTACTCCCTTTACTTCCTGATTGGGGCGTACCTCTACATCCATCGGAAGCAGATTCCTTACCACCCGGCCATTGCAGGAGCGCTGCTCGTGGTGCTCATCGTATCAGCCCTGACGCCCTACTCAGCCGTCGCCGGCGTGGTCTGCATCCCCTACCTCACCCTCTACGCTGCCTATCTCCCGGTCCCGTTCCTGAACACCTTCGGCAGAGCGGGAGACTTCTCTTATGGGACTTACATCTACCATTACCCAATCCAGCAGACCCTTATCCAGGCCACAGGGAACATGCTCTCCCTTCCGGCACTCTTCGGACTCTCCTTCCTCATGACGTTCGCTCTCGCGTTTTTCTCCTGGCACATCATCGAGAAGCGGGCAATGGCGGCGAAGAACCTTAACACAGCCGATCTGCGGCGGGCGCTACGATTTCCGCTCCTCCCGGGTGTCCTCGCCGGGTGGCGGCTGCCCAAAATTGACAGGCACAAGGACCTCGTCAAGGATCTCTATCGCATCCCGGACACATCTATGGCAAATGATCCGATTGAGGCCATGCCCGCAGGCTCCTGCAAGCCCTTCATCGGTCGAGAAATTGCAGCAGAGGAGCCGGGTGCAAGAAATTGTGCCGTTCTTCCAAGTAAAGCTGAAGATGAACTCCCTGGTGAGATGTAGGTTCACTCCGTCGTCTCTTTTCCATCATGCCCGGTTCTCCTTACCAGGAGCCCGAGGAAGAAGACATAAACCTGAAACCACCCCACAGGCGCTCCATGTATAACGAAACCACCGCCAAACCCGATTAGCTATACAGGGGATGACGTCTTTTGGCACCTCGACAATCGCTCCATCGCGACTGACTCACGTGTCCATGCCGACGTTCTTTCACCGCCGACAAAGGAGTCCCTGACATTCTTTTCCCGGCATAGGAGACCAGCGTCCTTGCAACCAGTGCCGCTGAAAAGGAAAAGCATGCACGAGACCCCCGGGTGTAAATGGAGACATCGTGGGACAGAGCCTTTCATCGGGTCAGTGCAGACTGATAGAGGCGTGTGTGACGAAAAAATGTTACGATGCATATATCCGGATAAAAAAATGAGCGGCACAAAGCCGCTCAAAACCGTTCAAAACCGCTCAATTCACCTTGTCAAGCGGGATACCAAGTGCATCTGCAACACCCCTACCATAGGCCGGGTCGGCCTTTAGGCAATTCCCGATATGCCGTATCTTAATAAACTCGGGCGCATCGCCCATGTTACGTGCGGTATTCTCACACAGCACCTTCTGCTGCGCGGTGCTCATCAGCCGGAAGAGTTTGCCCGGCTGGGTATAATAGTCTGAATCGTCTTCGCGGAAGTTCCAGGCTGCTGCTGCACCGGAAAGCTCTAGTGGCGGATCCCTGTACTCAGGCTGTTCCTGCCACTCGCCGAAGCTATTCGGCTCGTAACCAACGGCAGCCCCGTGGTTTCCGTCCATCCGCATCTGGCCATCACGGTGAGACGCATGAGCCGGGGCATGTTTTGGTCGATTGACCGGGATCTGGTGGTGGTTAACACCCAACCGATAGCGTTGTGCATCCCCGTACGAGAACAGCCGCCCCTGCAGCATCTTGTCCGGAGAAAAGCTGATACCCGGAACAACTGCGGCAGGGTTGAACGCAGCCTGCTCGACGTCCTGGAAGTAATTGTCGGGATTTCGATTCAGTTCAAGCACACCCACCTCGATCATGGGGTATTCCTTGTGATACCAGACTTTTGTCAAATCAAAGGGGTTGTACGGCATCTGCTTTGCCTGTTCTTCGGTCATCACCTGGATGTACATCGTCCAGCGGGGGAAATCCCCCCGGTCGATGCTCTCAAGCAGGTCACGCTGGTTGCTCTCACGATCTTTTGCTACAACTGCTTCAGCCTCCTCGTCAGTGAGATTTTTAATGCCCTGCTGCGTTTTCAGATGGAATTTGACCCAGACCCGCTCATTCTTTGCATTGATCATGCTGAAGGTGTGGCTCCCAAAGCCGTCCATGTGGCGGAAGGAATAAGGGATTCCACGGTCGCTCATGACAATGGTCACCTGATGGAGCGCTTCGGGGAGGGATGTCCAGAAATCCCAGTTATTCGTCGCAGAACGCATGTTGGTGCGGGGATCGCGCTTCACCGCACGGTTGAGATCGGGGAACTTGTGCGGGTCGCGGAGAAAGAAAACCGGGGTATTGTTGCCGACAAGGTCCCAGTTCCCTTCTTCTGTGTAGAATTTCATAGCAAAGCCACGGATGTCACGCTCCGCATCCGCTGCACCACGTTCACCGGCAACGGTTGAGAAACGGAGAAAAACTTCAGTCTTCTTGCCTATCGTAGAGAAAACCTTTGCTTTGGTATACTGTGTGATGTCGTGGGTGACAGTGAATGTGCCAAAAGCGCCCGACCCCTTGGCATGCATACGTCGTTCGGGAATCACTTCGCGGTCAAAATGTGCAAGTTTTTCCTGGAGCCATACGTCCTGCATCAGCATGGGACCGCGTGGACCGGCCGTGATGGAATTCTGATTGTCGGGCACCGGTGCCCCTGCTGCTGTGGTGAGTTTTTTCTTTTTGTCCATGGAATTTGTCCTCCATTCTTCTGCCTTTATGCAAGACATTTAGGCAAAGACGATGTGAGATATACCATCTTTTGGCTACATTAACTTTTGCTCAACAGCATATATCCACGGGTTCGTGCTTCTTTTCGCGCCGTTTCATATCACATACAAATAACTCTTGCATTGATCCCTTTTTCATTTCTGCAAGGCATTTCCCGGGGTGCTACAACAATACAGGTTTATAAGAGAGAATTATAAATATTACAAGACAAGTCTTGGCGAGGTAAGAGAATGGCATTAAGTAAGAAACAAATGGAAAAGGTGAACAAAGTGAAGAAAGCCAAGGCAGAAGATCTCTCAAAGCAGGCGGCTGGTGGTAGCCAGGCCGCAAAGAAAAAGCTCAAAAAGCTCAATAAAAAGATCAAATAGGCTGCCTGGATTTTCCAACTTTTTTATCTTTCAATTAAAGGCTAATTGTTCATAGCAATGCAAATTTTTCCTATAGTAGCAAAATATAATTTCCCACCTCATATGGCATGA
>CAZFXY010000048.1:0-12126 GCA_964523185.1 uncultured Methanoculleus sp.
TCTTTTTTGCCGTGCTGGCCATCACCGGTGAACTCACCCGGATATCCGGTCTGCTGATGCTCATCGCATTCTGCATCATCCTGTATATCACGGTAAAAAAAACCGGCACAGAACCGGTGGAGCGCATTGAGACCCACGGCAGAATGGACTGGGTGCTGACCGCAGGTGGCCTGATTGCCGTCATCATCGGATCCCAGCTGGTGCTGGACGGTGCCATCACCATCGCAGAGGCGTTTGGCATATCAGAGTTTGTCATTGGCATGACCATCGTCGCAGTCGGCACCTCGCTTCCGGAACTTGCCACCTCTCTTGTCGCAATCCTGCGGGGTGACCTCGGCATCTCTGTAGGCAACCTGATGGGCAGTAACATCTTTAACCTGCTTTTTGTCATGGGCGCCGGTGCACTCATCCGTCCCATAGTGATTCCGGCATATACCGACATCATTATTGTCGTGCTCTTCTCGCTTGCCGTCATACCAATTGTCAGGGGAAAACCCCACATCATCCGGGCGTGGGCCGGTCTCCTGATGGTGGCATACTTCGCCTATATGATAGCCCTGTATATCGGGTTCTGACCACACCCGAAACACCAACACCACATTTTTCCGTGCCAAACAAAGCGTCTGCATCGCGTTAAAGAATGGGTAATTCACCTGCATCGTGTTAGAGAATGTGTACGTGTCAGAGAATATTGAGGGAGAACAGAATCACCGGCATCATTATCGCACCCATACAGGTGACCCGCCGGACATTGACAAGGGACGGAATCAGTCCGACCAGTGTGGCACACACAAGAATGAACAGACCAAAGACCCCGGTCAGCACAAACGCCAGAAACGTGACCACACCAATCACCGCATAACTCATCGGCCGCACCGGGATGCCCCCCAGAAACCGGGCGCCCCGCCCACAGACAAGGGTGATCATAAACCCCAGCAGTGCGGCACCCACTCCGCCGGCCAAGAGCAAAAGAGGTGAAGGCATACCGATGGTGTCAAGAGCCACCATCACACCGTTTCGCATCCGCCCCAGTGCAATGAGCGCAGCGAGGCCGAGAAAGGCATTCGCCGTGTTGGCCGCACTGGTGGCGATGATGAAGCCCTTCCCCTCGCTGCCCGCCTGAAAAAGCGGCGAAAGGAGGGCGTTAGCGATTGCATTGGAGAGACCGGGCAGCCACCCGACGACAGCACCCGCACAGGTGCCAATGCCTGCGTGCCAGACAAGACCTGCACCTTCGGTGGATACACCTCCCTGCACCTGCTCCGGCATCTTTCCGCCGGAGGCACGGAGCAGCACAGATATGCCAAAAAGACCGGTCAGAAGCGGCATTAACACCGATGAAACACCTGAAGTGTGTGAGATAAGCCATGTATAACGGAGGGCAAAGATGCCCAGAATGCCGGAGAGCAGAAAGACCACCGCAGACCATTCAGGCGATTCAGAACTAAGAATCAGCATACCGGCTACGACGATCAGTATAATCCCCAGCCACCAGTCGATAGCGGGCTGCAGACCCGGCAGAAAAAGCATGAACACCGCAAACAGCGGCATCACCATCATTACCGAGACGGCGCTCCCCAATGCAGAATACCGGACGGCCTCCTCACCCCTGCCCTGCATGCAGAGCGCATGCGCGGGGAGCACAGATATGGCAGTGTCGGCATCCGGGACACCAAAAAAGGTACTGGGGATACAGTCAGTGAAGGTATGCACCACCAAGGCACTAAACAGGGCAACCCCCACCGCCGGAGCGCCGAGAATGGCAAGAAGTCCGCTTTCGGCTGCCACCAGCATGCCAGCCATCGTATTCGCATGAATACCGGGGACAAGCCCGCTTATGGTGCCAAGAATGGTGCCGATGAGAACGCCTGCGATGATCTCTGTTGCCACAAAGAATCTGTGGCATGCAATGAGGGAAAAACCATCCGATACGCAAAAAACAATGATACCCCAGAGTGCATATATACAGTAACATGAAGATTGCAATCACCAGACTTCCGGAAAAGGCAGGTGCTGACCGGCGGCTCTGCCAGGAATTCGGCCACGAATGCCGTATTGTCTCCCCCATGCAGGCACGGGTATACGAAGAGGCCGTAGAGGCCTTTGTCACTGCCGCAAATGAGGAGACCTATGACTGCATCTTTTTCACGAGCGCCCTGCCCGCCCGTCTCATCGGGCCACTCCTGGATACGAACGCACGCATCATCGCAATAGGCCCGCAGACAGCGGAGTATCTGGAAGAAGGAGGCGTTTTTTCAGAAACCCTGCCATCCCATTACTCCCGTGATTTTGTGCCCTACCTCGGGGAATGGATAACAGGAAAAAAGATCGGCATCCCCCGTGCGGATGTGCCAAATCCCATGCTTCTGGATGCCATCGCCACCGCAGGGGGAGTCCCGTGTGAAGTGCCGGTCTATGCACTGGAACCAACGAATACCCCGCTTGAAACGGGAGATGCAGAGGCCATCCTTTTCACCAGCGCCAATTCCTATACCTATGCACACTACCAAAAAGAAGGGCTGCTCCCCATGGCAATCGGTGACACTACCGCAGACCGGATGAGAGAGGACGGAACGGAACCGGTTGTCGTTGGGAACGGAACACTTTTGGGCACCCTTGCGGCATTGAACCGCTATCTGGAAGAGGACGGGAATACCTCGGGTGGACTGAATCTTGATCTGCCACGCGGCGGTATCATTGCAGTCGATAAACCGCGGGGCCCCTCCAGCCACGAGGTGGCTGCATGGGTGCGTGACATGCTGGGGATGCCCTGCGGTCACGGCGGGACGCTGGATCCGGATGTCTCCGGAGTGCTCCTCGTCATGGTGGGCAGGGCCGCCCGGCTTGCGCCGGTGATTCTCAGTCACGAAAAGGAGTATATTGCCCTGCTCCGACTCCACGGGGATGCAACAGAGGAACAGATCCGGGAAACCGCACGGGAATTTGTCGGAAAAAACTACCAGCGTCCGCCCCTCAGAAGTGCAGTCGCCCGGGCGCTGCGTATCCGGACGATGTATGAGATTGATGTACTCGATATTGACGGACGGGATGTGCTCCTCCGTGTCCGCTGTGAGGCAGGCACCTACATCCGGTCCCTCTGCCGTCATATCGGGTTTGCCATCGGAACCGGCGGCCAGATGGTCGAACTCCGGCGGATACGGTCCGGCGGATACGACGAAACAATGTGCTGCACCCTGCATTCACTCCGGGATGCCGTGGAACGGGCAAAGGAAGGAAACAGAGAAGAACTGCTCTCATACATCAAACCGCCGGAATCAGTGCTGGAAGGCATCCCGACGGTCACGATCCGTGACACCGCCGTTGACGCCCTCTGCCATGGTGCATCCCTTGCGGGAGTGGGCATCACAGCCGCTGACTCCTTTGCCAGGAACGCCGACGTCGCCGTGATGACCGCACAGGGTGAACTGGTCTGCATCGGCACCGCGCTGTTACCCTCTGACGCAATGGTGCCCGGCGAAACGGGCATCCTCATCCAACCAAAGATGGTGATTATGCAGGCAGGCACCTATCCCAAAGGCTGGGTGACAAAACCGCCTGCGGAACGGCCAAGAAAAACACCTGAACACGCGCCCCGGACAGAGGAGAGAAAGGACAAGACCGGGGAAAAGGGAGACAAGGCCGACACGCGCCGTTCACTGCGTCCCGGGCCAAAGAAACGCCCCGATGACAGTAAAAAATACCTGAGCACCAGCAAGAACGGCAGACGGCGGGGTACCGGAGATAAACCATCCAAGGCGAAAGGGGACAAGAAAGGCCAGACCAAATATACCGGAACCAAATCAATCCAGCGCAAAAAGGGAAACCGCTGAGATCGGCCTGAAAACACCCTGCGCATCACCTTTTTTTCTCACGCATTTGTCTTGGTTCTTTTCTGTCGTTTCATTATCCCCATTATCAGGCACATCCACCCCCATTTCACCGGTCATGCACAATGTCCCACATGGAGTCTCACGCGGATTTCACGCATAATGCTCCGGCACTGCCCCCTCTCTGCAATTATCTGCGCATTCGTTTGGCAGGCTACCGGGGCCCTCGGTCCCCACCCCGTTTCGGCAGCAATCCCATATCAGAAAATCCATACCATTAAGAAATCCAGTCCCGAATATAATAGGGCAGCAGCACGCTGTGCTGAGGTAGTCTAGTCTGGTAGGGCGCAGGCCTGGAAAGCCTGTGGGGAATTTCCCCTCGGGAGTTCAAATCTCCCCCTCAGCGCTTATCATTTTTTGGAGAGTGTTGGACCGTTTTTTGAATCATGCAATTCATTCCTGTGATCAATGCTCATTTTCATTTCGGTCACCGAATCTGCAAAGGCGTATGTAGCGTCGTTTGGGTGAGCCTGCCTACGGTAAGCCAGTCTCCAAACACAGAGAGCAGTTCGTTACTCAATATCCCCCATTCATCCGGACCATCATCAGACTCCATGAGGTCAGAGCACCATATATCACTCATGGGAAAGACTGCCCGCAGGATGATACCATACACCACGCCAGGCTGAAATTCAGCGATTTCTCTCAGGGTAAACTCCCTACTGCATCAGCCAAAAAAGAGCATACAAAGAAGGTATCAATGGGAGAGTAGGTCCACTCTCCCAGTCATTCCATCTTCACAAAGTACTCTTTGCCCACACGGCACCGCGGGCAGACCCACGTGTCAGGCAAGTCTTCAAACGCGGTTTTCGCCGGGATACCCTGCGTGTAGTCACCGCCCTCCGGGCTATAAACATAGCCACATTTTGTGCATCTGTACTGATACATGAACCAGACATACCCGGCATAGTATATATGTATTCGGTGGATCTGCAGCAAAAGCATACCCGGACAGCATTTCACGGTACCATGACCTGTGGGGAAACAATGCAGAAAGACGAAATCCAGAAAGACAACCGGGTTTCATACCATCAAAGACAGAGGAGGAAAGAAAAAAGACGAGGAGAGAACGAAAACCTCTCATGTCAAACCAGCATAAATAGCTGACTTCACCATTTCATCTGCGTGAAACAGTGAATGCCCCCACCATTCAGGTTGCCGGGAACGACGGGGAAAAGGGAATCACTCAATCCCAACCATTACATTTGAGGCTTTGATCACGGCAGATACCTCTTTCCCCACAACGAGTCCGAGATGTTCGGCAGAATTCTTTGTTATGAGCGAAGTGATCTCGATTCCCCCGGGCAGTTCAATGACCAGCTCCGCGAGAATCTGGCCATATTTTATCTGTCTGATGGTACCTTTCAGGACGTTACGTGCACTCATTTCCATGGTCTTCACCGCGAGGTAATTATTTTCAGACATAATAACACTTTCCCGGAATCTGACCCCCCCATTCGCACCAGATGCCGCACCACCTGTTATCACCCGGGCATGCATACCTCTTGATCATGACCCCACCCGTCCCCCTTTCTGAACTGCAGCAGAGAATGAGACTATTCCGGGACCGAATGGATACGCACGCACCTGACTGGGAATGCGTGGTGATATTCAGCAATATCAACCTCTACTACTTCACCGGCACCCGGCAGGATGGCATGCTGCTCATCCCCCGCAACGGTGAACCGATTTTTCGGGTCAGGCGCAGTTATGAACGGGCCTGCGACGAATCAGTATTCCCCCGGATTGTACCGATGCAGAGTTTCCGTGATGCAACAAATGATCTGCCGGCCATGCCTGCCACCATCCACCTGGAAACAGAGGTGGTGCCGCTGGCCCTGCTTGAACGTTTCCGGAGACACTTCCCCATCAAAAGGATTCTTGCAGCAGACCTGCATCTTGCTGCTGTCCGTGCAGTGAAAAGCCCGTATGAACTCGTTCGGATGGAAGAATCAGGCAGGATTCACCAGAGAGTGCTCGAAGAACGGGTTCCGGAACTGCTCAGGAGCGGTATGAGTGAAGCAGCGTTTGGCTCCCTCCTCTATCCCCTCCTCATTGAAGAAGGGCACCATGGAACGGTCCGGTTCGGCATGTTTGACACCGAAATTGTCATGGGTCAGATCGGGTTTGGAGAGAACAGTCTCTACCCCACCGCATTCAACGGCCCGGGAGGCTGCCTTGGCCTCTCCCCGGCAGTTCCGCTGCTTGGCAACAGGCACCGAACCCTCAGGGACGGCGATCTCGTCTTCGTGGATATCGGCTGCGGGGTGGAGGGCTACCATACCGACAAGACCATGACCTATGTATTCGGAAAGGCCCTCCCGAGAGACGCCATTCTCGCACATCACCAGTGTGTAGATATCCAGAACCGGATGGCCGCCATGCTCAGGCCCGGTACCTGCCCCTCAGAAATATATCGGACCATCATGGAATCTCTCACACCCGAATTTCTCAAGAACTTCATGGGGTTTGGCAACCGGCGGGTGAACTTCCTCGGCCACGGCGTTGGTCTCCTCATCGATGAACTACCGGTAATCGCCGGTGGCTTTGACGAACCCATCACAGAAGGGATGGCATTCGCCCTTGAACCCAAGAAGGGGGTGCCCGGCGTTGGTATGGTGGGGATAGAGAACACCTTTGTCGTCACCCCTGCAGGCGGACGGTGCATCACCGGCGCCCACCCCGGACTCCTTTCGGTGCCGGTCAGGTAACCGGCCTTCAGGAAGTCGGGAACAAAAATTTTTATCCCAATTCCTTATCTCACGCCTACCCGTCATCTTTATGCTCTCAGGCGCCCTATTACTGGGTTAATTACGGCAGCATACAGCGCCGGAACTGAGGTAAATAAAGATGGAAGAAGGACCCCGAGGAGCAATCCTCCAACGCGATAGACAATCTTATGCTATCGTCCCCCGCACACCGGCGGGCATCGTCACCCCGGAACAACTGGAGAGTATCATCAAAGTAGTCCGGCGCTATAAGGTGCCGGTGATAAAGATGACATCCGGCCAGCGCATGGTTCTTGTGGGCATCAAAAAAGAGGACGTAGAGAACATGTGGAACGAACTGGGGATGACCGTCGGCGAAGCAACGGCCCCCTGTGTGCATTATGTGCAGGCATGTCCCGGCACTGTGGTCTGCAAGTACGGGTTACAGGACTCGCTTGGCCTTGGTCTTGAACTGGAGGAGATGTATCAGGACATGCATCTGCCGGCGAAGCTGAAGATGGGTGTCTCCGGCTGCCCACGGAGCTGTGGTGAGAGTTACCTAAGAGACATCGGCGTGCTGGGCACGAGAAAGGGATGGACCGTTATTTTCGGCGGCAATTCCGGTGGACGGCCCCGCATCGGGGACGTAATTGCAAAAGACCTATCCACAGATGAGGTCAAAGATCTGGCAAAACGCCTCCTTGTCTATTACCGTGATACCGCAAACCCCGGAGAAAGGACAGCACGTTTTGTTGAACGAGTCGGTATGGACACTATCAAAAGCGATCTGCTTTCGACAATACCATACATCCCGCTTGCAAATCTCAATCTAAAATAGGCACGAATCCTGGTATCCCCACCCTTTTTTCCACACGAAAAAGAGGGATGGATACATTGCCCTGTCATGCGCCACCCACTCCTTTTAGATGGGCAGCATAAGCCCTTCCGTGGTATATCGTTGGTTGTTTCTGCGATACAGAAAAAAAACTGCATTCTCACCACCAAACTATTTATGAACAAAAACCAGGAATAGAAAGACACGGAGGGGATGTGAACGCAGAGACCACATATACACCAAACAGCAGATGCTGCCCGGCCAAGAGGCCGCCTGCACCAGAGATTCATACTCATTATGGTGATCATCATGGCATTCGGTGTGTTTGGCTGCGGATGCATACAGGACACACCACCTGATGCGCCTGTACCCACAGAGATAAACCACTCAGAACGAATGAATGTCGCCGTCACCATCCCGCCGTATCGGGAGTTTGCCGAAGCAGTGGGGGGTGACCGGGTAACGGTCATGGTGATGGTGCCCCCGGGTGCCAGCCCGCACACTTACGAGCCCACATCCGGACAGCTAAAGGCACTCTCAGGGACGCCGCTGTATCTGGCAGTGGGCACCGGCATCGAGTTTGAGGATGCATGGCTAACGAAGCTGACGCCGGTGAATCCCGACATGCAAGTTGTGGACACATCGACGGGCATCTCCCTTTTGCGCGCGGACGCCAGCGGCACCCCCGTCACGGACGCCACGACCCGGTGCGACCCCCATGCATGGCTATCGCCTGCAAACGCCCGAATCATCGTACGGAATATCGCCGATGCCTATATCGCAAAATCGCCGGACGATACCACATATTTTGAGGCACAGTATGCCTCATATGACGCGGACCTCGCACGCATCGACAAGGAGATCGCAGAAATTTTTACCAATACCGAAGAGATAACCGTGCTTGTCTATCACCCGGCATGGGGATATTATGCCAACCGATACGGACTTTCCATGATTGCAATTGAAGCAGACGGAAAAGAACCCTCACCAGCCATGCTCCAGACAATCATCACCACTGCAGAAGAGAAAGGCATCCCGGTCATATTTGCCTCCAGGGAATCCCCGACCCGCAATGCAGAGGCCATTGCAGGCGAAATCGGCGGACATGTCGTCTACATCAGCCCCCTTGCAGAGAACTACGCTGAAAACCTGAGGCAGGTCACCAAGGCCTTCCAAACATGGGCGGTGTGAGCATGAAACAGGCGGTAATCGAAGTAGCACAGGTAAACCTCACCCAGAACGGCCAATGTGTGCTGGAGGACATCAACCTGACCATACGTGAACATGAATTTCACGCCATCATCGGCCCCAACGGCGGTGGAAAGACCACACTCCTGAAAGTGATTCTTGGTCTCATCCGCCCGGATTCCGGTACAGTCAGGGTGATGGGCGCCACCCCTCATGAAATGCGGGCGCATCTCGGATACGTGCCTCAGTTCCGAACCTTTGACTTTCAGTTCCCGATATCAGTGCAGGACATGGTGGTATCCGGGCGGCTCGGTCACCTGAAAGGCCCCTTTCAACGGTTCACCCGCGAAGACACCGACGCAGCAGACGAGGCCATGGAAACAATGCAGATAGCGCACCTGAAAGATCGCCCCATTCACGGCATCTCGGGCGGTGAACGACAACGGGTGATCATTGCCCGTGCCCTTGCCGGAAAACCATCGATTCTGCTCCTCGACGAGCCAACTGTCTATGTAGACGGTCCGACAGCAGTGCGCTTCTACGACATTCTCCGCCAGCTGAGGGAATCGATGACGATCATCCTTGTCACCCATGACATTAGTGCCCTCTCACCGGACGTCACCCACATCTCCTGTGTCAACCGCCGCCTCTTTACGCACCATGACAATCAGATTACTGATGATATGATTGCAGGGGCCTATCCCTGCCCGGTGGACATCATTGCCCATGGCGTGCCCCACCGCGTCATCCCCGATCATGAGAACCGGGTTTTTGGGGGCAGAAAATGATCGAGGCGCTGGGATTTGAATTCTTCCGCAATGCACTCATCGCAGGACTCCTCGCAAGCATTGCCTGCGGCGTCATCGGCAGTTTTGTGGTCGTCAAACGCATGGCATCCCTTGCAGGCGGCATCTCTCATGCAGCCTTCGGGGGCATCGGCCTCGGATATTTCCTGGGTATCAGTCCGCTTGCAGGCGCCGCGGCAGTAGCCCTTGGCACCTCTGCCGGCATCGCATGGATTCGGATGAAGGCAAACCAGCATCTCGACACCCTCGTAGGTGCGGTGTGGGCCACCGGCATGGCAGCAGGCATCCTTTTTATCTACATCACTCCCGGATTTGCACCTGATCTCTTCAGTTACCTCTTCGGGAACATTCTCCTGGTCCCCCGCGACACACTCATTCTCATGGCCATTCTCACTGCAGGCATCTGCGCCATCGTGGCCATTCTCTATCCCCGCCTGGTGGCAGTCACGTTTGATGAGGAATATGCCTCGGTGATGAATCTCCACCCCGACCGAATCATGGTCATCCTCCTGCTTCTGACCGGCCTCACCGTGGTGATGCTGATCCAGATCGTGGGCATCATACTGGTAATTGCTCTCCTGACGCTCCCTGCAGCAACCGCCCGCCTCTTTTCCCACAGCATGAAAGAGCTTATTATCGGTGCATCATTCCTCGGCATCGTCTTTACCACCACAGGCATCTGGCTCTCCTATGCCTTTGACATCCCGTCCGGTGCGACGATTGTGATCGTGAGTGCATGTGTGTATTTCGGAGCACTCCCCCTGCAGCACCGGATATCCAGGGGCAGAGATACTCACCCTCAATAAGGAGATCATCAGACGCGGCCGACCCCCATCATTCCTGCGACGCTTCCGAAGAAAAGAACGGTGGGACATCACCGCAAAACAGGGACAAAAAAGAAAAGGAAAGATCAGGGTGCCGGCATATACCGGACGCAGGGAGCACGATATTTGTCGTATAACGTCAGATCATTCTCACGGATCTGATAAAATGTGGCCTCCTCCAATGCCATCAGATACCCGTTCTCCTGATCCATCAGCCCTTCCGGAGATTCGCCGTAGGTCATGGAACGGTCCAGCGGGCCAACCGAAACCCTCTCTCCGTCCGTGATGTATGAGCCAAAATAACGGGTGCAGCCGGCACTCACATTCACCTGCCAGTCAGTCCCGAACACCGCCGTCATCTCTGTATCCTCCATTACCGGTGTCAGATCCCCGTCCCCATCCCGGTATGCAACCGTCAGCCATTTGCCTGCCAATGGCTTGGACCGCTCTACCGTGTAGGTTAACAGCATGATTCCGTCTGCATCTCGCACACTGAGTGCCTTCGGTGACCGTTCTAACATGCCGGCGTCATCAAGAAGGGCCAGATACCGGGACTCCTGTTCCATCACCCCATACGGACGATCACAGTACTTCTCGGTTGCAACGACAGAGCCGATGGTCATTTCCATCCCTTTCACCGTATAAAATGCAGTATAATCGTTGCACCCGGCATTGCCGGCCACCTGACCTGCTGCATCAAAAACCGCAGTGATGATGCTACCTGCCCGTGGTGATGCCATCGCACCCTGTCCGTTATTATATCCGGACAGTTCCCAGTTCACCCCAACAGGGGTCGGGGCATACCGTTCAAAGACTGCCATCTGCTGGCCATCTGCATCCATGAGAGACAAGCCATCTACCCTGATGCGGTATGAGGCAACAGCCTGCACCGCTGCAAGATATGCAGCCTCCTGTTCCATTACACCGTCCGGGTCCACACAGTACATTTCCGTCATGGTAAGAGGCCCGATAGCGAGGCTGTTTCCCGCCACCGCATATGAGCCAAAATAGTTGTTGCATCCCGCATTTCCTGACATCTGCCCATCTTCACCAAACATCACCGTGACAGAACTGCCATTGATAACAGAGACAAGACCCTTCGATCCGCCATGATAGTCAGTCATCTCCCATTTAGTCCCTGCCAGGTGTTGATCCAAGACCCGGAAGATGAGAATTTCCTCGCCGGACGGATGTATGAGCGTGAGCCGGTCACTGGATACCGTGTATCCCGCAACACTCCCAAGAAGGTTCAGATAGCGGGACTCCTGACCCATGATATCCCGCCCGTCGCAATACATCTGCGTCACCACCGGCATATCAAAGGTAAGTGAAGCTCCATCCGTGAGATATGCCGCATGATACCGGTTGCACCCGGAGGAACCCGAAACAGACCCCTCTGAAAACTCAGCAGTAACGGGCGCTACAGCAAGCGCTGCTGTCATTGTCCCATCCACACTCATATATGTCTCAAGTATCCAGACCGGGCCGGCCAGTTCGCTCTTCGGAATATCTGCGGGCTCATCTGTACACCCACAACAGAACGAAAGAGCGAAAACAAGAATACATGCCCCCACGGTCAATGCACCTCTATTCATACGTTTCTGAATACATCAGAACAATATATATAAGTGAT
Organism: uncultured Methanoculleus sp.; assembly: GCA_964523185.1. GTDB lineage: Archaea > Halobacteriota > Methanomicrobia > Methanomicrobiales > Methanomicrobiaceae > Methanogenium. The sequence continues at coordinate 11,882 of CAZFXY010000048.1, forward strand.
GGCGTATCGGAGGACGAATCTCACATCTGTCCTTTAAAAACGAAAACAAAGCAGCAGAACAGACATAATGTGGGTTTGAGATCCGTCTGATACCGGATGCTGTGCGGAAGAATGCATCCATACCGTCATGAAACCGCAACGGCACCGGGGGAGATCCGCTGGCGGCACCTCTTTATTTCACCCTTGATTTACGTGAACTACCTCTGGGCTAAAGACCCAGAGGCTTCCTGCTTCATCCCCCAAAC